>NZ_CEEDDZ010000007.1:0-287586 GCF_979253585.1 Pseudomonas sp. AC463 | reverse complement strand
GCTCCGCCTTTTTCCCGTATCCATTGAATCCTCCTGAAGATCGGTCAGAAGGTGTAAACCTTATTCAGGACGGGACAACGCCCACAAAAAAGGCCATTCGATTGAATGGCCTTTTTTATTGCGGTTGCGGCGAATCAAATCCTACTAAACATTTTCGACACTTTCACAAGGCAATCCGTAGTTGTTCTCGCCCTTGTCACCTTTCTTCAGCAGTTGGACGGTCACCATGATAAACCCCACGAATGGTATCGCGTGCCACAGCACGTAAGCCCCCGTCGTGTTCACATCGTGAAGCCGACGAACCGTTATTGCTAATCGAGGGATGATCATTAGAACAGCGTAAATACCCAGCGGTACATAAAACCACTTGCTGTAGGTAACCCCGGCCTGCCCCGCAACTACAATCGAGCCGTACATCAGCGCTGCGTCTAAAAATGCGAAAATCCAATAGTGCTTTCTGCTAGCTCGACCGCTGAACTTGGCATAGTTTTTTATCGCTTGAAAACACCATTTCATCCTTAACCCCTTATCCAGTCATTCTTTATCGCCCCCTTCACACGAAGAAGCGCGACGCATCCTATAAATGCCTGGAAAATCGAACTGTAGGATTAAGCTTAAACAGTCTTTCAAGCGGTATTCGATGCGAACCAATCAGCGTTTCGCGGCTCGCCACACTTTGCCAAATACTTGAACGACGACCAACACCACCGCCCCCGCGATAATCCCCGCCACTGCATTCAGCAGGGTCGGCATCAACCACACCAAACCGCCTGTGCTTTGGCTCACCGTCTCGATCCAGTGATGCACCATCGGCACGCCATGGGTCAGGATCCCGCCGCCGACCATAAACATCGCCGCCGTACCGATCACCGACAGGCTTTTCATCATGTACGGTGCCGCACGCAGGATAGCGCCGCCAACACTGCGCGCGACCTGGCCAGGCTTCTGGGTGAGCCACAGGCCCAGGTCATCCAGTTTGACGATACCGGCTACCAGACCATAAACGCCGATGGTCATGACAATGGCGATACCCGACAGCACGACCACTTGCTGCATCAGTTGCGCATCCGCCACGATGCCGAGGGTGATGGCGATGATTTCGGCGGAGAGGATGAAGTCGGTACGGATCGCGCCTTTGATCTTGTCCTTTTCGAAGGCCACCAGATCGGTTGCCGGGTCGGCCACGGCTTCGACCAATTGTGTGTGTTCGGCCTGGTCTTCAGCCTTGCTGTGCAGGAATTTGTGCGCCAGCTTCTCGAAGCCTTCGAAACACAGGTAGGCGCCGCCGAGCATCAACAACGGCGTAACCGCCCAGGGCGCAAAGGCGCTGATCAGCAGCGCGGTGGGCACCAGAATCAACTTGTTGATGAAGGAACCTTTGGCAACGGCCCACACCACCGGGATTTCGCGCTCGGCACGTACACCGGAAACCTGCTGGGCGTTAAGCGCCAGATCGTCGCCCAGCACGCCGGAGGTCTTCTTCGCGGCCATTTTTGTCATCAGGGCGACATCATCAAGTACCGCGGCGATGTCATCGATCAATACCAACAAGCTGCTTCCTGCCATGAATCAGGCTTCCGTAAGGGGGGGATGGCGCGAGCATAACGCGGCGCAGGGCTTTGCGGGCACATTGTTGAGGCATGCAGATAGCCGGTGCTACCATGCGCAACCGCCGGTATTGGCAAGGAAACTCCTGGTTTATGAGCACCATTCGCGAGCGCAATAAAGAAAAAATCCTGCGGGCGGCCAGCGAGGAGTTTGCCGACAAGGGCTTCGCCGCGACCAAAACCAGCGACATCGCCGCCAAGGCCGGGCTGCCCAAGCCCAACGTCTATTACTACTTCAAGTCCAAGGACAACCTCTACCGCGAGGTGCTCGAAAGCATTATCGGGCCGATCCTGGCGGCGTCCACGCCGTTCAATCCCGACGGCGAACCTTCGGTGGTGTTGAGCAATTACATCCGCTCGAAAATCCGCATCTCCCGTGACCTGCCCTTTGCCTCCAAGGTGTTCGCCAGCGAAATCATGCACGGCGCACCGCACCTGAGCGCGGAGCAGGTCGGCCAGCTGAATGCCCAGGCCAAGCACAATATCGATTGCATCCAGAACTGGGTGGATCGCGGCCTGATCGCCGCCATAGACCCCAATCACCTGATGTTCAGCATTTGGGCGGCCACGCAGACCTATGCGGATTTCGACTGGCAGATCTCGGCAGTGACCGGCAAGGCCAAGCTGGATGAGGCGGATTATGAGGCGGCGGCGCAGACGATTATTCGGTTGGTGCTCAAGGGGTGTGAGCCGGACTGATAGAGCGAGTCGCCTGTGCCAATCGGGGGCAAGCCCCCTCCCACACTGGATTGGGTTCACACATTTCTATTTGTGAATACAGTCAAATGTGGGAGGGGGCTTGCCCCCGATGAGGCCCTTACAGTCACCCCAGAATCAAGCTGACACCCCGGCATCCGCCATCAACCCCACGCCCTCGATCGCCGTGATCGCACACTGCTCGTCAATGTCCGACGTATCCCCACTGATCCCGATCGCCCCCAACACCACACCCTGCTGATCCCGAATCAACACCCCACCCGGCGCCGGCACCACGCTGCCCTGCCCCAGGCTGTTCAACGCCGCGATAAACGCCGGCCGCTGCTGCGCGTCCAGCGCCAACAGCCGTGAACCCTTACCCAAGGCAATCGCGCCCCAGGCCTTGCCGATGGCGATCTGCGGGCGCAGCAGGCTGGCGCCGTCTTCGCGTTGCAGGGTGATCAAGTGGCCACCGCTGTCGAGCACCGCAATGGTCAACGGCGCAGCTGAAATCGTGCGGCCTGCGGTCAGGGCCTGGCTGGCCAGTTGGGTGGCGAGTTTCAAGGTTAAAGCGCTCATGGTGCCGTCCTTCTTTTGTTATTGGGAATGCGGTGGAGGTATGTTTGATCAGATGCTCGATCCAACAAATAGAACACAATGACATTTGATTTTGTATACAATATTTTCGCACAAAGCTTCCATACGTCGAAAAATTGCCTTCCGACGAACGCAAAGGCCAGCGAATAAAATGGATTGACCTGCGCAGCTCGCCGTGAATACACTTTGTCCAGACACCACTTGTATACAATTACAAAACGCAAGAGGCACCAAAATCATGAGCAAAATGAGAGCAATCGAAGCCGCCGTCCTGGTGATGCGCCGTGAAGGCGTGGATACCGCCTTCGGTATCCCAGGCGCCGCGATCAACCCGCTGTACTCGGCCTTGCAGAAGGTGGGTGGCATCGATCACGTCCTTGCTCGCCACGTTGAAGGCGCCTCGCACATGGCCGAGGGTTACACCCGCACCAAGGCCGGCAATATCGGCGTGTGCATCGGCACCTCTGGCCCGGCCGGCACCGATATGGTCACCGGCTTGTACAGCGCCTCGGCCGACTCGATTCCGATCCTCTGCATCACCGGCCAGGCCCCGCGTGCACGGATGCACAAGGAAGACTTCCAGGCCGTAGACATCACCAGCATCGTCAAGCCGGTGACCAAGTGGGCGACCACCGTGCTCGAACCCGGCCAGGTGCCTTACGCGTTCCAGAAAGCCTTCTATGAAATGCGCTCCGGCCGCCCAGGCCCGGTGCTGATCGACCTGCCGTTCGACGTGCAGATGGCCGAGATCGAATTCGACATCGATGCCTACCAGCCGCTGCCGCTGGCCAAGCCACTGGCCACGCGCATCCAGGTCGAGAAAGCCCTGGCGCTGCTGGATGCGGCCGAACGCCCACTGCTGGTGAGCGGCGGCGGCGTGATCAACGCCGATGCCAGCGAGCTGCTGGTGGAATTCGCCGAACTCACCGGTATCCCGGTGATCCCGACCCTGATGGGCTGGGGCACCATCCCTGACGATCACCCACTGATGGTGGGCATGGTCGGCCTGCAAACCTCCCACCGGTATGGCAACGCGACGCTGCTCAAGTCGGACGTGGTGCTGGGCATCGGCAACCGCTGGGCCAACCGCCACACCGGTTCGGTGGAGGTCTACACCGAAGGGCGAAAATTCATTCACGTCGACATCGAACCCACGCAGATTGGCCGCGTGTTTACCCCGGACCTGGGCATCGTCTCCGACGCCGGTTCCGCGCTGACCATGTTCATTGAAGTCGCCCGCGAGTGGAAAGCCGCCGGCAAGCTCAAGGACCGCAGCGCCTGGCTGCACGACTGCCAGCAGCGCAAGGCCACCCTGCACCGCAAGACCCACTTCGACAACGTGCCGGTCAAGCCGCAGCGCGTGTACGAAGAGATGAACCAGGTGTTCGGCAAAGACACCTGCTACGTCAGCACCATCGGCCTGTCGCAGATTGCCGGCGCGCAGTTCCTGCACGTGTACAAGCCACGCCACTGGATCAACTGCGGCCAGGCCGGCCCGCTGGGCTGGACCATTCCGGCGGCACTGGGCGTGGTCAAGGCCGACCCTAGCCGCAAGGTGGTGGCGCTGTCTGGCGACTACGACTTCCAGTTCATGATCGAAGAGCTGGCGGTAGGCGCGCAGTTCAAGCTGCCGTACATCCACGTGGTGGTAAACAACTCCTACCTGGGCTTGATCCGCCAGGCCCAGCGCGGGTTTGAAATGGACTACTGCGTGCAGCTGTCTTTCGACAACCTCAACGCCCCCGAGCTGAACGGCTATGGCGTGGACCACGTCGCCGTCGCCGAAGGCCTGGGTTGCAAGGCCCTGCGCGTATTCGAGCCGGGGCAAATCCAGCCTGCATTGCGCAAGGCCCAGGAAATGATCGAAGAGTTCAAGGTTCCGGTGATCGTTGAGATTATTCTGGAGCGCGTGACCAATATTTCCATGGGCACCGAGATCAACGCCGTCAATGAATTCGAAGATCTGGCACTGGTCGGCAACGATGCGCCGACTGCCATTTCCCTGCTCGATTAAGGAGAACCTTATGCCGCGCTTTGCCGCCAACCTGTCCATGCTGTTTACCGAGCAGGACTTTCTCGCCCGTTTCAAAGCCGCCGCCGATGCCGGCTTCGAAGGGGTCGAGTACCTGTTCCCGTATGAATTCAGCTCCGCCGAAATCAAGGCACAGCTCGACGCCCATGGCCTGACGCAGGTGTTGTTCAACCTGCCGGCCGGCGACTGGGCCAAGGGCGAGCGCGGCCTGGCATGCCACCCGGACCGCGTCGAAGAGTTCCGTGCCGGGGTCAAGTTGGCGATTGCCTACGCCCAGGTGCTGGGCAATACCCAGATCAACTGCCTGGCCGGGATTCGTCCGGTCGGTGTGGATGACGAAACCCTGGAAAAAACCTTTGTCGCCAACCTCAAATACGCCGCCGACAAGCTTCAAGCGGTGGGCATCAAGCTGGTGATGGAAGCGATCAACACCCGCGACATCCCGGGCTTCTACCTGAACAACACCGCGCAGGCCCTGTCGATTCGCGAGCAGGTCGGCAGCGCCAACCTGTTCCTGCAATACGACATCTACCACATGCAAATCATGGAAGGCGACCTGGCCCGCACCATGGCCGCGCACCTGGATGAGATCAACCACATCCAGCTGGCGGACAACCCCGGGCGCAACGAGCCGGGCACTGGCGAGATCAACTACCGCTTCCTGTTCGAACATCTGGACCGCATCGGCTACACGGGTTGGGTCGGCTGTGAATACAAGCCGTTGACCACCACCGAAGCGGGTTTGGGTTGGCTCAAAACTCACAACGCGATCTAACAAACACAACACAGAACCCATGTGGGAGGGGGCTTGCCCCCGATGTTCTTTCATTCAACATTTGTGTCAACTGATGCACCGCTATCGGGGGCAAGCCCCCTCCCACATTTGAATCTCCTGTGTTGGGCAGACCCTGCCACATCGAATAACAAGAGGATTTCTTCATGGCTAAAATCGGATTTATCGGCACCGGCATCATGGGCCAACCCATGGCCGCCAACCTGCAGAAAGCCGGTCACCAACTGTTCCTGTCCGAGCACCACGGCAAGGCCCCCGCCGAGCTGATCAGCGCCGGCGCGATCGCCCTGGCCAACCCGCAGCAAGTCGCCCAGGAAGCCGAGTTCATCATCGTGATGGTGCCCGACACCCCACAGGTGGATGACGTGCTGTTCCGCGCCGACGGCGTGGCCGCCGGCCTGTCGCCGAACAAGGTGGTGATCGACATGAGTTCGATCTCGCCCACGGCCACCAAAGCCTTTGCCGCGAAGATCAATGAAACCGGCGCGCAGTACCTGGATGCGCCAGTGTCGGGTGGTGAAGTCGGCGCCAAGGCCGGCACCCTGAGCATCATGGTCGGCGGTGAGCCGCAGACCTTCGAACGCGCCCTGCCACTGTTCCAGAGCATGGGCAAGAACATCACCCTGGTCGGCGGCAATGGCGATGGCCAGACCGCCAAGGTCGCCAACCAGATCATCGTCGCGCTGAATATCCAGGCAGTAGCCGAGGCGCTGCTGTTCGCCGCCAAGAACGGCGCCGACCCGGCCAAGGTGCGTGAAGCGCTGATGGGTGGCTTTGCGTCGTCGAAGATCCTGGAAGTACACGGCGAACGCATGATCAAGGGCACCTTCGATCCGGGTTTCCGCATCAACCTGCACCAGAAGGACCTGAACCTGGCCCTGGCCGGCGCCAAGGAGCTGGGCATCAACCTGCCGAACACCGCCGGCACCCAGCAGGTGTTCAGTACCTGCACGGCGATCGGCGGCGGCAACTGGGACCATTCGGCGCTGATCAAGGGGCTGGAGCATATGGCGAATTTTTCGATTCGCGATAAGTAATCCATCCTTGAAATGCAATCCAATGTGGGAGGGGGCAAGCCCCCTCCCACATTTTTTCCCCATTTCAATGTCTGAAATTGCTGCACCTCTAATAACAAAAATCCCCCGGGAGCCCGCTTATGTCGGTCGATCCGCAACACCTGCTTCGCGAGCTGTTTGCCACAGCCATCGACGCCGCCCACCCCCGGCAAGTCCTCGAACCTTTTCTGCCCGCCGACCGCAGCGGCCGTGTGATCGTGATCGGCGCCGGCAAGGCTGCAGCCGCCATGGCCCTTGTGGTGGAAAACTGCTGGCAGGGTGAAGTCACAGGCCTGGTGGTGACCCGCTACGGCCACGGCGCCCCGTGCAAAAAAATCGAAGTGGTCGAAGCCGCCCACCCGGTCCCCGATGCCGCCGGCCTGGCCGTGGCCAAGCGCGTACTGGAACTGATCAGCAACCTCGGTGAAGAAGACCGCGTGATCTTCCTGCTTTCCGGCGGCGGCTCGGCATTGCTGGCGCTGCCGGCCGAGGGCATCAGCCTGGCCGACAAGCAAGCCATCAACAAAGCCCTGCTCAAATCCGGCGCCACCATTGGCGAGATGAATTGCGTGCGCAAGCATCTCTCGGCGATCAAGGGTGGCCGGCTGGCCAAGGCCGCATGGCCGGCCACGGTGTACACCTACGCGATTTCCGACGTGCCGGGCGACCAGGCCACGGTGATCGCCTCCGGCCCCACCGTCGGCGACCCAAGCACCTCGCAGCAAGCCTTGGCGATCCTCAAGCGCTATCACATCGACGCCCCCGCCTCGGTGCGCAGCTGGTTGCAGAACCCCGCCTCGGAGACCGTCAAACCCGGCGATCCGATCCTTTCCCGCAGCCATTTCCAACTGATCGCGCGCCCGCAGCAGTCGCTGGAAGCGGTGGCGGTCAAAGTCCGCCAGGCCGGGTTCAGCCCGCTGATCCTCGGCGACCTCGAAGGCGAAGCGCGGGATGTGGCCAAAGTGCACGCCGGCATCGCGCGGCAAATTGTGCAGCATGGCCAGCCGTTGGCGGCGCCGTGCGTGATCCTGTCCGGCGGTGAAACCACCGTCACCGTGCGCGGCAATGGCCGTGGCGGGCGCAACGCCGAATTCCTGCTGAGCCTCACCGACAGCCTCAAAGGCCTACCGGGCGTCTACGCCCTGGCCGGCGACACCGACGGCATCGACGGCTCGGAAGACAACGCCGGCGCGATCATGACGCCGTGCAGTTATGCCCGCGCCGAAGCCCTGGGCCTGAGCGCCAGCGATGAGCTGGACAACAACAATGGCTACGGCTACTTCGCCGCGCTCGAGGGTTTGATCATCACCGAGCCGACCCGCACCAACGTCAATGATTTTCGCGCCATTCTGATCCTTGAGAGCACTGCCCATGACGCCTGACAAGAAGGTCAAAATCCTCGCCACCCTGGGCCCGGCCACCCACGGGATCGATGACATCCGCGAGCTGGTGGAAGCCGGGGTGAATATCTTCCGTCTCAATTTCAGCCACGGCGACCACGCCGATCACGCCCAGCGCTACCAGTGGATTCGCCAGGTGGAGCGCCAGCTCAATTACCCGCTGGGCATCCTCATGGACCTGCAAGGGCCGAAGCTGCGCGTCGGGCGGTTTGCCGAGGGCAAGGTGCAACTGGTGCGCGGCCAGGCCCTGCGCCTGGACCTCGACCCGACCCCGGGCGACCAGTGCCGGGTCAACCTGCCCCACCCGGAAATCCTCAAAGCGCTGGAGCCGGGCATGGACCTGCTGCTGGACGACGGCAAGCTGCGCCTGCGGGTGATCACCAAGCATGCCGACGCCATCGACACCACCGTGCTGAATGGCGGCGAGTTGTCCGACCGCAAAGGCGTAAACGTCCCACAGGCATTGTTGGAACTCAGCCCACTCACCGCCAAGGACCGGCGGGACCTGAGTTTCGGCCTGGAGCTGGGCGTGGATTGGGTCGCGCTGTCCTTTGTGCAACGCCCGGAAGACATCCGCGAGGCCCGCGAGCTGATCGGCGACAAGGCCTTCCTGATGGCCAAGATCGAGAAGCCTTCGGCCGTGCAGCGCCTGCAGGAAATCGCCGAATTGAGCGACGCGATCATGGTGGCCAGAGGCGACCTGGGCGTGGAAGTGCCCGCCGAGAGCGTGCCGCAGATCCAGAAAGACATCATCAGCACCTGCCGCCAGTTGGGCAAACCGGTGGTGGTGGCCACACAGATGTTGGAATCCATGCGCTTCTCGCCGGCACCGACCCGCGCCGAAGTCACGGATGTCGCCAACGCCGTGGCCGAAGGCGCGGATGCGGTGATGCTGTCGGCCGAAACCGCCTCGGGCGAATACCCGCTGGAAGCCGTGCAGATGATGAGCAAGATCATCCGCCAGGTGGAAAACGGCCCGGACTACCAGACTCAACTCGACGTGAGCCGGCCGAAAGCCGACGCCACGGTGTCGGACGCGATCAGCTGCGCGATCCGCCGCATCAGCAGCATCCTGCCGGTGGCGGTGCTGGTCAACTACAGCGAGTCGGGCAGCTCCAGCCTGCGCGCGGCGCGGGAACGGCCGGTGGCGCCGATTCTGAACCTCACGCCGAACCTGTCCACGGCGCGGCGGTTGAGCGTGGCGTGGGGCGTGCACTCGGTGGTCAATGACCGGCTGCGCCAGGTGGATGAGGTGTGTTCCACCGCGCTGGAAATTGCCCAGGCCCAGGGCATGGCGCAGCGCGGGGATACGTTGGTGATTACCGCGGGGGTGCCGTTTGGGCAGCCGGGGTCGACCAATTCGCTGCGTATCGAGACGTTGATTTAGCAGCTGTCAGGGCCTCATCGGGGGCAAGCCCCCTCCCACACTCCAATGTGGGAGGGGGCTTGCCCCCGATGGGTACAACTCAGTCCCACTGACTAACCACCATGCACAACCCAACCTGCCCCGACTGGGCCGAAGCCCTGCTCAACGGCTTCAGCCAGATCTTCCTGCAGCGCCACCCCCTGTGTGGCCTGCTGTGCCTGCTGGCCATCCTGGTCGGCGCCCCGGCCTTGCTCGGCGGCGCGCTGCTGGGGGGTGTCGCCGGTTTGCTCACGGCCCAGCGGCGCGGCTATCCCAAGGCCGAGCGCCAAGCCGGGCTCTATAGCTACAACGGTGTGCTGCTGGGCGTGTTGATCAGCCAACATTTCGCCTGGTCGGCTTTGCTGCCGCCGCTGATTCTGGCGTGCGGCGGCTTGAGTGCGATGCTGACGCGGCAATGGTTGAAGCACAGCGCACGGCCTGATGACCTGCCCGCGTACACCGCGCCTTTTGTCGGCCTGGGCTGGTTGCTGCTCGGCACCGCCGCGCCCGGCACCTTTGCCCTGAGCACGCCCGATACGCTGGCCGTGCTCAGCGCACCTTTCATTGGCCTGGCGCAAATCATGCTGCTGGACCAGCCCCTGGCCGGCGTCTTGATTGCGCTTGGTCTGCTGCTGGCCAACCGGCGCGCCGCTGCCTGGGCGCTGACGGGTGCAATATGTGGCGTGCTGGTCGCCCTGCTGCTGGACGAACCCGCCAGCGCCCTCCTCGGCCTGCACAGCTACAACCCGGCGCTGGCGGCCCTGGCGCTCAGCCAGGCACGGCGGCAACCCTGGCTGCCGCTGCTGGGCATCCTGCTGGCAATCATCCTCACGCCTGGCTTTGCCGCCCTGCACCTGCCCGCGCTGACCGCGCCGTTTATCCTCGCCTGCTGGCTGGTGCGTGCCGGCCACCGAGTCCTGCAGAAACCGCGCATGGACAGGCCCTACGAATCCCCCTAGGCTTGCTCGATATTCGATTCAGGCGGGCTTTATGGACAGCAACAACGACTGGCGCCAGCGCCTCTACGTCATGGTATTCCAGAGTGACACCGTGGCCGGCCGGCGCTTTGACGGCATCCTGCTGCTGATCATTCTCGCCAGCCTGGTGATCGTGATGCTCGACAGCATCGACCAGGTGCACCAGAACTACGCCAACGTGCTGGCCTACATTGAATGGGGCTTCACGCTGATTTTTCTGATCGAGTACGGGATGCGCCTGTACTGCTCGCCCAAGCCGTTGCGCTACGCCTTCAGTTTTTATGGGCTGGTGGACTTGCTGGCCATCGTGCCCGGCATCCTCGCGCTGTATTACAGCGACGCGCAGTACCTGCTGATCATCCGCATCATCCGCATGCTGCGGATTTTCCGCGTGCTCAAGCTCAGTCCGTACCTCAAGCAGGCCAACTACCTGATGGCCGCGCTGCGCGGCAGCAAGCAGAAGATTGTGGTGTTCCTGGTCAGCGTCTGCACGCTGGTCACGGTGTTCGGTACCTTGATGTATGTGATCGAAGGCCCGGAGCACGGCTTTACCAGCATCCCCAAGGGCATCTACTGGGCGATCGTGACCCTGACCACCGTGGGTTTCGGCGATATCGTGCCCAAGACGCCGCTGGGCCAGGTGATTTCGTCGCTGGTGATGATCACCGGTTACTCGATCATCGCCGTGCCCACCGGGATTTTTACCGCCGAACTGGCCAGCGCCATGCGCGGCGAACAGCTGCAAACCGACTGCCCGGTGTGCAAGAAAAACAGCCATGAGCCCAATGCGGCGTTCTGCTCGCGCTGTGGCAGCAATCTTTTTAAGAAAGTGGAATAAGCAAAGTTCTTTTTAATCTTTAAGCGACTATGGCACCCCGGCTATAGTCGCTGGCAAATGGCCTTACCCTTCTCTCGAACAACAAGGAATGAGCAGTGAAAAAACTCGTTAGCGCCTCTCTCCTGGCCGCCGGCCTAGCCCTGGCGGGCGCCGTCCAGGCTGCCCCGGTCACACTGCTCAACGTCTCCTACGACGTGATGCGCGATTTCTACAAGGACTACAACGCCGCCTTCCAGAAACATTGGGAAGCCGAGCACCCGAACGACAAGCTGACCCTGCAGATGTCTTTCGGCGGCTCCAGCAAACAAGCGCGCTCGGTGATCGACGGCCTGCCGGCTGACGTGATCACCATGAACATGGCCACCGACATCAACGCCCTGGTCGACAACGGCAAACTGGTGCCGGACAACTGGGTGACCCGCCTGCCGAACAACAGTGCGCCGTTCACCTCCGCCACCGTATTCATCGTGCGCAAAGGCAACCCCAAAGCCCTGAAAGACTGGCCAGACCTGCTCAAGGACGGCGTGCAAGTGATCGTGCCCAACCCGAAAACCTCGGGTAACGGCCGCTACACTTACCTGTCGGCCTGGGGCTACGTGCTGAAAAACGGCGGTGACGAAAACAAGGCCAAGGCCTTTGTCGGCAAGCTGTTCAAGCAAGCACCTGTGCTGGACACCGGTGGCCGTGCCGCCACCACCACGTTCATGACCAACCAGATCGGCGACGTGCTGGTGACCTTTGAAAACGAAGCGGAAATGATCGCCCGTGAATTCGGTCGCGACCAGTTCGAAGTGATCTACCCAAGCGTCTCCGCCGAAGCCGAGCCGCCGGTGTCGGTGGTCGACAAAGTGGTCGAGAAAAAAGGCACCCGCGTGGCCGCCGAAGATTACCTGAAATACCTGTGGTCGCCGGAAGGCCAGGAAATCGCCGCCAACAACTACCTGCGCCCGCGTGACCCGAAAGTGTTGGCCAAGTACACCGACCGTTTCCCGAAAGTCGACTTCCTGTCGGTGGAGAAAACCTTTGGTGACTGGCGCACGGTGCAGAAAACCCACTTCAATGATGGTGGGGTGTTTGACCAAATCTACAGCGGCCAATAAACCGCTGTGACTGAATAAATGCAGTAAAAAAATGTGGGAGGGGGCTTGCTCCCGATGGCGGTGGGTCAGTTACAGCTTAGCTGACTGAACCACTGCTATCGGGGGCAAGCCCCCTCCCACATTTGGTTTTATGTTGGGCAGTTACATCGGTGGTGTTACCCCATCCTTGCCAGCCGAGATTGCCTGGGCCGTCACCGTCCCATCCGCCCCTTGCGATGCAAACAGCACCACCTTCACCCCCGGCTTGAGCAAACTGCGATCGCCCGGCTCCAGGTTCACGATAGGCACATCGTCCGGCACCACAATCTTCTGCTCGCCGCCTTTGTATTTGACGGTCAGGGTGCGCCCGTTGCTGACCACCAGGTCGCCGACGGTGCCGTTGGTCATGCTGCTGCCTTCTTTCAAGTCAAACGCCCGATGCCCGTCGCCCGTGCCGGCCATGGCCGGTGGGAACACATGCACTTCGAGGGCAGTGAGGGTGCCGTCGGCGTTGGGCATGGCCGCAGAGCCGATGTAGCTGCCGGGCTTGATCTCGTCAATCTTGGCCAGGGTCACGGCACGTACCTGGGTGTCTTTGGTCAGGTGCACGGTGACGTCTTCGCCAGTGTTGACCTTGACGTGCAAGGCGTCGCCGTCGACGGCGGTGATGGCGCCGCGCACACCGACGCGCGGTGCATCGGCCGCCTGGGCCTGCGCCAGGCCTATGGCCATGGCGGCGGCAAGGGTCGAGGCCATGAGCATCTTGTTCAACGTGATCTTCATCGCAATGGATTTCCTGTTTCGGCAGTTGTGTCTGAATGTATCATTGGCGTTCGCGCAGAAAGTTAACGATTCACTCATCATTACCGGGCATGAGTGTTATCACTGCCAGCGGCCTACCCGGGCTACGGTGTTGTCTTTAGGCTCGCCCCACTTTCCTTCGCATTTATGAGAACACCATGAACGCTGATTCCCACGCTACAACCACCATGACCCGGAGCATGGTGATGCTGTTTGCGTTTTGCTGCGGCGCCATCGTCGCCAACATCTACTACGCGCAGCCGATCATCGAACTGATCGCGCCGGACATTGGCCTTACGCCCGCCATGGCCAGCCTGATCGTCTCCCTGACGCAAATCGGTTATGCCCTGGGCCTGTTCTTCCTGGTGCCCCTGGGTGACCTGCTGGAAAACCGCAAGCTGATGATCATTACCACCGTGGTGGCCATCGCCAGCCTACTGGGTGCAGCGTTTACCGAGCAGCCGAATTTGTTCCTGCTTGTGTCGTTGCTGATCGGATTCAGTTCCGTCTCGGTGCAAATCCTTATCCCGCTGGCCGCGCACCTGGCGCCTGCCGAATCCCGTGGCCGGGTGGTCGGCAGCATCATGGGCGGCCTGCTGCTGGGTATCCTGCTGGCACGGCCGGTGTCCAGCGTAGTCGCCGACCACTTCGGCTGGCGCGCGATGTTCATGGCGGCGGCCGCGTTGATGGCGTTTATCAGCGTGGTGCTGATGCTGACCATCCCCAAGCGCCAGCCCGACCACAGCGCCAGCTACGGCCAACTGTTGCGCTCGCTCGGCACCCTGCTGCGTGAACAGCCGCTGCTGCGCCAACGCGCGTTTTACCAAGGCTGCATGTTCGCCACGTTCAGCCTGTTCTGGACCGCCGCGCCCCTGGAACTGGCACGCAATCACGGCCTGAGCCAAAGCGAAATCGCGCTGTTTGCGCTGGTCGGCGCCCTGGGCGCGATTGCCGCACCGATCGCCGGGCGCCTGGCGGATGCCGGGCACACCCACCGCGCGTCGCTGCTGGCCATGCTGTTTGCCGCGCTGAGCTTCCTGCCGGCCTTCGTGCACCCGCTGTACAGCGTGATCGGCCTGGCAGTGACCGGCGTAGTCCTGGATTTTTGCGTGCAGATGAACATGGTCCTCGGCCAACGTGCCATCTACGCCCTCGACGCCAACAGCCGCAGCCGTTTGAACGCGCTGTACATGACCAGCATCTTCATCGGCGGCGCCTTCGGCTCGGCCATTGCCAGCAGCGTGTACGAACACGGCGGCTGGCTGGGGGTGATGCTGGTGGGCAGTG
Source organism: Pseudomonas sp. AC463 (assembly GCF_979253585.1). NCBI lineage: Bacteria > Pseudomonadati > Pseudomonadota > Gammaproteobacteria > Pseudomonadales > Pseudomonadaceae > Pseudomonas > Pseudomonas sp. AC463. Next base: position 273,019 of record NZ_CEEDDZ010000007.1, on the reverse strand, counting down.
CATTCCCGCTGGTGGCGTTGTTGCGCTTTCTCAGTGCGTCACGGCAAGTTGCGATCGCAACCGCTTAAGAACGCACCAATTTCTCCAAAGCCGCATCCGCCAGAAATGACGAGCGGCTTTTGACCTTGTGCTCACGCACATAACGGTCGATGCGCTGGATCACATAACCGGGCAAGGTCACGTTGACCTTCTCGGTCTTGCCCAGATAGGGCGAGATGTCCAGCTCCAACATCCCCCAGCCCATCCCGGCGTAGTCTTCGTGAGCGTGATGATTGGCCACCGAGGTGGGCATCGGAATCGGCCCACCCTCTGCCGCAATCTCTTGCAGCATGATGTGCGCGACTTCCACCGCGGCGTTGTACGCCTCTTCAAAACTGTCCCCGGCGGTGACTGCGCCAGGGATATCGGGGATCTGAATACCGGTGGCGGTAAAGTCATCGCCCCATTCGATGCAGATTGGGTATTGCATGAATACTCTCCTTAAAACTCAAACAGCCCGGCGCGTTTCCTGATGCTTCTGACGGTGCCCAGCGGCAGGTCCTTCTTCGGGTGCGGCACCGGGATCGTGTACGGGTTATAGCGATGGGTAAAAATATGATGACTGCCCGTGACCCGATCCAACACCCAACCCGCCTCTTGCAGCTCCTTGATCAATAGCCTGCTTTGCACTCCAGCCTCCTTGGCTTGGCCCGAATAAAAGTAACCCTAGAGTTATCTTTACTCAAGCACAGAATTGCTCATCCCGACTGGCGGCTGTTTTACTGGATGTTGAAAACTCGCGCTTTATTCCTGAACCCTCGGCTCCGCCTAACCACCATGGAAACCTTCGTCCACGTCGTCGAAACCGGCTCGTTCTCGGCTGCCGCCAAGCGCCTGGGGATTGGCCAGCGGCGAGGTCAAAGCGGTGCTGACCGATTGGAAACCGCCGCCCCGGGATTTATGGGCAGGGTTCCCCACCGGGAGGATGGCGAGCGCCAAGGCGCGGGCGTTTGTGGAGTATGTGCAAGGCTTGCTGGGTTAGGCCTGATGCCTGGGGCGGACAACCCAGGGACCCCGATTTGAAATACAGGCTTGAAAACACTGCAAACCCACTGTGGGAGGGGGCTTGCCCGCGAATGCGCTGGGTCAGCCAGCCCATCTGTAGCTGATGGACCGCTATCGGGGGCAAGCACCCTCCCACAGTGGGTTTGCGCTACTTAGAGAATCCGCCCATCCCACCCCACCGTCACATGCCGTGGCAACTCGCGCCGATGCGTCAGCAACCAGGCATCCAGTGTGTGCCCCACATGGGTCAGCACACCCAGCTGCGCGCCGGTGTCCTCGATGCTTTGCAGCGCCAGGGTCAGGTCGTTGTGATTGCGTGGCGCTTGCGGCTGTGGCGGCATGGAGCAGTCCACCACCAGCACGTCCAGCGGTTCGCGTTGCAGCCAGGCCAAGGTTTCCGGCGGCAAGCCAACGGTGTCGGTGAGGTAGGCGATGCGCCGGCCCTCGCCCTCCAGCAAATACCCCAAGGTGAGTTTGGAATGCTGCAGCGGCAGCGCGGTGACGCGCAGCTCGCCGAACTGGCGCGTCTCGAACTCGGCAAACGGCTGGCTGAAATCGAGGATGCCCGGGTGCTTGTACAGGTCGGACAGCCCCTCCGAGTCCGCCGGGCCGTGCACCGGAATCACCAGGCCCTGGCCCCAGCGCAGGTGCAACAAACCCTGGGCGTGATCGGCGTGGTAGTGGGTCTGGAAAATCCCGTTGAAGCTGCGCGGCGGGAAGCGTTCGGTGAGGTCGGGCAAGCCGCTGTCGATCAACCAGCGTTGGTCGCCGCACTCGATCAACGCGCTGCACGGACGGCGGCGCAGGCTTGCATCGCTACGCGCCAACTCGCACGCGGCGCAGTCGCAGCCGTACACCGGGACTTGCCGCGCGTCACCGGTGCCAAGCAGGGTCAGGCGCATGCCGAGTGCCCGTGGTCAAGGCAGCACAGCAGGCGCTCAACGGTGTTTTCCAAGGGGCCGGAATTGTCCAGTACAAACAACCCCGCGCCATTGCCCGCAATCAGCTCGGCGGTGAAGCGTGCATTGCGCGCCAAGCGCTCTTCGATATCCGCCAGGGCCTCACGCCCCCGGGCGATCAGGCGCTGGCGCAGCACGGCTTGATCCACCGTGAGCAACAACACCAGCAGGTTCGGATAACGTTCGCGGGTGTGCGCCAGGTGCGCGCGGGAGCCGTTGACCAGCACGTCGTCCCCCGCCGCCAGCCAGTCGTCGATCTCACGCGGGATGCCATAGGACAACCCATTCGCCTGCCAACTGAGGGCAAACGCGCCCTCGGCCTGCAACGCGGCGAACTGCTCCGGGCTTACCCCTTGCGCCGCCTCACCGACGGCTTCTGCCGAGCGAGTGATAACGCGGCGCACAATGCGGCAGCCGCGCTCGGCCAACCGAGGGCGTGCGGCATCCAGCAGGCTGTCCTTGCCCGAACCCGATGGCCCGATGAGATAGATCAACCTGCCTGCCATCAAAACACCCTCTTCGCTTGCCGCCAGACTTGTTGGACTACAGGCAACCCTTCACGGCTGCGGGCTTGCACCAGGTCGGCGCGCAGGCCGACGGCAATTTCACCGCGATCAGCCAGGCCCGCCGCTTGCGCCGGGGCCAGGCTGATCATCTTGACCGCCCGCGACAGGTCGCCGCCATCCTGCTGGTCGGCCAGCACGAACGCCGCCTGCAACAGGCTGGCCGGGTAGTAGTCGCTGGAGAGTATATCCAGCAAGCCCTCGGCAGCCAGGCCGGCGGCGGCCACATTACCCGAGTGCGACCCACCGCGCACCACGTTCGGCGCACCCATCAGCACTTTCATGGCCAGCGCCTGACAGCCTTTGGCGGCCTCCAGGGTGGTGGGGAATTCGGCGATGGTCATGCCGTAACGCGCCGACTCTTCCACGTGGGCCAGGGTTGCATCGTCATGGCTGGCCACCGACAACCCGCGCGCCAGGCAATGCTCGACGATGGCCGCGCGGTAGCGGTCGCTGTACTCCCGGGAGTTGGCCATTTGCAGCACGATAAAGGCGTCCATGGTTTCGTCGTTGAGGTGGTACTTGCCCATGTAGTACTCACGGTACTTGGATTCGAGCACGAACTGGCGCTGGCCCGGCGAATGGTCCATCACCGACACCAGCCGCACCAACGGGTTTTCCACCAGGTCGCGAAACACGCTGAGGGTGTCCGGGTGGCACAGCTCGCAGCGCAGGTGCAGATGGTGCTCGGCGCGGGTCAGGCCGGCACCTTCGGCCTGGGCGATGGCATCGAGCATCGCCGGCAGCTTTTTCATGCGATTGCCCTTGGGGTTCACGTCGCCGATGGACACCGCGTCAAACACCGTGGTGATGCCCGCCGCGATGATCTGCGCGTCATGGCTGAGCACCGCCGAGGTCGACGGCCAGTCCACGCCGGGGCGCGGGGTCATGTGTTTTTCCAGGTTGTCGGTGTGCAATTCCACCAGCCCCGGCAGCAGGTAATCGCCGCTCAGGTCCTGGGCCTGGGGCAACTGGCTGCGGCCTTCGGCGAGGTCGACAATCTTGCCGTCGCGCAGCACCACCGAGCCGAGGAACACGCGTTCGGCCGTGACGATCTGGGCATTGCTGAGGATCTGTTCAGCGGGCATGTGCGTATTCCTCTGCGGCGACGGGTGCGGGGGTCATGTCGAAATGGCGGTCGGCAACCGCTTCACGGGCGGCCCGGTCGTGGAAGATGCCGATCAGCGCGGCGCCGCCGGCCTTGGCTTCGTTCATCAGTTCCAGCACCACCTGGCGGTTGTTGTCATCCAGGGACGCGGTGGGCTCGTCCAGCAGCATCACCGGCCACTCGACCATGAAGCCGCGGGCGATGTTGACGCGCTGCTGCTCGCCACCAGAGAAGGTGCCGGGCGCCAGTTGCCACAGGCGCTGGGGGATATTCAGGCGCGTCAGCAAGTGCTCGGCGCGGGACTGCGCATTGGCCCTCGACCAGCCGCGCGCCAGCGCAGGCTCCATCACCACATCCAGGCAGGCCACGCGGGGGATTACGCGCAGGAACTGGCTGACATAGCCCAGCGTTTGCTGGCGCACCCGCAGGATGTCGCGCGGCTCGGCGCCGACCAGTTCCAGCCACTCACCCGCGTGCTGCACGCGGATGCTGCCACCGGCCGGCAGGTAGTTGCCGTACAGGGTGCGCAGCAAGGTGCTTTTGCCGGCGCCGGACTGGCCGTGCAGCACCAGGCATTCGCCGGCCTGCACACTGAATTCCAAACCGCGTAGCACGTTGAGCACCACGCCGTGCTGCTGATGCAGGGTGAAGGTTTTCGAGAGGTCACGGACCTCGATCAAGGCATTCATCATGGCTGCAATACCGAAGACACCAGCAATTGAGAGTAAGGGTGCTGTGGATCGTCGAGGATCTGGTCGGTGAGCCCGGTTTCCACCACCCGCGAGCGGCGCATCACCATCAGGCGGTCGGCCAGCAGGCGCGCCACGGCCAAATCGTGGGTGACGATCACCACGGCCAGGTCCAGCTCGCGCACCAGGCCGCGCAGCAGGTCGAGCAAACGGGCCTGCACCGATACGTCGAGGCCGCCGGTGGGTTCGTCCATGAACACCAGGCGCGGGCTGGACACCAGGTTGCGGGCGATTTGCAGACGTTGCTGCATGCCGCCGGAGAAGGTGCGCGGCAAATCATCGATGCGCTGCGGGTCGATCTCCACCTGGCCCAGCCAGTCGAGACCGGCGCCGCGCAGCTGCGCATAGTTGCGCACGCCCTGGGCCATCAGGCGCTCGCCGATATTGGCGCCGGCCGACACGCCCATGCGCAGGCCGTCGCGGGGGTTCTGTTCGACAAAGCCCCATTCGGTGCGCAACAAGGTGCGGCGCTCGGCTTCGCTGGCGCTGTACAAATCCAGCCATTCACCGTCCTTGCTGCGGTAGCCGATGCTTCCCGCTTGCGGCGGCAAACGCCCGCTCAACAACGAGAGCAAGGTGGATTTGCCCGAGCCGGACTCGCCGACAATCCCCAGCACTTCGCCGGGGTACAGATCAAAACTCACACCCTGGCAGCCCTTCTCCGGGCCGTACAACAGGGACAGGTCACGCACTTGCAATAACGGCTGGCTCACTGGATGTTCTCCTTGACGCGTTGCGCGCAGTACCAGGTGTCGGAGCAGACGAAACTCTGGGTGCCGGCGTCGTCCAGAATCAGCTCATCGAGGAAGGATTCGTGGCTGCCGCAGATGGCGCAGGTGTGGTCCCACTTCTGCACTTCGAACGGGTGGTCTTCAAAGTCCAGGCTGCTGACCTGGGTGTACGGCGGCACCGCGTACAGGCGCTTTTCGCGACCGGCGCCGAACAGCATCAGCGCCGGGCTCATGTCGAGTTTGGGGTTGTCGAATTTGGGGATCGGCGATGGGTCCATCACGTAGCGCTCATCCACCATCACCGGGTAGGCGTAGCTGGTGGCGATATGGCCGAAGGTGGCGATGTCTTCGTAGAGTTTTACGTGCATCACCCCGTAATCGTTGAGGGCGTGCATGGTCCGCGTCTCGGTTTCCGACGGTTCGATAAAGCGCAAAGGCTCCGGGATCGGCACCTGGTAGACCATGATCTGCCCGGCCTGCAGCGGGGTTTCCGGGATGCGGTGGCGGGTCTGGATCACCGTGGCGTCGGGCGTGGCTTCGGTGGTGGCGACGCCGGCAGTGCGCGCGAAGAAGCGCCGGATCGACACGGCGTTGGTGGTGTCGTCCGCACCCTGGTCGATGACCTTGAGCACGTCATCGTCGCCGAGGATCGCGGCGGTCAGTTGCATACCGCCGGTGCCCCAGCCGTAGGGCAACGGCATCTCGCGGCCACCGAACGGTACCTGGTAACCGGGGATCGCCACGGCCTTGAGCAAGGCGCGGCGGATCATGCGTTTGGTCTGTTCGTCGAGGTAGGCGAAGTTGTAGGCCGGGTCGCGATCAGTCATGGCTTGGGCCCTCGGCCGGTTGGCGCAGTTTGCGGATCAGTTCCAGTTCGGACTGGAAGTCCACGTAGTGAGGCAATTTGAGGTGCGAGACAAAACCGGCAGCCTCGACGTTGTCGCAGTGGGCCAGCACAAATTCTTCGCGCTGGGCCGGCGAGACGATCTCTTCGTGGTATTCCTCGGCGCGCAGCGAGCGGTCCACCAGCGCCATGCCCATGGCCTTGCGCTCGGCATGCCCGAACGCCAGCCCGTAGCCACGGGTGAACTGCGCCAGCTCGGTGGCCGAGCCGACAAACTGGTTGACCATCTCGCACTCGGTGACTTCGATGCTGCCCAGGCAGATGGGGAAACCCAGCTCCTCGGGGTCGATCCACACCTCCACGTCGCCGATGCGAATCTCACCGGCAAACGGGTGGTTGCGCCCGTAACCGCGTTGGGTCGAGTAGCCCAGCGCCAACAGGAAACCCTCGTCGCCACGGGCCAAGGCTTGCAGGCGCTCGGCGCGGCTGGCGGGGTATTCCAGCGGGTCGCGGGTGATGTCGGCAACGCTGGCGTTGTCGTCGGTTTCGTGCTTGATCAAGCCTTCCTTGGCGAGCAAGCCGAGCACCCGCGGGCAGGCTTCGATACGCGCGTCTGCGGTAGTCTGCGGACCTGGGTATTGGCCCTCGGCCAGCAGCGAGAAATCCAGCAGGCGGTGGGTGTAGTCGAACGTTGGGCCGAGCAGCTGGCCGCCGGGCACGTCCTTGAAGGTGGCGGACAAACGCCGGCTCAAGGACATCTGTGATGTATCGATCGGCAGGCTCGGGCTGAAGCGCGGCAATGTGGTGCGGTAGGCGCGCAGCAGGAAGATCGCTTCCACCAGGTCCCCCGCCGCTTGCTTGATCGCGAGGGCGGCGAGCTCTTCATCGAACAGCGAGCCTTCGGTCATCACCCGTGCGACGGCCAACGGCAGTTGCTCGCGGATCTGCGTCACGCTCAGTTCGGGAATCGCCGTATCGCCCCGGCGTTTTTTCGCCAGCAGGCGGTGGGCATTGTCGATGGCCTGTTCGCCACCTTTGACGGCTACGTACATCAGGCGTGCTCCTGTGCAATGCGGCTGCTGCGTGGCAGGCCGATCAGGTGATGGCCGGCGGCGAACAGCACGTCCAGGCCACGGGGGAAGGCTTCGCGGCGCTGGCGCTCCTGCCAGAAAGCTTGGGGTACCGGCAGGTGCACCTGGCGCTGAGTCTTGATGCCGGGGCCATGCCATTGCAGGCTGCGACCGGCTTCCAGGTCGGTGAGCTGCACGAGCAAGGTGCAGGACTGGTCCGGGTAGCGGTCGTTGCCGTGGTCAAAGCCGCTGAGGTCGAGCAGGTCCTGTTCACCGAGCAAGGCGAACACAGCGTCTTCGCGCTTGTCCGTGAGCGGGCAGGCGCAGTGGAAGGCCAGGTTGGCGCGGATCAGCGGCGTGTCGAAGCTCGGCGCCAGCCACAGCGGCGTGTCCATATCCAGCAGGGCCAGGCACAGCGCATAGGTGGCGGGGGCCAGGCCATCCAGGCGTGGGGCGGAGGGCAAATGCTGGATCAACCCCGGCTCGGCCAAGGCCTTGAGCGCCGTGCGAAAACCGCGCTGGGCATCCAGCACCGGGTCGACGAAGGCCGGTTGCAACAGGTGAGCATTCATCAGTTTTCTCCTCGCACCAGGGTGAAGAACTCGACCTTGGTGGCCGCCGTGTCGGCTTCTTTTTGCGCGCGCCGCCGGGCCTGGGCATTGGCCAGCGCGGTGATCAAGTCGCTGAGCCAGAGGCTCGGCTGGCTGCCTTGCAGGTGGGCGTCGGCCAGGGCGGCCAGCTCGGCGTGGAGCTTGTCGCGCCCGGCCAGGTAGCTGTAGCCGGTGCGGCCATCGGCCAGGCGCACCACGCAGCGGGTCACGCTCATCTCGCCGACGTTGAAGGCGGCGCCATCACCCCCCATGCGGCCACGCACCAGGGTCATGCCGATTTCCGGGGCGCGGATCAGTTGGTATTCGGCGTCCTTCAAGGCTGCTTCGTGAGGTTGCAGTTCACTGAGTTGGGCGCGGGCTAACACGCCGATCCACTGTTGTCGCGGGGACACATTCATCATTCAAGTCACCACTTGGTACTGAAAGCGATCCGAACGGCTGGTGGACTGCGCCAGCTCCACCGGGCGGCCGTCGCGATCGCAGGAAAGGGTAAATACCGTGAGCGCCGGCAAATGCCTGGGCATCAGCAGCAGCGCGGCTTCGTCACGGTTGGGCAACCGCGCACCGATCAGGCTTTGGGTGCGGGTCAAGGGCAGCTCGCGCTCACGCAAGTACTGGCGCAGGGAGCCGCCGGTGTAGTCGGCCAGCAACGGCGCGCGGCTGGCGCAGTAGCGGTGGCGGATCAGGCTGACGGGCTGGTGGTCGAGCTTGCGCAGGGTTTGCAGTTCGATCATCGGCGCCATTTCGGCGATGCCCAGGTGCAGGGCTTCGTCGCGGCTGGCGTAGCAGTAGCGGCGCTTGAGCAGCACGGCCTCGACGCCCACGCCCTGGGCCGACAGCGACTGGCTGTAGGAGGTCTCGGCGCCCATCGAGTAAATCAGCGGGCGGTCGAGCACCTGGGTGCCCTTGCCCTGGCGGCGCAACAGGCTGCCTTCGAACACCAGCTCGTCGATGGCGCGGCGCAAGGTATGGCGGTTGACGCCAAAACGCTCGGCCATGTGCACCTCGCCGGGCAGGAAGTCGCCGGCGCTGTAGCTGCTGAGTTCACGGCGCAGGATGTCCGCGAGTTCGCGGTACACCGGCTCTTCTTGTCTAGACAACTGCATGCTTAAAAAAAGCGCCGCGCGGGCACCCCTCAGGCGTCAGATGAACTGCTTGCGCAGGCGTTGGGACAGCACGTCGATACAGCTCACCACCACGATGATCACCAGCAGCACCGCGCAGGTTTGTACGAACTGGAAGGCGCGAATGTTTTCCCAGAGGATCACGCCGATCCCGCCGGCACCGACCATGCCGACCACGGTGGCCGAGCGCACGTTGGCTTCGAAGCGGTACAGCGCGTAGCTGACCCACAGCGGCATCACTTGCGGGATTACGCCGTAGATCACTTCCTGCAAGGCACTCGCGCCGGTGGCACGTACGCCTTCTACCGGGCCTGGGTCGATGGCTTCGACGGCTTCGGCAAACAGCTTGGCGAGTACGCCGGTGGTGCTGATCCACAGGGCCAACACGCCGGCGAAAGGACCGAGGCCGACCGCGACAACAAACAGCATGGCGAACACCATTTCATTGATGGAGCGGAACGCATCCATCACCCGGCGCAGCGGTTGGTGTACCCACCAGGGGGTGATGTTGTCGGCACAGAGAATGCCCAGCGGCACCGAGCAGACAATCGCCAGCACCGTGCCCCAGAGGGCGATTTGGACGGTGACGATCATCTCCTTGAGGTAGGAGCGCCATTCGTGGAAGTCCGGCGGGAAGAAGTCGGCGGCGAAGGTGGCCATGTTTCCGGAATCGCGGTACAGCGCCAGCGGGTTCATCTCCGCGCCGTGCCAGGCCCAGGCCAGCAGGACCAGGAACAGGCCCCAGCCGAGGTATTGCGGCCAGGTGCGTTTGCCGACAGCTTCAGCGTGCAGAGTAGTCATGGATCACTCTCGGTAAATGTGGGAGGGGCTTGCCCCCGAATGGCAATGGATCAGTCACGGATGGGCTGAATGACACACCGCTATCGGGGGCAAGCCCCCTCCCACAGGGGTTAGCCGTTGGCTGCGGTTTTCTTGTCGAGCTCGGAGATGCGCTGTTGCAGCTTGGCCAGGTCGGCGTCGATGTCGGCGAGTTTCTTGGCCTTGTCGCCAGCTTCAAGCTTGGCGTCGGCACTGATGGTGGTGCGCTGCTTGAACAGTTCCAGCTGACGAATCGGCAGCAGTTGGTCGTCGTTGGAGGCGAGGAACTTGCCCAGCTGCATGTTCTTCAGCACGGCCTTCTCTTCGTCGGTATCGCCATAGTTAGCGAAGAAATCGCGGATCTTGGTCTTCTCGCTGTCGCTTAGCGCCTTGCTCCACACCATCGGGTCGGCGGGGATCAGCGGCGACTTCCAGATCACCTTGAGCTGTGCTGCCTTGTCCGGCTGGGTGACTTCAAGGCGGTCCCAGCTTTCGGTGTTGAAGGTGGCCACGTCCAACTGCCCCTTGGCCACGCTGAGTGCGTTGACTTCATGGCTGGAGTTCAGCGTGCGCTTGAAGGCGGTGGCGGCGTCCACGTGGTTCTTGGCGAACACGTAGTAGCCCGGCACCAGGTAGCCCGAGGTGGAGTTCGGATCGCCGTTGCCGAAGGTCAGGTTCTTGGCATTTTTGAGCATGTCTTCGACGTTGTTGATCGGGCTGTCCTTGCGCACGATCAGCACGCTCCAGTACCCGGCTGCGCCATTGGCGGCGGCGGTCTGGGCGAAGATCTCGCCGTTGGAGCGGTCCACCGCTTCCATCGCCGCCTTGTTGCCCAGCCACGCCACGTCGACTTTGTTGAAGCGCATGCCCTGGATCAGGCCGGCATAGTCGGAGGCGAAAGTGGCGTTGATGGTCAGGCCGGTCTTCTTGTGCATGTCATCCAGAAATGGCTGCCAAATGCTCTTGAGGTTCTGCGAAGACTCGGTGGACATGATGCCGAAATTGATGGCTTTGTCGGCGGCGTGGGCATTGCCCATTGCGACGCTGGCCAGCAACACGGCAGACAGAAACACGTGGCCGATACGGTTCAACATGGAAGGGTTTCCTGTGGGTCGTGAGTAGGGTTTCAAGCGCGCGCCAGGGCCAGCCGAGGGGTTACCAGGGTTTGGCGGGTCTGGTCGGAAAACATCAGGCTGGTGTCGACGTCGGCACCGTACAAATCATTGAGGAACTGGCTGCTCATCGCGCTGCCCTGGCCGTCGAAATGAATGCGCCCGCCCTTGAGTGCCACGGCGCGAGGGCAATAACGCATGGCGTAATCGACTTGATGCAGGGTCACCACCACCGTCTTGCCGTCGCGGCGGTTGATGTCGGCGAGGATCTCCATGACCTTGCGCGCCGACTCCGGGTCCAGCGAAGCGATGGGCTCGTCGGCGAGGATCACTTCGGCGCGCTGGGTCAAGGCCCGGGCAATCGCCACGCGCTGCTGCTGGCCGCCGGACAGGGTGGAAGCGCGCTGCGCCGCCAGGTCGGCGAGGCCGACGCGCGCCAGGGATTCGAGGGCAAAGGCCTTCTCTTCGGCATTGAACAACCCGAGGTTGCCACGCCAGCGCGGCATGCGCCCGAGGCAGCCGAGCAGCACGTTGTCGAGCACGCTCAGGCGGTTGACCAGGTTGAACTGCTGGAAGATGTAGCCGATGTCGGCACGCAACCGCCGCACTTTGCCGTTCAAACGACCACTGGCCTGTACCTCGCGGCCCAGCACCGTGACGCGGCCGCCATTGCCCTTGTCGCAACAGGCCAGGCCCGCCAAGTGGCGCAGCAAAGTGGACTTGCCGGAACCGGAAGCGCCAATCAGCGCGACCATCTCACCCGGGGCAATGGTGAGTTCGAGGTCGACCAATGCGGACTTCTTCGCAAAGGTCTTGTTCAAGTGATCGACATGGATAGCGTGAGTCATGGGCTTCTCTGTCTTGTTTGAACAGCCGGGGGATGGCTGCGGTTGAGTTCAAACGACAGTAGGCGCGGGAGGTGTCAGACCTATGACTTGCACATGACTGGAGGGGGTCGGTTGGATGAAGGTTTTGTGAAAGGTTGCGGTGGTTCAGTGAGATTCGAAGGGCGAAACAGTCGCAAGCATCCGCAGTTCAAAATCCTCGAGGACCAGCATTTCTCCATTTGAAAGCTGCCAGGTGTAAAAGTCCGAGAAGTCCCCGATGGCCAACGCCCGGATCACCTTTGCCAAAAAACCATGTGCCACCAGCAAAACCGCCTGGGTTGGATAAAGTGCCGCCAACTCGGCAAGGCCTTGGTGCACTCGCGTAACCACCTCGGCAATCGACTCGCCACCCGTGGGCCCCGCCGCCCATTGCCGCGTGATGTTCTGCGCCCAAAGCGCTGGATGCAAGGCCTTGGCTTGCGCCTGGGTCAGCCCTTCGAATACGCCGACGTCGCGTTCGCGGAAGCTGTCCATGGTCACGGGTTCAAGGTTCAGTTCACGGTTAAGAATCTGCGCGGTTTGCTGGGCGCGCAGGCGTGGGGAGACGATCATCACCTGAATGCCGGTGGGCAGCTTTTTGCTGATAGACGCCGCCTGCTCCCTGCCCCGCTCGGTCAGTTCCGGGTCGAGTGCACCGAGGTAACGGTGCTCGGCATTGGCCCAGGTTTCGCCGTGGCGGATGACGTAGAGGTGCATGAGGTCCGTCTCGAAGAAAGGAAATAGGGATAGCAACATACCGGACTTTGCCTATTCACCGCTGTTCAGACAATGCTCATTATGTCGCCCGAGCTGTACGCAGGAGGGCCTGCCCCTGCCGGGTTTCCATTCCCCGGTCGACCAACCTGCGTATGGCTCACCTTTTCCTGGCTGATTTGGGAGTGTCCCGTGGCCTGATGGCTGAGGCGATCAAAATGTGGGAGGGGGCTTGCCCCCGATGAGGGTGTGTCAGCTGATAAATCTGTAGCTGACACACTGCCATCGGGGGCAAGCCCCCTCCCACATTTGCCCCCCGGTGTTTGGAGGATTGGATTTCAAGTTGTCATTGCGCGTACTGCTTGCTCAACCCCGGCGGCACGCCCTGCACGTCGGTGTCTTCCCAGGGCCCGTTGGGGCTGATGGAGCGGCTCCAGCCGTTGCTCCAGCGGTAGTAGGTGCGCTGGCGGTAGAAGGTGTCGGGCTGGTCGTCCAGCACGTACACCTGCATTTTGCCGTCCCAGTGGCTGGCAGCGCCCGGCGGCGGGGCGAAGGTTGGCGACTTGGTTGGCAGCGGCTTCGGCGGCGGGGTCACCGGGCCGGAAGGCTTCGTGCTCGGCTGGGTCGACGGGCCCGACGGCGGGATGGTCGGGCCCGTCGGCGCCGGAGGTGGGCGGTGGACCGCACAAGCACTCAGGCCTAAAACGAGGCTGAGCAGGGTGATACGTGCAAATGCGGTCATAGGCGTTTCCTCGAAATTACTGGTCCGGACTGTCGATGGTCAGCGCCTGCGTGGCAGTGGTGCTGCTGGCCAGGGGTTGGCTGCGGCCGATCCACTCGCCGGCAGTCGGAAGACCTGCCCGGGATACGCGCGCAACCAGTTGGACTTCGGGGAAGTTCGACAGTTTCAACTGCGGCATCATCGCGTCGGCATCGCCCAGTTCGACGGTGATGGGCAAGTCGGCGACGGTCACTCGCTTGGCCGCCAACGGCGCCGGCGGGCCGCTGACGGCACGGGCGAAAATGAACACCGTGTCGGTCGGCAAGGCCTTGGCCTTGACCTCGGCGGACAGATCCACGCGCACTTTCATCACGGTTTTCTGTGCGACGCTGCCGCCACTTTCCTTGAGTTTCTCGGCGGCGCGGTCGATGCCGCCCTGCAGCGCGGCACGGGAGTTGTCTTCCGGCGGCAGTTGCGCCAGCAAGCGGTTCCAGTAGTCGATTGCGTCTTGATAACGCTGGCCTTCAAAGGCGGCGATACCGAGCAGACCGAGGCTGGTGACTTCCTTGGGGTCCAGCTTCAACGCTTCATCGGTCAGGGCCTGGACCTTCGGTGACCACTGTTTGTTGTCGGCAAAGTACTGCGCCTGGGCCCACTGCCCGAGCAATTCGGGCTGGCGGCCGGCCAGGGCCACGGTGCGTTCGAAGATGCGCGCGGCATCGGCGGAACGGTCCTGGGCCATGTAGGCGCGACCGAGGAAGTACAAGCCTTCGGCCGAGTCCGGCTGGGCGGCGGCGGCGCGTTCCAGGCGGTGGGTCATGTCTTCCATGGACGCCGGCGGCTGGGAGAATTCGCGGGTCAGTTCGACCTTGTCGCTGGCGCCGTAATGCAGGTACAGCGCAACGCCGAGCACCGGCACCAGGAATGCCGCGAGCAAGGGCAGCGGTTTGCCCAGGCGCGATTCCCGGGGCTTTTCCACGCCTTCGGTGTCGGCGAGCAATTCGCGCGCGGCTTCGGCGCGGCCGGTGTCGAGTTGCGCGGCGTTCAGTACACCTTCGTCCTGCTGCACTTGCAGCTCGGCCACGCGTTCCTGGTACAGCGCCACGTTCAACGCGGTGCGGTCCTCTTCGCGCTGGGCGCGGCGGTCGCGCAGTACAGGGATCAACAGGAAACTCAGGGCAATCAGAAGCAGCAAGCCGGCTGCGAGCCAGAAATCAATCATCAGTCTTGGTGTCCAGCAATTGGTCGAGGCGTTTACGCTCATCAGGGGACAGCGCGTCGGAACCATCGGTGGGCGCGGCGCGGCGGCGGCGCACGATCACCGCCATCACCACCACACCGGCCAACAGCAGCCCGGCGGGGCCGAACCAGAGCAGCGCGGTCTTGCCGGTGAGCGCCGGTTTGTAGCGCACGAAATCACCGTAGCGGTCGACCATGAAGTCGATGATCTGCTGGTTGTCCTTGCCCTCCCCCAGCATGCGGAAGATCTCTTTGCGCAAGTCGGCGGCAATCGGCGCGTTGGAGTCGGCGATGTCCTGGTTCTGGCACTTGGGGCAGCGCAGTTCCTTGGTCAGCTCGCGGAAACGCTCGCGGTCACCGTCCTTGGCAAACTCGTAAGTGTCGATGGCAGCATGGGCGACGCCGACCAATCCAAGCGCTAGAACAGCAGCGGCTAACAGACGCTTCATGGCTTGGCCTCATCGACCAGCGCCTGGTACTTGGCGGCCAGTTGCTCGCGCCACACCACTTCGTCGATCACGCCGACGTATTTGTCGCGAATCACGCCCTTGGCATCGATGAAGAAGGTTTCCGGGGCGCCGTACACACCGAGGTTCAAACCGAGGTTGCCGTCTTCATCGCGGATATCCAGCTGGTACGGGTTGTGGAATTCGGCCAGCCACTTCAAGGCGGCGGCGTTGTCGTCCTTGTAGTTGATCCCGTAGATCACCACACCCCGCTCGGCCAGTTTGTTCAGCACCGGGTGTTCGACGCGGCAGGAGATGCACCAGGTGCCCCACACGTTGACCAGCGCCGGTTTGCCCAGCAGGTCGGCCTGGGTCAGGGTCTTGTCGCCCTGCACCGTCGGCAGGCTAAACGCCGGAAACGGCTTGCCGATCATCGCCGACGGCAGCTCGGCCGGGTCCAGGTACAGGCCGCGATACAGGAACACCGCCATCACCAGAAAGGCCGCCAGCGGCAAGACCATCAACCAACGCTTCATACCGCCGCTCCTTGCAGGCCGAGGGCTTCACGCACGCGGCTTTTCACTTTGACTCGATAACGCCGATCCAGCGCCGCCAGCAAACCACCAAAGCCGGTGAGCAAGCCGCCGAACCAGATCCAGCGCACAAACGGCTTCACATGCACGCGCACCGCCCAGGCGCCGTCGCCCAGCGGTTCACCCAGCGCCACATAGAGGTCGCGGGTGAAACCGGCGTCGATGCCGGCTTCGGTCATCATCGAACTCTGTACGGTGTACAGGCGTTTTTCCGGGTGCAGCACGGCGATCTCTTTGCCGTTGCGGACGACGCGCACGGTGCCTTTGTCCGACGTGAAGTTCGGCCCTTCAAAGTGCTTGGCACCTTCGAAAATAAAGTGGTAGCCGGCCAGGTCCATGGACTCGCCCGGCGCCAGGCGCAGGTCGCGCTCGGCGCTGTTCTGGCTCGACAGCACCACGCCGAGGGCGCACACGGCGATGCCGATGTGGGCGATCTGCATGCCCCAGTAACTGCGGGTCAGGCTCGGCAAACCTTTGAGCAGGCCTTTGTGGCGGGTCTTGTCGAAGATGTCGCGCACGCCGGCCAGCAATACCCAGGCGGCGAGCAGGAAGGTGGCGAGCACCGCCCAGTTGAAGTCGCCGTAAGCAATGCCGGCGATCACCGCCAAGGCCACGCTGCCCAGCAGCACCGGCATCAGCATGCCGGCCAGCCATTTCACCGGGGTGTCCTTCCAGCGCACCAGCATGCCAACGGCCATGACCACCATCAACAGGCCCATCAACGGGATAAACAACGCGTTGAAGTACGGCGGGCCGACGGACAGCTTGGCGCCGCTCAGGGCATCCAGCACCAACGGGTACAGGGTGCCGAGCAGGATCATCGACGCGGCCACCACCAGCACCAGGTTATTGCCCAGCAACAGGGTTTCCCGCGACCACAGGTTGAAACCGACCTGGCTCTTGACCACCGGCGCGCGCAGCGCGAACAGCGTGAGGGAACCGCCGACCACAAACAGCAGGAAAATCAGGATGAATACGCCGCGCTCCGGGTCGGACGCGAACGCATGCACCGAAGTCAGTACGCCGGAACGCACGAGGAAAGTGCCGAGCAGGCTGAGGGAAAATGCCGCAATCGCCAATAGCACCGTCCAGCTCTTGAACACGCCACGTTTTTCGGTGACGGCCAACGAGTGAATCAACGCGGTGCCGACCAGCCAAGGCATGAACGAGGCGTTTTCCACCGGGTCCCAGAACCACCAGCCGCCCCAGCCGAGTTCGTAGTAGGCCCACCAGGAGCCCAAGGTGATGCCGATGCCGAGAAAGGCCCAGGCGACGATGGTCCACGGCCGCGACCAGCGCGCCCACGCCGCGTCCAAACGCCCGCCAAGCAAGGCGGCGATGGCAAAGGCAAAGGCCACCGAGAACCCCACGTAACCCATGTAGAGCATCGGCGGGTGCACGATCAGGCCGATGTCTTGCAGCAGCGGGTTGAGGTCGTGCCCGTCCGTAGGAATCTGCGGCAGGATGCGGCTGAACGGGTTGGAGGTCATGATCAGGAACAGCAGGAAGCCGATGCTGATCATGCCCATCACCGCCAGCACGCGGGCCAGCATCACTTGCGGCAGTTGGCGTGAGAACACCGACACCGCGAAGGTCCAGCCGCCGAGGATCAAGGCCCACAGCAGCAACGAACCTTCGTGGGCGCCCCACACGGCGCTGAACTTGTAGTACCAGGGCAAGGCGCTGTTGGAGTTATTGGCTACATAGGCGACGGAAAAATCGTCGGTCATAAAGGCGTAGGTCAGGCAGCCGAACGCGAACAGCAGGAACGCGAACTGGCCCCAGGCGGCGGGCTGCGCCAGGCTCATCCACAAGCGGTCGCCACGCCAGGCGCCGAGCAGCGGCACCACGGCCTGCACGATGGCAAAGCACAGGGCGAGGATCATCGCCAACTGGCCCAACTCGGGAATAAACAGTGCGGACGTCATCACTTAGCCCTCCTTGGCAGGCGTTGGTGCGGACTGGCCGCTGTCTTTGAGGGCCTTGGTGACTTCCGGCGGCATGTATTTCTCATCGTGCTTGGCCAGCACTTCGTCGGCCACCACCACGCCCTCGGCGTTGAGCTTGCCCAGGGCGACGATGCCCTGGCCTTCGCGGAACAGGTCCGGGAGGATGCCGCGATAGCTGATGGTTACGGACTTGCTGAAGTCGGTGACCACGAAGGTCACGTCCAGGGAGTCGGCGGAGCGTTTCAACGAACCCTTCTCCACCATGCCGCCGGCGCGGATGCGTGTGTCCACAGGTGCTTCGCCATTGGCGATCTGGGTCGGGGTGTAGAACAGGTTGATGTTCTGCTGCAAAGCGCTCAAGGCCAGGGCCACGGCAATGCCGACGCCGGCCAGGATGGCAAGGATGATCAACAGACGCTTTCTACGCAGGGGGTTCACTTTTCGGTCTCCCGGCGCAGACGACGCGCCTCTTGTTGCAGGTAACGCTTGCGGGCCAGGATCGGCGCGACGACGTTGAGGGCCAGCACCGCCAGGCAGATGCCATAGGCCGTCCAGACATACAGGCCGTGATGGCCCATGGCGAGAAAATCACTGAACGAGGCAAAACTCATGCGCGCGCTCCCAGGCTGCTCTGCACTTGGGCCTTGACCCAACTGGCGCGGGCTTCACGCTTGAGCACTTCGAGGCGCATGCGCATCAGCAATACGGCGCCGAAGAAACAGTAGAAGCCCAGTACCATCAGCAGCAGCGGCGCCCACATTTCCACGGGCATCGCCGGTTTTTCGGTGAGGGTGAAGGTGGCGCCCTGGTGCAGGGTGTTCCACCACTCCACCGAGTATTTGATGATTGGGATGTTGATCACGCCGACAATCGCCAGCACCGCGCAGGCCTTGGCGGCGCTGTCACGATTACTGATCGCGTTACCGAGGGCAATCAGACCGAAGTACAGGAACAGCAGGATCAACATGGACGTTAGTCGCGCATCCCACACCCACCACGAACCCCAGGTGGGCTTGCCCCAGATCGCGCCGGTGACCAGCGCCACGGCGGTCATCCACGCACCGATGGGCGCGGCGCATTGCAGGGCCACGTCGGCCAGCTTCATCTTCCACACCAGGCCGACGATGCCGCACACCGCCAGCATCACGTAGCAGGACTGGGCCAGCATCGCGGCAGGCACGTGGATATAGATGATGCGAAAGCTGTTGCCTTGCTGGTAGTCGGGCGGCGCGAAGGCCAGACCCCAAACCAGCCCGACGCCGATCAGCAGGATGGCGGCGACGCTCAACCACGGCAGCAGCTTGCCACTGATGCCGTAGAACCATTTGGGCGAGCCGAGCTTGTGAAACCAGGTCCAGTTCATTGCTGTTTCTCACGGTTGCTGCTCGTCGTTGCGAGAAGCGTAGGGTCTTTACTGACTCAGCGTAACGCTGGGTCAGACCTCATTATTCGCCGACGCTGATCTTCAGGCCGGCCGCTATGGCAAAGGGTGTCAGGGTTACCGCCAGGGCGGTCAGGCTAGCCAGCCACAGGAGGTAACCGGTCGCCGGCATACCCATGAGCGCGGCTTGTAAAGCGCCACTGCCGAGGATCAATACCGGGATATACAAAGGCAGAATCAGCAGGGCCAGCAGCAGGCCACCACGCTTCAAACCGACGGTCAACGCTGCGCCCACCGCCCCCAACAGGCTGAGCACCGGCGTACCGAGCAACAAGGACAGCAACAATACCGGCAGGCACTCGACGGGCAACCCCAGCATCATCGCCAGCAGCGGCGAGAGCAAGACTAGCGCCAAGCCGGAAAAAGCCCAGTGTGCCAGCACCTTGGCCAGTACCAGAAGTGGCAATGGGTGCGACGAAAGGACCCACTGTTCCAGGGAACCGTCTTCGAAATCACTGCGAAACAGCCCGTCCAGCGAGAGCAGAACCGATAACAGCGCCGCCACCCACACCAGTCCTGGGGACAAGGTTTGCAACAGTTTAGTCTCCGGGCCGACCGCCAACGGGAACAGCGCGATCACAATCGCAAAGAACACCAGCGGGTTGGCCAGCTCGGCCGGGCGACGGCACAGCAGCCGCGCTTCGCGGGCGACCAGCAGGGCGAACACACTCATGCTGACCACCGCGCCAAATCCAGCTCGCGGTAACCGGCGGGCAGGCGTGTGAGCGTGTGGTGGGTGGTCAGCAAGACGGTGCCGCCCTGCTCGCAATGTTGCGCCAGGTGTTCTTCGAGCTGGGCAACCCCGTGTTTGTCGAGGGCGGTGAAGGGTTCGTCGAGAATCCACAACGGCGGGCCGGGCAGGTACAAACGCGCGAGGGCCACGCGGCGCTGCTGGCCGGCGGACAGGGTGTGGCAAGGCACGTCTTCAAAACCCTGGAGGCCGACCGCCGCCAGCGCCTGCCAGATGGCATCGCGAGATGCGGGGTGATGCAGGGCGCTGAGCCAGCTGAGGTTTTCTTCGGCGGTGAGCACGTCCTTGATGCCGGCGGCGTGGCCGATCCAGATCAGGTTACGTGCCAGCGTGCTGCGTTGTTGATTCAGGGGTTTGCCGTTGAGGCGTACTTCACCGGCCGTGGGCTGCATCAACCCGGCCAGCAGGCGCAACAGGCTGGTCTTGCCGCTGCCATTGGGCCCGCTGACCTGCACCATGTCGCCGCCCGCCAGCCGCAGTTCGAGGTGTTCGAACAGCAGGCGCAGGTCGCGTTCACAGGAGAGCGCTACGGCTTCAAGAAGAGGGCTGGTCAAGAGATCGCGGGCCTTTACGGTTCAAGTCGGCGGTGCAGCGGCCGTTATAGAGAGATGCACAATAACGGCTTTGGCGACCGATTTTAGAGAGCTGGATCAAATAGTTGTGAGGTTTTTAGCGCTCTCTTTGCAGACGGGCGGCATTATACATGCGATGCCCTACTCTAAAGAGGGCAATTTCCCCAGAGACGACGTGCACGATGACCGGTGAGATCAACCTTCCTACGCTGCCTCCAGCCCCGGCTACCGGGCCTGCGCCGCTGCCTGCGGGCGGTGAACTGCTGAAACTGCTCGAACCGCAGATCGGCTTGATCGACCCGGGGAAAACCGCGAATGCCGAAGTCATCGCCCTTAAACAAGGCGGTGAAGCCTTTCAATTGTTGCTCAAACTGACCCTCGACGGTGGCCGCCAGACCCTGGTGCAGGCCAGCAGCGCCCAGCCGTTGCCGTTGGGCAGCAATGTGGCGGTGAGCCAGACCCCGGCGGGCAACCTGACCCTCAGCCTGCAGCAGGCCTTGAGCGCCAATGTCGCCGCCCTCACCCGCATCGACACCAACCAGATGCCGGTGGGCACGCTGTTACAGGCCAAGGTGTTGACCACGCAGATGCTGCCGCAAGGCACGGCGCAGCCGGCGATTTACCGCTCATTGGTCACCGTGCTCAATAACGCGTTGGCCGGTGCGACGCTTACGGTGGAAAGCCCGCAACCCTTGCGCGTCGGCAGCCTGCTCAGCGCCGTGGTGCAGAGTGCGCAGACGTTGAATTTTGTGCCGTTGAGCGGCCTCAAGGATCAATTGGCGGTCACGCAGCAACTCGCCACCCA
This sequence comes from Pseudomonas sp. AC463, assembly GCF_979253585.1. NCBI lineage: Bacteria > Pseudomonadati > Pseudomonadota > Gammaproteobacteria > Pseudomonadales > Pseudomonadaceae > Pseudomonas > Pseudomonas sp. AC463. Next base: position 252,188 of record NZ_CEEDDZ010000007.1, on the reverse strand, counting down.
GCAAAGTCGCCAGGGCTCGCTGGATGCAGTCTTTACCGCGATCCAGAACCTGCCGCGCGGCGACAGCACCTCCGCCGACCTGCGCGCGGCGGCCGACCGCTTGCTGGCCGCCCTGCCCGACCTGGCCCAGGTGAGCAATCCCAAGGTGCTGGCCCAGGTGATCCAGAACAGCGGCGCGTTCCTGGAAGCCAAATTGCTCGCCGGGCAAAACCCGCAAGTGCCGCCGCTGGACATGAAGGGCGCCCTGCTGCGGCTGGTCGCGGACCTGCTGCCCGCCCTGCCCGCCAGCACCAACCTGAGCGCAATCCTCGCCGCCAATACCCTGGCCCAGGTGATGCCCAACTTTGTGCGCAGCCCGTTGAATACGTTGGGTCAGGTCAGCGCCCGGCAGACGCCTGTTGGCTTCCCGCTGCCCGAGCGGTTGATGGCCAAACTGGAAGGCGAAGGCGACCTGGAAAACCTGCTGCGCCTGGCCGCCGGCGCCATTTCGCGGCTGCAGAGCCACCAGCTATCGAGCCTGGAGCAGACCGGCACCACCGCCGATGGCCGCTTGCAAACCACCTGGCAACTGGAAATCCCCATGCGCACCTTGCAAGACATCGTGCCGTTGCAGGTCAAGTTCCAGCGCGAGGAACCGGCGCCGGACAAGGACCAGCCCGAACGCAAAGACAAAAAAGACCCCAAGCAAATGCTCTGGCGTGTGGAGATGGCTCTGGACATGGAGCCGCTGGGGCCTTTGCAGGTTCAGGCGCAACTGACCCAGGGCAAATTGTCCAGCCAGCTGTGGGCCACGCGACCGTTTACCGCCAGCCTGATCGAAAGCCATTTGGGCAGTTTGCGTGAACGCCTGGTGACCTCGGGCCTCAACGTCGGCGACCTCGACTGCCACCTCGGTACACCACCGCGCGGGCCAAAAACCGGACTGGAGCAACGCTGGGTGGACGAAACCGCATGAAAAACCCCAGCCCACCGCGCCAGGCGATAGCGCTCAAGTACGACGGCCAGCAAGCGCCGACCCTGACCGCCAAGGGCGACGACGCCCTGGCCGAAGCCATCCTGAAACTGGCGCGGGAAAATGAAGTCCCGATCTATGAGAATGCCGAGCTGGTGAAACTGCTGGCACGCATGGAATTGGGCGACAGTATTCCGGAGGAGTTGTATCGCACGATTGCCGAAATTATTGCGTTTGCCTGGACGCTCAAAGGCAAGTTCCCGGTGGGTTACGACCCGAATGCCGGGCCGGTGGAGCGGGATGTGACTGAGCGCGGGGATGATTACTGAGCGCCTCCAAACCTACAAAGATCCAAATGTGGGAGGGGGCAAGCCCCCTCCCACATTGGATTTGTGCTCAGTTCAGGACTTCACTCAGCGGGATGAAATTGACCCGGTCGCCCATCTCCAGCGTCGTCCCCTCCAGCACCTCCACAAACCCTTCCGCCCACGCCGCGCTGCGCAGCACGCCAGAACTCTGGTTGCGGTAAATGATCGCCTTGCCCTGCTCAATCCGCCCGCGCAGATACTCGCGGCGATTGCCCGGCTTGGGCCACGTGAACCCCACTGGCACTTCAAAACGCAACGGCGCCACCTCCTGCACACCCTGGCGGCGCAGCAGGTACGGACGCGCCAGCAGCGCAAACGTCACCAGGGTCGACGCCGGATTGCCCGGCAGGCCGATCACCGGCACGCCACGGAAATGCCCGAAGGTCAGCGGCTTGCCCGGTTTGATCGCCAGCTTCCACAGGGCCAGTTCGCCCTCTTCGCGCAGGGCGATACCGAGGAAGTCCGCCTCGCCCACCGACACGCCGCCGGTGGACAGGATCAAGTCGACATTGCCCAGGCCCGCCAGGCATGTACGGGTTTTTTCCAGGTTATCCGGGAGGATGCCGGCGTCGATCACTTCGCAACCCATGCGTTCCAGCCATGAGCACAGCACGCGGCGGTTGCTGTTGTAGATCTGGCCCGGGCCCAGCGGCAATCCTGGTTCGATCAACTCGTCACCGGTGGACAGCACCGCCACGCGCGGGCGGCGGATCACGCTCAGGCGAGCTTGCCCAAGGGAGGCGGCCAGCCCCAGTTCAATCGGGCCCAGGCGCGTGCCAGCGTTGAGCACCAATTCGCCGACGGTGGTTTCCTGGCCTTGGGGGCGGATGTTCTGGTGGGCGTGCAACGGCTCGGTAAAGCTCACGCGCTCGTCGGCGTGGACCACGGCGTTTTCCTGCATTTCCACGCAGTCGGCGCCTGCGGGTACCGGCGCGCCGGTGAAGATGCGCGCGCAGGTGCCGGCCGCCAACGGCTGTGGCGCGTTGCCGGCGAAAATGCGCTGGCTCACCACCAGCGGCTCACCGGCCCAGTCCGAAAGGCGCAGGGCGTAGCCGTCCATGGCGCTGTTGGGCCAGGGCGGCAGGTCAAGGGTGGAGGTCAGGTCCTGGGCCAGGACGCGGCCATCGCACTCGGCCAGGGGCAGCACGTGTTCCTCGCGGATCGGTGCGGCCGCGGCCATGTCCAGCAATTGCTGCAACGCGTCTTCCACCGGCATCAGGGCGCCAGTCTTGCCGGGCTTACCCACGGGATTCACAGGGTTCGGCCTGCTTGAGGTGCGGCACGAAGTTGCACGGGCGATGGCGGTTATCCAGTTGCTCGGCGAGGATGCCGTCCCAGCCGGTGCGCACCGCGTTGGTGGAACCCGGCAGGCAGCACACCAGCGTGCCATTGGCCAGGCCGGCCAGGGCGCGCGATTGCACGGTGGAGGTGCCGATATCGGCCACGGAGATCTGGCGGAACAGCTCGCCGAAACCGTCGACCTGCTTGTCCAGCAGGCAGCTTACGGCTTCAGGCGTGCTGTCGCGGCCGGTGAAGCCGGTGCCGCCGGTGATCAGCACCACTTGCACCACGTCTTCGGCGATCCAGTGGGCAACCTGGGCGCGGATCTTGTAGAGGTCGTCCTTGAGCAGCACGCGCTCGGCCAGGTTGTGGCCGGCGGCAGTCAGGCGGTCGACGAAGACCTGGCCCGAGGTGTCGGTGTCGAGGGTGCGGGTGTCGCTGACGGTCAGCACAGCAATATTCAGGGGTACGAAGGGCGCATCGGCCTTGGCTTTCATGGCTCGGTCCGGTTGTCGAAGGAACAGCCCGATGTTATATCACAGGGCCCTATTTACCTGCCGCAGCGGAACCACCATGTCTCTCGATTATTCGCCCCTGCCCTGTTCGATTCTGTTGCTGGCCGGCGGCCGTGGCCAGCGCATGGGTGGCCAGGACAAAGGCCTGCTGGCGTGGCACGGCCAGCCCCTGATCGCCCATCTGCAAAGCCTGACCCGGCCGCTCACCGATGACCTGATCATCTCGTGCAACCGCAACCACGACCGGTACGCGCCCTACGCCGACCAGCTGGTGAGCGACGACAGCCCGGACTTTCCCGGCCCGCTGGCCGGCATCCGCGCCGGCCTGGCGGCGGCGCGGCATGCGCATTTGCTGATATTGCCGTGCGACGTACCCAACATCGACGTGGGACTTCTTGACGACCTGCGCGAGATTGCACGCCGCAATCCACTCTGGCCGGTCATGGTACGTCACGGCGAATTCTGGGAACCCTTGATCTGCATCATCCCCACCTACCTGCAACCTGAGATAGAACAGGCCTGGCACGCCGGAGAGCGCAGCCCGCGCAAGATCTTCCTGCAACTGGGCGGCATCGGCCTGGAATGCCCGGCGGATGATCCACGCCTGGCCAACTTGAATACGCCGCAGCTGTTGCACCCAAGGTCTGACGTGTCAGAATGAACTTTCGCACAAGGAACTTTGGCGACGTCTTACACGTCACAAGGTCAGCAATTAAAAAGTATTCTCTCGGAGACAACACCCATGACTCAACGGACCATCGCCGCTCTCATGCTTGCACTGGGCCTCGCCACCCTCGCCGGTTGCGCCTCGCCTACAGTGATCACCCTGAATGACGGTCGCGAAATCCAGGCCGTCGACACCCCTAAATTCGATAAGGATTCGGGCTTCTATGAGTTCGAACAGCTGGACGGCAAGCAGACCCGCATCAACAAGGATCAGGTCCGCACCGTTAAAGACCTGTAAGTCTTAGCGTTTGCCAACAAGGCCCGCCTCGCGCGGGCCTTGTTGTTTGCGGGGGTTACCAGTCGAGGGTGATCTGGCTGCGGAAACTGCGCTCTTCACCGGTGACCGGGTCTATAAAACGCACGCCTTGAGCAAGCAGTTTCAGCGGATTGGCGTAATCGTCCACGGCATCCTTGATCACGTCCGGGTAGAACGGGTCGTTACAGATGCTCGCCCCCAGCGCCGTCATGTGCACACGCAACTGGTGCTTCTTGCCCGTCACCGGGAACAGGCCATAGCGCCATAGGTCGCCGTTTTTCTCACGCACTTCAACGCCAGTTTCCGTATTGCTGGCGCCTTCGCCTTCCTGCATGCGAAAGAACGGTTCGCCGTCCACCAGGCGACTTTTATGCACCAGCGGGAAGCTCAACCCAGGCAGCGCCGGAGCGATGGCTTCGTAGAATTTATCGATCTTGCGTGTGGGAAACAGCTGCTGGTAAGCCGAGCGACTCGCCGGGTTGGCCGAGAACAGCACCAGGCCCGCGGTATGCCGGTCGATGCGATGCAGGGGCACCAGCGCGGGGTTGTCCAGGCGGCGAATCAGGCGGCGCAACAGGGTTTGCTCGACATACTCACCGGCCGGCGTCACGGGCAGGAAATGCGGTTTATCGGCCACCACCAGATGGTCGTCGGCGTACAGGATGGTTTCCTGTACCGGGATGACCTTTTCGTTCGGCACTTCGCGAAAGTAATAAATGCACAGGCCCTCCTTGTACGCCAGGCCCTGGCTGATCGGGCTGCCGTTGATATCCAGCACCCGGCCGCGGGCGATGCGATCCAGCCAGTGTTCACGGCTGATGGCCGGGAAGTGGTCGCACAGGCAATCCAGTACCGTCGCCCAAGGGCCAGGCGGCAGGTACAGGGTGCTGGCTTGGTGCTGGGACGCGGAAAAACCGGAACTGGACATGGCAATGCTCGAAGCCTGGAAAAACAGGCGGGCATTATCCCGCATGGAGCGGGATGGAGCCTAGGGCGGATCTCAGGGCTTGGCCAATTCGGCCCGGAGGATCGGCGAGGCACTGGCCGCGTCGGTGAACTCCTTGAGCCAGCGCAGCACATCCACCGCCTCCCAGCGCCCGGGGTCGTACAGCGCGTAGAGCAACCCCTGGTAACCCACCACGTCCAGCTGCTTGTGATAACCGGCGCGCTGGAACAACGCCTCGATCTCGGCAAAACAGGTGTTGAAATGCACTTTGCTAAAGGGCGTCTTGCCTTCCGTGACCAGGCCATCGAGGCGCAGCTCGTTCACCGCATCGCGCACCACGTCGGCGGACATGCGATTGACGCTGCTTTTAAGTTGTTCGACATTCACCACGGGCGTTTCCTTTATTCCTTTACTGTACGGGCATACAGTATCGCAATATTTGGAAACCCGCCATCGGATAAACCTTAACGAAGGAAGGAAACCACCTGCTCGGTGTCGAACGGCCAGTCCAGCTCTGCGCCGGTATCCACCCGGCGCAGTACCGGAATCCTTAGGCCGTAGGCTTCGGTCAGGTCGACGGGCTCGGTGATATCCACCAGCTCCACCAACAAACCGTGTTCGACGAGCGGCATGATTTCGGCCTCGGCAAACTCACACAGGTGGCAACCCAGGGTGCCGAACAACTGGCATTCAGGAAGCATGACGAATAGACCTGATCAGAAAACAGGCGACCATTCTAAGCCCGCTTGCCACAACAAAAAACCTGATCCAGATCAGCATGACCTATAACTGACTCAGCGATGCTCGCGGCTTTTTGCCGCCCCCCTGCAACGGAGTTGCCTGTGTTTGCCAACCTGCTGATCATTCTGGCCTCATCCCTGGTGGTGATCGCACTGTTTCGCCGCCTGCAACTGCCACCCGTGCTCGGCTACCTGTGCGTGGGCCTGGCCGTGGGGCCCACCGCGCTGGACTGGGTAAACGACAGCGAAGACCTGCCCGACCTCGCCGAACTGGGCGTGGTGTTCCTGCTGTTCTCCCTGGGCCTGGAGTTTTCCCTGACCAAAATGCTCGCTCTGCGCCGCGTGGTATTCGGCCTGGGCAGCTTGCAGGTGCTGGGCTGCGGGGCGTTGCTGGGCGGCTTGTTGATGGCCCTGGGCGTGGCGCCGGGCATCGCCTTGCTGCTCGGCGCAGGCCTGGCGCTGTCGTCCACGGCCATCGTCAGCAAGGAGTTGACCAGCCTCGGCGAAATCTTCAGCAGCCACGGCCAGAACGCGATTGGCGTATTGCTGTTCCAGGATGTGGTGGCAGTGTTGCTGCTGACCCTGGTGCCGGTGTTCGCCGGCAGCAGCGAGCAAGCCTGGTATTGGGCGCTGCCGCTGACGCTGGGCAAAACCGTGGTGCTGTTTGTCGGCCTGCTGCTGGCCAGCCGCTGGTTGTTGCCGCGCCTGTTTCGGGAAGTGGCGGCCTCCCACTCGGCCGAGCTGTTTGTGCTGTTGGCGCTGGTGATCGTGTTGCTCACCGCGTGGCTCACGCACCTGCTGGGCCTGTCGCCTGCCCTCGGCGCATTCCTGGCCGGCATGCTGCTGGGCGAAAGCCATTACCGCCACCAGATCGAAGCGGATATCCGCCCGTTTCGCGACATCCTGCTGGGGCTGTTTTTTGTCAGCATCGGCATGCTGATCGACTTGCAATTGTTCATCAGCCATAGCCTGCTGATTCTCGGCCTGACCCTCGCGCTCATGCTGGTGAAAGGCTGCGTGGTCGCCGCCCTGGTCAAGCTGCGCGGCAGCGACAGTGAAACCGCCTGGCGCAGCGGCCTGGCCCTTGCCCAGGGTGGCGAGTTCTGTTTTGCCTTGATGGCGCAGATGCAGCAGAGCCGGTTGATCCCGGATGAGTTCAACGGGCTGCTGCTGGCCGCTACCTTCTGCTCGATGCTGCTGACGCCGTTGTTGCTGCGTGCGGCACCGGCGATTGCCCTGCGCCTGCATCGCAAACCCAACCAACAGGTGCAACTGGAGGAAATCACCGCGCTCAACGCCGAGTTGCGCGGCCACGCGGTGATTTGCGGCTACGGCCGCGTCGGGCAATCCATCGGGCGTTTTCTACGCGGCGAGCAACAAAGCTTTATCGCCCTGGATGACGACCCGGAGCGCGTTCAGGAAGCCGCCAGCGAAGACCGCAGCGTGCACTACGGCGACTGCCGCCGTGGCGCGCTGCTCAGTGCGGTCGGCCTGGAACGCGCGCGGTTGGTGGTGATTGCCGTGGACGACAGCGATGTTGCCCTGACGGTGCTGAAAGAGGCGCGCAGGATCAACCCCGAGGTGCCCATCCTGGTGCGCACCCGCGATGACAGCCAGTGGGCCGAATTGAAAGCCGCAGGCGCCACCGAAGTGGTGCCCGAGCTATTGGAATCGAGCCTGATGCTCGCCTCCCACGCCCTGGCCCTGCTGGGCCTGCCGGCGCAACAGGTGCAGGCGCGGGTGGAGGAAGTGCGGCATAACCGCTACCGGCTGCTGCACGGGGTGGATGCGCCGCCGGTCAATCCTGGCTGACCGCGCCGATCTTGTGGATCGACAGGTCCGCGCCGTAATACTCCTCTTCCTGGCTCAGGCGCAGCCCGTGCACGCGCTTGATCACGCCGTACACCAGCAGGCCGCCACCGAATGCCACCAGCACGCCAAGCGCGGTGCCGATCAACTGGCTGATCAGGCTCACGCCGCCCAAGCCACCCAACGCGGTCTGGCCGAAGATGCCGCAAGCGATGCCGCCCCACACGCCACACAGGCCGTGCAGCGGCCACACACCCAGTACGTCGTCGATCTTCCAGCGGTCCTGGGCGGCGATAAAGCACCACACAAACAGGCCGCCGGCCACCACGCCAGTCACCAGCGCGCCCACCGGGTGCATCAGGTCGGAACCCGCACAGATCGCCACCAAACCGGCCAACGGGCCGTTATGCAGGAAACCCGGGTCATTGCGGCCGATCACCAGCGCGGCGACGGTGCCGCCGACCATGGCCATCAGCGAGTTGACCGCCACCAGGCCGCTCACGCCATTGAGGGTCTGGGCGCTCATCACGTTAAAGCCGAACCAGCCGACGATCAGGATCCACGAGCCCAGGGCCAAAAACGGAATGCTCGACGGCGCAAACGCCACCAGGCGCCCTTCGCGATAGCGCCCGTTGCGCGGCCCCAGCAACAGCACCGCCGCCAGCGCCAGCCAGCCGCCCATGGCGTGCACCACCACGGAGCCGGCGAAGTCATGGAAGCTCGCGCCAAAGGTCGCCAGCAGCCAGGCTTGCAGGCCGAAATTGCCGTTCCACACCATGCCTTCGAAGAACGGGTAGATGAAGGCCACGATTAGCGCCGTGGCGCACAGCTGGGGCGCGAACTTTGCACGCTCGGCAATGCCCCCGGAAATGATCGCCGGGATCGCCGCCGCAAAGGTCAGCAGGAAAAAGAACTTCACCAGGCCATAGCCATGGTCGGCGCTGATTACTGCCGCCGGTTGCATGAAGCTCACACCGTAAGAGATCCAATAGCCTATAAAGAAATAAGCCAGGGTGGAGATGGCGAAGTCGCTGAGAATTTTCGACAGCGCATTCACCTGGTTTTTCTGGCGCACCGTGCCGACTTCCAGGAACGCGAAGCCGGCGTGCATGGCCAGAACCATGACCGCACCGATCAGGATGAACAGGGTGTTGGAGCTATGGACAAGGGTGTCCACCGCGCTTTGCAAATTTTCCATGGAGGTTGGCAGGCCTGCATTAAAGGCAAAAAGCACCAAAGCGGTTCAAGCCAGGGTTGCGCGCACTAAATTGGCACCACCGGCACCGCCGCTCTTTGAGGAGGCGTGAACCGCTTTAGCGCAGCGATCAACACAACAGGCCGTTACCGACAGGGTTTTTCCGCGAGTTTCGGTTAATTAGGGTAAGGTTTTTCAAGGCATCGGCCCTGGCCCGCCCGGATTCGGCGCAAGCCCCGGAGCCTGCGCACCAAGGCAAAGCAAAAGCTGTACCACACAATTGCACTGAACCTTCACCGATACCGGTGACTCGAAAGCCAATGTAAAGATCAGCCAATCACGGAGATAACCATGGCCAGAAGAACTGCAAAGACTGCTCAAGAAATACTGCTGGCGGATTTTCAAACCCTGGTCAGCGACACCGAGAAGTTGCTGGACGACACCAAGGTGCTCGCCGGCGACCAGGCCGATGAGCTGCGCAGCAAGATCCACGACAGCCTGCTCAAGGCCCGTGAAACCCTGCAACTGACCGAAGACTCCCTGCGTGAACGCGGCCAGGCGGCAGTCGCTGCCACCGAAGATTACGTACAGGCCAACCCATGGCAATCGGTGGGCATCGCGGCCGGTGTGGGCTTTTTGATCGGTCTGCTGGCTACAAGGCGCTAACACTATGTCTATCGGCGAAACCGGCTCGTCAACGGGCGCAAGTTCTACCTCACGACGCCTGGGCGCAGCCGTTCTAGGCTTGTTGCACAGCCACGTCGAATTGTTTGGCATCGAGCTGCAGGAGCAGAAGGCGCGCACCGTCAGCCTGCTGCTGTTTGCCGGGCTGGCACTGGTGTTTGCCCTGCTGCTGCTGGTGGGGTTGTCGACACTGGTGATGATTCTGGTGTGGGACACCGGCTACCGCCTGACCGGAATTATCTGCCTCTGTGTGTTCTACAGCCTGGCTGCAGCCTTCTGCGGGGTGCGCTTGAAAGCGGCGGTGTTCGATGAGTCCACGCCGTTCCACGCCACCCTCGAAGAACTGGCCAATGACCGGGAGCGCCTGCTGCCATGAGCATGACTGAAATCCCGCACAACACCTCCCGCCGGGAAATGCGCAAGGCGCTGATCCGCCTGCGCATGGAAATGCACCGCCAGGAGATCCGTCACGAATCCCAACAATTGTTGGCGCCCCTGCACAAGGTACGGGACATGCGCCATAACTGGCAGGACCACATCGGCATCAAGCACGCGCCGCTGTGGGGCGTGGCCGCGGTTACGCTGATGGGGTTCTTCACCGGCAAGGGTGCCAAGGGCGGCAGTATCAGCAGTGTGACGCGCCTGGTAAGACTCGGCGCCGGCTTGATCCCATTGATCAAATTGGCGATGCAAGGCAGTTCGCGCAAAAGTTAAGCCCTGCTGGCTGCATTCTTGCTAACAGAAACGGCCCGGCCCTCGTTTTCGAGGGCCGGGCCTTTTTTCGCCAATTCTTTTAAGGAGGCCCCGTGATCGACGGGCAACCGCTCGCCTGCTTCCAACCGTTCATCGACACCGCCACCGGGCGCATCGCCGGCGTCGAGGCCCTGGGCCGCCTACGCCAGGCCGACGGCCGCTTGCAGTCCGTAGGCCCGCTGTTTGCCGACCCGCGCACGCCGGGTGTGAGCTTGCGGCGCCTCGACCGGCAGATCCGCGACAACGCGTTGAGCCGCCTGCACGAGGCCCCCGAAGACTGGTTCCTGAGCCTGAATATCTCCCCGCGCTGGATCAACCGTCTGCGCCCCGGCCAGGCACTGCCGAGCCTGAAACAGATCCACAGCCACGGGGTCGACCCACGGCGCATCGTATTCGAGATCACCGAGCTGGGCGGCGACATCCGCCGCCTGGCCGACGTGGTCGCGCGCTACCGCGAAGCCGGCGCGCGCATTGCCATTGATGACTTCGGCGCCGGCTACTCCCAGCTCGACCGCGTGCTGGCCTTGCAGCCGGATATCCTCAAGCTCGACATGCGCCTGTTTCAGGAAGCCGCCAAGGGCGGACCGAGCAGTGAAGTGGTGCGGGCCCTGGCACAGATGGCGGAAAAAACCGGTTGCTGGATCATTGCCGAGGGCGTGGAAACCGAGGCGCAGCTGAATTTCGCCCTGGAATGCGGCTCGCGTTATGTGCAGGGTTACCTGTTTGCCCAGGCGCAGTTGGACTGGTTCGCCACCGACGCCTTCGTACCGCGCTTTGCCCAACTGCGCGCGGCCTACGTCCAACAAAAGCTAGCCGAGCGCGGACGCATCATGCAGCTGCGCCAGCAACTGGCCGAGCTGATGAAAATCCTGCAGACCTGGGCCGAAACCCAGGCGCCGCTGACTCAGTTGCCCAAGCTGCCAGCCTTCCCCTGGTTGCTGCGTTTTTACCAGTGCGACCGGCACGGCACCCAACTGACGCCCAACTTCGAATGGCGCCAGGACGCCTGGCAGACGGACAGCCGCTACCTGGGCCACAACTGGTCGTGGCGCCCGTACTTCTATCACCTGCTGGCCGAAGGCTGGGACGAGCGCCGCCTGACGCTGTCCTCCACCTACCGCGACGCCACCACGAACCAGTACTGCCTCACTGCAGGACAATTCTTCAATAACGGTCAACGTTTGCTGTTAATCGATATCGACGCGGCCGGCCTGTAGATTTTCGCTTGCCCAGGCGTCGCTGAACCGGGAAGCTGGGGGGGTCATTCACCGCACGGAGAGTACCCGCCTTGGATTGGCCCACCCTGCTTACCCGCGAACGCCTTGGAAAACCCCTGCACAGTCCCGAAGAACTCGGCCGCAGCCCGTTTCACAAAGACCACGACCGGATTATTTTCTCGGGCGCGTTCCGCCGCCTGGGCCGCAAGACCCAAGTGCACCCGGTGTCCAGCAACGACCATATCCACACGCGCCTGACCCACTCCCTGGAAGTCAGCTGTGTCGGCCGCTCCCTCGGCATGCGCGTCGGTGAAACCCTGCGCAGCGCCCTGCCCGACTGGTGCGACCCGAGCGATCTGGGCATGGTGGTGCAATCGGCCTGCCTGGCCCATGACATCGGCAACCCACCATTCGGGCACTCCGGCGAAGATGCCATCCGCCATTGGTTCCAGCAGGCCGCAGGGCGCGGCTGGCTGGATGACATGAGCAGCGCAGAACGCAATGACTTCCTCAACTTCGAAGGCAATGCCCAGGGCTTTCGCGTGCTCACCCAGCTGGAATACCACCAGTTCGACGGCGGCACACGGCTGACCTACGCGACCCTGGGCACCTACCTCAAATACCCCTGGACCGCCCGCCACGCCGACGCCCTGGGCTACAAGAAGCACAAGTTCGGCTGCTACCAGAGCGAACTGCCGATCCTCGAGCAGATCGCCCACAAGCTCGGCCTGCCGCAACTCGAGGAACAACGCTGGGCGCGCCACCCGCTGGTGTACCTGATGGAGGCCGCAGACGATATCTGCTACGCCTTGATCGACCTGGAAGACGGCCTGGAAATGGAGTTGCTCGAATACGCCGAGGTTGAATCCCTGCTACTCAACCTGGTAGGCGACGACCTGCCGCAGACCTACCGCCAACTCGGCCCCCAGGACTCCCGCCGCCGCAAGCTGGCGATCCTGCGCGGCAAGGCCATCGAACACCTGACCAATGCGGCGGCCCAGGCCTTCGTCGAACAACAGGATGCCTTGCTGGCCGGCACCCTGCCCGGCGATCTGGTGGAGCACATGCACGGCCCGGCCAAACGCTGCGTGCTGGATGCCAAAGACATGGCGCGCAAGAAGATCTTTCAGGACAAGCGCAAGACTCTGCATGAGATCGGCGCCTACACCACCCTGGAAATTCTCCTGAACGCCTTTTGCGGTGCGGCACTGGAGCAACATGGCGGGCGCACGCCCTCTTTCAAGAACCGGCGCATTCTCGATCTGCTGGGCAACAACGCCCCCAACCCGGCGTGGCCGTTGCACGCTTCGTTCCTGCGCATGATCGACTTTATCGCCGGCATGACCGACAGTTATGCCACCGAAATGGCGCGGGAAATGACGGGGCGCTCCAGCCCGCAATGACCCTGCCGATCCAGCCGCCTGTTCACCGAACAGATTTCACCTACGAAGGGAACAGAGCGGCCTGATCGAATTCACACAAACGCACAAAGAATAATCGCGCACGTTCCAGGTCAATCTGGCGATTAGCACCCGCGTGCCCCCCATCGACGCTCGACTCACTGTGTGCCTTCTATGCCCAGCAGCAACCTTCGCATCCTGTTGGTGGAGGACCATCCCTTTCAACTGCTCGCCACTCAGTGCCTGTTGAGAAGCTTCGGCTACGAACGACTGACCCCCGCCGAAAACGCCGAACAGGCGGTCCGTCTGATGACGCTGGCGGATGCCCCCTTCGATATCATCCTGTGCGATCAATGCCTGCCTGACCTGCCCGGGCTTGAATTGATCGAGATCGCCAGTCGCCGACGCTTTACCAGCGCTGCCATTTTGCTCAGCGGGCTTCCCGACACCGAATTGTCCGCACTGCAAAACCAGGCAATGGAGCGTGGCCTGCCACTGCTCGGCTGCTTGTCAAAACCGTTGAACAAAGATGAGCTGGAGCGTTTGACCCGCTCATTACCCACGTTATAAATGTAGGACTTCAAACATATAAACCCGTCGAAAAGTGCCTGCAAAACCACCGTTAAATCCCTGGAAAAACGATTCGAATCGCACTCTGCTGAAACACTGAGCTCTCCCCTCACAAAGCCTTGGCAATAGGTCAGCTATTACCTTTTTTTATGTAGGAAACTTCCTGTTTTATACCAACTCCCCCTCGACTTCATGCTCTGCCCTCAGCTTCTGAGCTAATGTGCCCGCTTTATTTGCACTTGCATGGAATGTGATCATGAACACAGTTTTTATTATTGATGACCATCCGGTTATAAGACTTGCTATCCGAATGTTACTGGAGCACGAAGGTTATGAAGTAGTAGGCGAAACGGATAACGGCTGCGACGCCATACAAATGGTCCGCGAATGCCTGCCGGACCTGATCATCCTCGATATCAGCATTCCCAAACTCGACGGCCTGGAGGTGCTGTGCCGGTTCAACGCGATGAATTGCGCGATGAAGACCCTGGTGCTAACCGCCCAGTCCCCCACCCTTTTTGCCACGCGCTGCATGCGTTCGGGTGCCGATGGCTACGTGTGCAAGGAAGGCGATCTGAGCGAGTTGCTGAGCGCCATCCGCGCGGTGTTGTCCGGCTACAACTACTTCCCCAGCCAGGCCCTGAACGGCAGCAGCCGGGAGGGCGTGGATACCAGGGAACTGGACCTGTTCAAGGCCGTCAATGATCGCGAATTGATGGTATTGCAACTTTTTGCACAAGGCCGTACCAACAAGGAAATTGCCAAAGGCATGTTCCTCAGTAACAAGACGGTAAGTACTTATAAAAAGCGGCTGATGCAAAAACTTCAAGCCACATCCTTGGTAGAACTTATCGAGATGGCAAAACGAAACGCGCTAGTGTGAGAAAACGGATGCCCAGGTGTATAAAGGACTATCTGATTATATTGAGTGCCGGCTTGTGCTTCAGCACCGCCGTGCCTGCAACCCCTCAAAAGGGCCCGGAACACTTCAACTTACTGAGTCGCGCAAGCTCCGTACAACTGGAAACCTACCTGAGCAAGGCCCAACGCCTGTGGCTGCAAAACAAACGTGAATTGGTGCTGGGCACCTCGTTTCCCGACTACCCGCCTTTTGACCTCACTTCCAGCGGGCGTGACTATGAGGGCCTCACCGCCGACTACGCCGGCCTGCTGACCAAGGCACTGGCCATACCGGTCAAGGTATTGCGCTACTCCTCCCGCGAGGCCGCCATCCGCGCCCTTGAAACAGGCGATATCGACCTGTTGGGTTCCTCCAATGGCTTCGAGGCGGCGAACCCCAACCTCACTCTGTCGGAGCCGTATGCGGTGGACCGCCCGGTACTGGTCACCCGCGAAGGCGAAACCCGCAGCCTGAGCGAGGGGCTGGCCGGGATGCGCCTGTCGCTGGTCTACCACTACCTGCCGCTGGGGGAGGTTGAAAGGCTCTACCCCAAGGCAATCATCCGCGCCTACCCCTCCTATCAAAACGCCTTGAATGCGGTGGCATTCGACCAGGCCGACGTATTTCTCGGCGACACCATTTCCACCCATTACATGATCAACAAGGGGTACCTGAAGAATATCCGCATGGCCAACTTCGGCAAACATGAGGCCTATGGCTTCAGCTTTGCGATGGCGCAGCACCAGCACATCCTGCAGAGCATCGTCGACAGCGTACTGAGAACCGTGCCCACCAACGAACGGGAAGCCATCGCCAAACGCTGGAGTGCTGGCAGCGACATCCTGCTCACCGACCAGAAGTTGCAACTGACCCAACGCGAAGAGCGCTGGATCAGCGAACACCCGGTGGTCAAGGTGATCGTGAACGCAACCTTTGCACCGCTGACGTTCTTCGACAACGATGGCAACTTTCGCGGCATCACGGCCGACTTGCTGGAGCTGATTCGCCTGCGCACCGGGCTACGCTTCGAGATCCAGCGCGGGCGCGACGTCAACGCCATCATCAAACAGGTCGACAGCGGCGACGCGGACATCATAGGCGCGATCACCCCCAGCATCGAACGCGAAGCCCTGTTGAGCTTCAGCCGCCCCTACCTGGAAAACTCCTATGTGATGCTGACGCGCAAAGAGCCGCTGGCACCCACCGGCCTGGAAGAAATGGAGGGCAAGCGCCTGGCGGTGACCCAGGGCACCCCGTTGAAGGGTTTCCTGCAGGAACACTTCCCGAAGATCCAGCTGGTAGAAACCGGCGACACCTTCACCTCGGCCGAACTGCTGGTACAGGGCCAGGTGGACGGCGCCGTGAACACCCTGGTGGTCGCCAACTACCTGCTGTCTTCCCATGTGTTCCAGGACAAGGTGCAAATCAGCTTCAGCGTTGGCACGATCCCCGCCATGTTTTCACTGGCAACCTCGCGCAGCGCCACCGAACTCAGCTCGATTCTCGACAAGGCCTTGCTCAGCATCGACCCGGATGAACTGGGGGTGATCAACAGTCGCTGGCGGGGCTATAGCGCTGCGTCCGACAGCTACTGGCGCGACTATCACCAACTGATTGCACGCATCATCATCGGCACCGGGTTGCTGCTCCTGATTTCCCTGGGCTGGAACGCCTACATGCGCCGGCAGATCAAGCACCGCAAAATGGCCGAGCGCGCCCTCAACGATCAGTTCGAGTTCATGCGTGCGCTGGTCAATGAAACCCCGCACCCGATCTACGTCCGTGATCGCAAGGGCCTGCTGCAGACCTGCAACGACAGCTACCTGCAAGTGTTCGACGTCAAGCGCGAAGACGTGATCGGTAAAAGCGTGCTGCAGGTCAGCACCGCCCTTGCGGCAGAAGCGGCGCAATACCACGCCGACTATCAGCGAGTAGTGGCCGAAGGTATCCCGCTGATCCTGGACCGTGTGCTGCACCTGCGCGGGAAAAAACTCACGATCTACCACTGGATCCTGCCGTACCGCGACTCCGTCGGCGAGGTCCAGGGCATCATCGGCGGCTGGATCGACATCAGCGAGCGACGCCAGCTGTTCGACGAACTTCGCGACGCCAAGGAGCGCGCCGACGAGGCCAATCGCGCCAAGAGTACGTTCCTCGCCACCATGAGCCACGAAATCCGCACGCCGATGAACGCGGTGATCGGCATGCTGGAGCTGACCCTCAAGCGCGCCGACCAGGGCCATCTCGACCGCCCGGCCATCGAAGTCGCCTACAACTCGGCCAAGGATCTGCTGGAGCTGATTGGCGATATCCTCGACATCGCCCGGATCGAATCCGGTCGCCTGAGCCTGGCGCCGGAACGCGTCAACCTGCGGGAAGTGATCGAGTCGGTGGTGCGCGTCTTCGACGGTCTGGCCCGGCAGAAAACCCTCAGCATGTTGCTGGAGTTCAAGCCCGACCTTGACGACACCGAAGTCCTGATCGACCCGCTGCGGTTCAAGCAGGTGCTGTCGAACCTGGTCAGCAATGCGATCAAGTTCACCGAACACGGCCAGGTCAAGATCAAGGTGGAGGTCATGCCTACCCAACTGCCGCTGCAGGTCGAAATGAAACTGGTGGTGGAAGACACCGGGATCGGGATCAGCCGGGACGATCAGATGCGCCTGTTCGAACCCTTTGCCCAGGCTGACAACTCCGGGCAATTGGCCAGGAGCGGCGCGGGTCTGGGCCTGGTGATCTGCCGCAGCCTGTGCGCCATGATGGGCGGTCAACTTAGCCTGAGCAGCGTGCCCATGGTGGGCACCCAGGTGCATGTGAGCCTGACGATGACGCGGCTGCAGTCAGTGCTGGCGGTAGACGAACTCAAGCCCGAAGCGCCCGCGACGGCGCCCGTGCTCAATGTGCTGGTGGTGGACGATCACCCGGCGAACCGCCTGTTGATGTGCCAGCAGCTCGGCTACCTGGGCCACCAGTTCACCGCCGCCCAGAACGGCTCCGCGGGTTTCCAGGCATGGCGCCAGGAGCATTTCGACCTGGTGATCGCCGACTGCAACATGCCCATCATGAACGGCTACGAACTGAGTCGCTCGATCCGCGAATACGAGCAGCGCGAGCAACTGACGCCCTGTGTCGTCCTGGGCTTTACCGCCAATGCCCAGCCCGAAGAGAAGCTGCGCTGCGCCGAGGCAGGCATGAACGACTGCCTGTTCAAACCCATCAGCCTCACGGCCCTGGAGCGCCAGCTGGCGGGGGTCACCCCAAAACCTCCCGGCCTGATCCTGGACCTGGGCAACTTCGAAGCCCTTACCGGCGCAGACCCGCACATGAGCCGACGCCTGCTGGAGGAACTGTTGAGCAGCAGTCGCCGCGATCGCGAGGAAATGCTCGCACTGATCGCCGCGCAGGCATCGCCCCAGGACATCACCGAACAGGCCCACAAGATCAAGGGCGCTGCCCGTATCGTGCAAGCCAGCGCATTGGCGTCGCAGTGCGAAGCCATTGAACAGGCATGCGCCCGTGGCGATGCCAGGCTGGTAATCGAAGCGACGGTAAAAACCCTGGAAAAGCTGATGCTGGAGCTGGAAAGAATGCTGCAAGTGCAGCTGCATGAGCCGGACAGCCAATAAGGGCGCGCACCGCCCCCTCGTGGATCAGCAGTCGGTCAAGCGCAGGAAAATCGCCGCCAGCTGCTCGATGCCCGCCTGGTCCTGCGGGGTAAAGCGCGCCAGCGACGGGCTGTCGAGGTCGAGGACGCCGATCAGTTCGCCGTTCTTGACCAACGGCACCACCAGCTCACTGTTGGACGCGCTGTCACAGGCAATATGCCCGGGGAACGCATGTACATCCTCGACCCGTTGGGTTTCGCGCGATGCCGCAGCAGCGCCGCACACCCCACGGCCGAACGGAATGCGCACACAGGCGATCTGCCCCTGGAACGGGCCGAGCACCAGCTCTTCGTTGCGGTTGAGGTAGAAGCCGGCCCAGTTGAGGTCGTCCAGCTGGCTGAACAGGAACGCGGAAAATTGCGCGCTGTTCGCGATAAAGTCGCGCTCGTCGGCCAGCAGCGACTCCAATTGCGCGGCAAGCAGTGCATAGCCATCGAGGCCGGTGCCGGCTTGTTGTAGTTCGATCATGGTTGACGCTCCAGCAATTTGAGACCCACCCAGTAACGGGCGAATTGATACGCGCAACGACCGTTGCGGTTGCCGCGACCGGTGGACCAGCGCACGGCCAGGATGTCGAGGGCTTCATCACGCTGCCACTGCAAACCGGCCTTGTTCGCCAGCTCGCCGATCCAGTGCTCGACCACATCGAGGTAATGTTCCTGGTTGAACGGGTAGAACGACAGCCACAGGCCAAAACGATCGGACAAGGCAATTTTGTCTTCCACCGCTTCGCTGGGGTGCAACTCGCCGTCCACGCGCTTCCAGTTGTCGTTGTCGCTCTGGTTTTCCGGCACCAGGTGACGGCGGTTGGAGGTGGCATACAACAGCACGTTTTCCGGCGCTTGCTCCAGCGAGCCGTCCAGCACACTTTTGAGTACGCGGTAATCGCCTTCGCCGGCCTCGAAGGACAGGTCGTCGCAGAACAGGATAAAACGCTGCGGCAGCTTGAGCAGTTGCTCGACCACGCGCGGCAGGTCAGCCAGGTGGTCACGCTCGATTTCGATCAGGCGCAGGCCGGCCTTGGCATGCTGGGCCAGCAAGGCGCGCACCATGGACGACTTGCCGGTGCCACGCGAACCCCACAGCAGTGCATGGTTGGCGGGCAGGCCATCGATGAATTGCTGGGTGTTGCGCGCCAGCGTTTCGCGTTGCTTGTCTACGCCGATCAGATCGGACAAGCGCATGTCCAGGCTCACGTCGAGCGGCAACAGGTAACCGCTGCGGCCTTCACGCTGCCAACGGGCAGCCAGGCACTGGTTCCAGTCGATGGCTTGGCGGGGTGCGGGCAACAAGGGTTCAAGGCGGGCGAGCACTGCATCAGCCCGCTCAAGAAAGGCATTCAATCGAGAATCCACAATTATTCCTCTGGCAACTTCTTGCAAAAGATGGCGTATTGGCAGCCCTGCGGCGGACCGCACGAGGCCGCGTATAAAACGATTCATGCCGGGCAAGCCAGAGCCTGTGGATGTTCAGCTATGCTTGCCGGGCGAAGGGAAACGTGAAGTGGTTCAACACTCGATGGATATCAAGTTCGCCCACCGCTTGTCTTATAAACAAGCCAGATTGACTGTGCTGGTCGGTTTCGTCTTGGGAACCTTGCTCAGCCTGATCCAAATCGGCATTGATTATGCCAGTGAAGACGCATCCATCAACCGTGAAATACGCTCGCTGATCGAAATCAGCCACAACCCGGCGTCACGCATCGCCTACAACATCGATGCCGAACTCGCGCAAGAGCTGACCCTGGGCCTGCTGCACTCCCCTGCGATCATCCATGCACAGTTGATCGACAACAACGGCGTGGTGCTGGCCGATGTCGACCGGCCGCGCAAGGAAAGCACCTACCGCCCCATCAGCGATTTCCTGTTTGGCGCCAACCGCCAGTTCGAAGACCGGCTGTTCCTGAGCCACATGCCCAACGAATCCCTCGGTATGTTGCGCCTCGACGTCGACACCTATGCTTTCGGCAGCCGCTTTCTGCGCCGCGCCGAGATCACCCTGGCCAACGGGTTTGCCCGCAGCCTGCTGCTGACCGGCATCCTGCTGGGCCTGTTCTACGTGATGCTGACCCAACCGCTGGTGCGCATCATCCGCGAGCTGAGCAACCGCAAGCAGGCGCGCCTGGACTGCCCGCCCGGGCACGAACATGACGAAATCGGCGTACTGGTGAGCGTCGCCAACCAGCAATTCGAAAACATGGAGACCGAAATCCAGCAACGCCGCCACGCCGAAGACCGGCTGACCGAGTACCTGGGGCAACTGGAAGACATTGTGTCTGCCCGCACCCTGGAGCTTAAGGCCAGTAACCAACGGCTGAGCCGGTCGAATGAAGACCTGGAAGCGGCGAAGATGACGGCAATGGGCATGGCCCAGGCCCGGGCGGCATTCCTGGCAAACATGAGCCACGAAATCCGCACGCCGCTCAACGGGCTGCTGGGGATGATCGCGCTGTCGCTGGACAGCCCGCTGAACGCCGAGCAGCGCCAGCAACTGTCGATCGCCCATGACTCCGGCAAGGTGCTGGTGGAGTTGCTCAACGATATCCTCGACCTGTCCAAGTTCGACGCCGGCCAGCTTGAGCTGGAGGTGATCCCGTTCGACCTGGGCTCGCTGGTGGAAGACACCGCCAACCTGCTGTCGCAGAACGCAGCGCCCAGTGTCGAACTGACCTGCCTGATCGACCCGCAGTTTCCCGCCCAGGTGCTGGGCGACCCGACACGCGTGCGGCAAATCGTCAGTAACCTGCTGTCCAACGCGTTGAAATTCACACGCTTTGGCCGCGTGGATGTGCGCCTGCGCGCCCTTGATGGCAAGGTGCAGATTGAAGTGTGCGACACCGGCATCGGCATCGCCCAAGAAGCCCAGGTCAAAATCTTCCAGCCTTTTACCCAGGCCGGCGCCGGCATCACCCGCCAGTTTGGCGGTACCGGGCTGGGCCTGGCATTGACGCACAACCTGTGCGAAGCGATGAAGGGCCGCTTGAGCATCAGTTCGGAGGTGGGTTTTGGCAGCCAGTTCTGCGCCGAGCTGCCATTGCCCACCCATCTGCCTGCCGTTCAACAACCTGCGCTCAAAGGCGAGGTGATCGCCATTACCAGTACCGGCAGCGGGCTTGCGGAACTGCTCACCAGCCTGCTGCCCCATTGGGGGCTGACCCCGCGTTGTTTCACCATCGATGACGATTTAAGCGGGCAGGCGCCGGACCTGCTGATTACCGACTGCCCGGAATGCCTGTTTCGCCTGCGCCCAGGCATCAGCGCGCCCATCCTGCTGGTGACCGCGTATGGCAACTTCATGCCCAGCGAAGAGGTGGCGGCCCTCGCGCCGTTGCAGCAACAGGCGCGCCCGCTCAGCCGCAACGCGCTGTATCAGATCCTGCAACGCACATTGCGTAGCGATGACCAGCCGATCCTCGACCCCGTCCAGCTGGATGCCGCGCCCCTGGCCCACCGGGCGCGCATCCTGCTGGTGGAGGACAACCCGGTGAATCAGTTGGTGGCCAAGGGCATGCTCGGCAAACTGGGCTGCGAAGTGATTGTGGCCGCCCATGGTGGCGAGGCGCTCAAGTGCCTGGAGGAGCAACCCTTCGACCTGGTGCTGATGGACTGCAATATGCCGGTGATGGATGGCTACGAGGCCAGCCGGCAGATTCGCCGCAGTGGGCGTTGGCCCGACCTGCCGATTGTCGCCCTGACCGCCAACGCTCTGTCTGAAGAACGCGAACGCTGCCGCGCGGCGGGCATGAATGACTACCTGGCCAAGCCGTTTCGTCGCGAGGAACTCAACGGCCTGCTGGAGCTGTGGGTGCCTAAGACGACAAGCCTCTGATCTGCCCGAGCAACTGGTCCAGGCCGTCGCGCAAGGCGTCGGCCTGGTTCAGGTCGATGCCGCTGTCGCACAGCAGTCGGGTCTTGAGGCCATGGGCCTGATCACGCAGTTGCACACCCGCCTCGCTCAGGCTGAGGTGTACTTCTCGCTCATCCTGGGCACTGCGCCGACGCTGGACCAACGCCAGTTGCTCAAGACGCTTGAGCACCGGCGTCAGCGTGCCCGAGTCCAGCATCAGGCGTTCGCCCAGGGCCTTGACCGTGGGCTGCACCGGCCTGGCCGCGTGCCATTCCCACAGCACCAGCATGACCACGTATTGCGGATAGGTCAGGCCGAGTTGATCCAGCATCGGCTTATAGGCGCGGGTCACCGCCCTGGAGGCCGCGTAGAGCTTGAAACACAGCTGATCGTCGAGGGCCAGGGATACGCTCATTTGAGCAGCGCTTCGATCTCTTGGGTCAGGTCCTGAGGCTTGGTGGTCGGGGCGAAGCGCTTGACCACCTGACCATCGCGGCCGATCAGGAACTTGGTGAAATTCCACTTGATGCCCTTGGAACCCAGCAGGCCCGGCGCCTGTTGTTTCAGCTGCACGAACAGTGGGTGGGCATCGCTGCCATTCACGTCGATCTTCTTGAACAGCGGGAAGCTGACGCCGAAATTCAGCTCGCAGAACTCGGAAATCGCGCCTTCGTTGCCGGGCTCCTGCTTGCCGAACTGGTTGCAGGGAAAGCCCAGCACCACCAGGCCCTGGTCCTTGTACTGCTGCCAGAGCTGCTCCAGCCCCTTGTACTGGGGGGTGAAACCACATTTGCTGGCGGTATTGACCACCAGGATGGCCTTGCCGGCGAAATCGGCCAAGGTCTTCTGCTCACCCTTGATGGTGGTGCAAGGGATGCTCAGCAGGGTGTTGCTCATGGCAATGCCTCAAATAAGGGGGAAAGAGGGAAAACCATAGTCAGCAATTCAATTGCGTGCAATTTAATTGATCGCAATGATGACCCGTCATTATGTAGCGAGGGAGCAAGCTCCCTCGCCACAAAAGCGCCCTCCTCGCTGAGGAGCCGTTTTCAGCGCGCAACGAAATCCAGGCACACCGAATTGATGCAGTAGCGCAGGCCGGTCGGCGGCGGGCCGTCCGGGAACACATGCCCCAGGTGCGCGTCGCATTTGGCGCAGGTAACTTCGGTGCGGATCATGCCGTGGCTGACGTCACGGATCTCGATCATCGCGCTGTCGGCGATCGGCTCATAGAAGCTCGGCCAGCCGCAACCGGCATCGAATTTGGTGGCGGAGTCGAACAGCGGCTCGTTGCAGCAAATGCAGTGGTACACGCCATCGGCGGTGGTGGCGTTGTACTTGCCGGAGAACGGGCGTTCGGTGCCTTTGAGGCGGCACACCTGGTATTGCGCCGGGTCCAGCATGTCCTGCCATTCCTGAAGGGTTTTTTCCAACTTTTGCATCGGTACACCTCGGCAACTGAAAAAGCCTGATCTGTGTCTTTTCCATGGATCAGGCGGCACGTATGATTGCGCCTCTTCAAAACGCCAGTCTGGCACCCGCGCTATCGGCATTCAAACGTATTTATGGGTGCGGGCCTCGCAGGTTTCACAGTACGGTAGTGTCTACACCGTCTGGATCGTTCATTTTCAGGATCACATCGCCATGCAGGTCAGCAAATCGAACAAGCTCGCCAACGTCTGCTACGACATTCGCGGCCCAGTGCTCAAGCACGCCAAACGCCTGGAAGAGGAAGGCCATCGCATCCTCAAGTTGAACATTGGCAACCCGGCGCCGTTTGGTTTCGAAGCGCCGGACGAAATCCTCCAGGACGTGATCCGCAACCTGCCCACCGCCCAGGGCTACAGCGACTCCAAGGGCCTGTTCAGCGCGCGTAAAGCGGTGATGCAGTACTACCAGCAGAAACAGGTTGAAGGTGTCGGCATCGAAGACATCTACCTGGGCAATGGCGTGTCCGAGTTGATCGTGATGTCCATGCAGGCCTTGCTCAACAACGGCGACGAAGTGCTGGTGCCGGCGCCTGACTACCCGCTGTGGACCGCTGCCGTGACCCTGGCCGGCGGCCACCCGGTGCACTACCTGTGCGACGAAGGCGCCGACTGGTTCCCGGACCTGGCTGACATCAAGGCCAAGATCACCCCCAACACCAAGGCCCTGGTGATCATCAACCCGAACAACCCCACCGGCGCCGTGTATTCCAGGGAAGTGCTGCTGGGCATGCTCGAACTGGCACGCCAGCACAACCTGGTGGTGTTCTCCGACGAGATCTACGACAAGATCCTCTACGATGACGCCGTGCACGTGTGCACTGCCTCCCTGGCGCCGGACCTGCTGTGCCTGACCTTCAACGGCCTGTCCAAGTCCTACCGCGTGGCGGGCTTCCGCTCCGGCTGGATCGCCATCTCCGGGCCCAAGCACAACGCCCAGAGCTACATCGAAGGCATCGACATGCTGGCCAACATGCGCCTGTGTGCCAACGTGCCGAGCCAACACGCGATCCAGACCGCCCTCGGCGGCTACCAGAGCATCAACGACCTGGTCTTGCCTCAAGGCCGCCTACTGGAACAGCGCAACCGTACCTGGGAACTGCTCAACGCCATCCCCGGTGTGAGCTGCGTCAAACCCATGGGCGCGCTGTACGCCTTCCCGCGCATCGACCCGAAGGTCTGCCCGATCCTCAACGACGAGAAGTTCGTGCTTGACCTGCTGCTGTCGGAAAAGCTGCTGGTGGTCCAGGGCACGGCGTTCAACTGGCCGTGGCCGGATCACTTCCGCGTGGTCACTTTGCCGCGTGTGGATGACCTGGATATGGCCATTGGTCGCATCGGCAACTTCCTCAAGTCCTATCGCCAGTAACGAATGTAACGCTGTACGACCGGGTATCGGTCGTACAGCGAGTATCTGGCAACACTTCTCTGCCCTGCGCCCTGCCTGACGCGGCTTTCATCTTCCCTCGGGCGCGTGCCCCCTATAATCAAGGGGCGGCGAGGCACTGGCGAGTCAACCCGGGAGGCGTTTCCTTGTCGGAAAATCCCTTCAAGGCTCTACATTCGAGCTGTAGGACACAGTTTGAAATAGTCGCTCGGTTGAATCACCCCATGCCGCACCTTATATACCCCGCAGTACGCGACATATTAAGCATGAGGAGAATTCTACAACCATGATGCGCATCCTGCTGTTCTTGGCCACTAACCTGGCGGTCGTGCTGATTGCCAGCATCACCCTGAGCCTTTTCGGCTTCAACGGGTTCATGGCGGCCAACGGGGTTGATCTGAACCTCAATCAGCTGCTGGTTTTCTGTGCGGTCTTTGGTTTTGCCGGCTCGCTGTTTTCGCTGTTCATCTCCAAGTGGATGGCGAAGATGAGCACCAGCACCCAGGTCATCACCCAGCCACGTACCCGGCATGAGCAATGGTTGCTGCAGACCGTCGAGCAGCTGTCCCGCGAGGCTGGCATCAAGATGCCTGAGGTCGGGATCTTCCCGGCGTATGAAGCCAACGCCTTTGCCACCGGCTGGAACAAGAACGACGCGCTCGTTGCGGTGAGCCAGGGCATGCTCGAACGCTTCTCCTACGATGAAGTGAAAGCGGTGCTGGCCCACGAAATCGGCCACGTGGCCAACGGTGACATGGTCACGCTGGCGCTGGTACAGGGCGTGGTGAACACCTTCGTGATGTTCTTCGCGCGGATCATCGGCAACTTTGTCGACAAGGTGATCTTCAAGAACGAAGGAGGCCGCGGCATTGCCTACTTCGTGGCGACCATCTTCGCCGAAGTAGTGCTGGGCTTCCTGGCCAGTGCGATCACCATGTGGTTCTCGCGCAAACGGGAATTCCGCGCAGACGAAGCCGGCGCACGCCTGGCCGGTACCGGCGCAATGATCGCAGCGCTGCAGCACCTGCGCTCCGAACAGGGCCTGCCGGTGCACATGCCGGACAGCCTGACCGCCTTCGGCATCAACGGCGGTATCAAACAAGGCATGGCGCGCCTGTTCATGAGCCACCCGCCGCTGGAAGAGCGGATCGACGCACTGCGTCGTCGGGGCTGATCGCGAGCTAGGTCGCACTTTAACTGTGGGAGGAGGCAAGCCCCCTCCCACAGTTTTAACCGAGTGTTATCCGATACACCCGCTCCTCAAGCCGCGTAACGCCGTCCTGCACGAACTTCCAGCTCTCGCCCAGGATGTCTTGCTCCTCGAGCACATTCAGGCCCCAGTGCGTCCCCAGCAGCACTCTCACCTCATCATCCGTCACCGCAAACGGCGGGCCGGCCTTTTGCGTCTGGTCGTAATCGAGGGTGATCAGCAGCCCCTGGCAGCCCGGGCGCAACAGGTTGTTCAAATGCTCGGTGTATTGGGCACGCATCAACGGCGGCAAGGCGATCAAGGCGGCGCGGTCGTACAGCGCGGTGCAGTCGGCGAGCATCTCGGGCTCCAGGGCGAAGAAATCCCCGCACCACAACTCGATCAAGTCAGCCTGGTAGACCTTGAACCCGCCACGCTGGGTGATGCGCGGCGTGAGGTTCTGTTCACTGAAGAACGCCTCTACGGCCTGCTCGGACAGCTCCACGCCCATCACCCGCAACCCATGGCTGGCCAGCCACATCAGGTCCAGGCTTTTGCCACACAACGGCACCAGCACCTTCGCGCCGCCAGGCAAGGCCAGCGCCGGCCAATGGCGCTGCAAGTAAGGATTGACCTCAGGTAGGTGAAAACCGATCTGATTGCGCGCCCAGCGCTCCTGCCAAAACTTGGGATCCATGGATCACCGCCGTAAATTCGATCAAATAGCGCTAAAACTTATATTAGATTTAGATCAATGATCTGATTGAAGATGGGCCCATGTTAACGCTCAGGACCTGACTTATGTTTCCCAGCCTGTTTATCTCCCACGGTTCGCCCATGCTTGCCCTGCAACCCGGTGCCAGTGGCCCTGCCCTGGCGCGCCTTGCTGCCGAACTGCCACGTCCGAAAGCGATTGTGGTGGTGTCGGCGCACTGGGAAAGCCAAGAATTGCGGGTCAGCGGCAGCGCGGCGCCCGAAACCTGGCACGACTTTGGCGGCTTCCCCCGCGAATTGTTTGCCGTGCAATACCCGGCGCCGGGCGACCCGCAGTTGGCCGGCGAAATTGTGCAACGGCTGCAGGCCGACGGCCTCAATGCACGTATCGATAACCAGCGGCCCTTCGACCATGGCACTTGGGTGCCACTGTCGCTGATGTACCCGGCGGCGGATATCCCGGTGGTGCAGGTGTCCCTGCCCAGCCGCATGGGCCCAGCCCTGCAGACGCGGGTCGGGCATGCCCTCGCCGGCTTGCGCGAGCAAGGTGTGTTGTTGATCGGTTCCGGCAGCATCACCCATAACCTGGGCGAGCTGGACTGGCACGCAGGGCCCGAGAGCATTGAGCCCTGGGCGCGCGACTTCCGGGATTGGGTAGTGGACAAGCTGGCGGCCAACGACGAAACCGCGCTGCACGACTATCGCCGCCAGGCACCCCATGCGGTGCGTAGCCACCCCAGTGATGAGCATTTGTTGCCGCTGTACTTTGCGCGAGGTGCCGGTGGTGATTTCAGCGTGGCGCACCAGGGGTTCACCATGGGCGCGCTGGGCATGGATATCTACCGCTTCGGCTGACTCATGGGAGATCCAATGTGGGAGGGGGCTTGCCCCCGATTGCGGTGGATCAGTCAACAGATTTACTGACTGACACCCTGCCATCGGGGGCAAGCCCCCTCCCAAATTGGGTCGAGTACAGATCCCAAATCCAAAGCAAAAAAAATCCCCGAACCAGTCGGGGATTTTTTATGTGCGATCAATCAGCCCAAGAGCGGATCAATCTTCGCGGTAGCGACGCAGCTTCAGCTGCTTACCGGCAACGCGAGTGTCTTTCAGCTTGGCCAGCAGTTTTTCCAGACCGTCTTCCGGCAGCTCCACCAGGGAGAAGCTGTCACGGACCTGGATGCGACCGATGGCTTCACGTGCCAGGCCACCCTCGTTGAGGATAGCGCCCAGCAGGTTCTTGGCAGCAATGCCGTCACGCGCGCCCAGCGCGGTACGGCAACGAGCACGGCCTTCAGCCAATGGAACCGGAGCGCGACGCTCACGATCACCACGGTCTGGACGGTCGCCAGTACGCTCTGGACGATCACCGCGTGGCGCGTTGTTCGGTACCAGTGGGCGTTCTTTCTCGATGGCTGCCAGGGTCAGGGCCTGACCGTTGGTAGCCTTGCGCAGCAGGGCTGCAGCCAGGGCACGTGGGGTGCAACCGATATCGGCAGTCAAGCGATCCAGCAGCTCGCCGTGGGTCGATTCAGCGTCAGCCACCAGTGGCGACAGGCTGTTGGTCAGTTTCTTGATGCGAGCATCCAGAACAGCCTGGGCATCCGGCAGGCGGACTTCGGCAACTTTCTGACCGGTTACGCGCTCGATCACTTGCAGCATGCGGCGCTCACGTGGAGTCACCAGCAGCAGTGCACGACCTTCGCGACCAGCACGGCCGGTACGGCCGATACGGTGCACGTAGGACTCTGGATCGTAAGGCATGTCAACGTTGAACACGTGGGTGATACGTGGAACGTCGAGGCCACGAGCAGCAACGTCGGTCGCCACAACGATGTCCAGACGGCCATCCTTGAGGGAGTCGATCACGCGCTCACGCTGGTTCTGGGCGATGTCACCGTTCAGCGCAGCGGCTTTGTAGCCTTTGGCTTCCAGGGCGCTGGCCAGGTCCAGGGTCGCTTGCTTGGTGCGCACGAACATGATCAGGGCGTCGAAGTCTTCGACTTCCAGCAGGCTCAATACAGCCGAGGTCTTCTGGTCAGCGTGAACCAACAGGTGAGCCTGTTCGATCGCGGTAACGGTCTGAGTCTTGGTCTGGATCTTCACGTGTTGCGGATCGCGCAGGTGGCGTTCGGCAATGGCACGGATCGACTGTGGCAGGGTGGCCGAGAACAGCACGGTCTGACGGGTCGGTGGCAGCGCTTTAAAGATGACTTCCAGGTCATCCATGAAGCCCAGCTTCAACATTTCGTCAGCTTCGTCGAGAACCAGGTGGTTCACGGTCGACAGCACTTTCTCGTCACGACGCAGGTGGTCGCACAGACGGCCCGGAGTGGCGACAACGATCTGTGCGCCGTTACGGATGGCTTTCAGTTGTGGGCCCATAGGCGCGCCGCCGTAAACGGCCACAACGGTTACACCTGGCATTTGCTTGGCGTAGGTTTCGAAAGCGGTTGCTACTTGCAGCGCCAACTCACGGGTTGGCGCCAGGATCAGGGCTTGCGGCTCGCGCTTGGCAGGATCGATGCAATGCAGGATAGGCAGGGCGAACGCGGCGGTTTTACCGGTACCGGTTTGCGCCTGGCCAATCATGTCCTGGCCGGCCATGATGATCGGGATCGATTGCTGCTGAATCGCCGAAGGTTCTTCGTAGCCAGTCGCGATGACGGCAGCAAGAATGTTCGGGTTAAGATTAAAAGCGGCGAAGCCGCCGGTTTCCTGGGTCATGGGTCTGCCTCTAAGTGCATCCGCAAAGACCCATGCTCCAAAGCTGCGCATGCCGTGTTGAGACTCAAGAGTCGCCCTGGCTGCTTTGTCGGCGGGGATTTGCGAAAACGAATGAATGAAAAAGATTCGTCAAGGGAGAGTCCGCTGTGCGGACGTGCAGCCGAAGCTGACTTCGGGGAATTGCGCTACCTAAACGCGGCCCGGTTAAAGGCCGGCGCGCACTATACCGGAAATAGCTGAAAAAGGGAGCTTTTTTTATCGGAAAACGCCGATAAACCGCGCTGCGTCACAGTCTTTGCGCAGAGGCGCGCCAGGGTCTACTTTTCAAGGGCCCGGCCGTGCTGGTCATAACGCTTAAACGTTTCACCCATGCATCAAGATCCTTTGGTCTGAAACCCCACCCGCGCCCGAGGGCACACCCGATGAATCAAGCCAGCAGTAGCCGCGTCAGCCGTGAACTCCAGGGGCATGTTTTGTTGTTGGGCCTGGACCGGGTGGCCAAGCGCAACGCCTTTGACCTGGATCTGCTCAACGATCTCAGCCTGGCGTATGGCGAATTTGATCGAAACGATGACGCGCGGGTGGCCGTGGTGTTTGCCCACGGCGACCACTTTACCGCCGGGCTGGACCTGGCCAATGTCAGTGGCGTGATGGCTGGCGGCTGGCAACCGCCGCTGGGCGGCTGCGACCCCTGGGGCGTGTTCGCCGGCCCCAGGGTGAATAAACCGGTGATCGTGGCCGCCCAGGGTTACTGCCTGACCATCGGCATCGAGTTGATGCTCGCGGCGGATATCAACCTCTGTGCGAGCAACACGCGCTTTGCGCAGATGGAAGTGCAGCGTGGGATCTTTCCCTTTGGCGGCGCGACCTTGCGCTTTCACCAGATCGCCGGTTGGGGCAACGCGATGCGCTGGCTGCTCACCGGCGACGAATTTGACGCCCACGACGCCCTGCGCCTGGGGCTGGTGCAGGAAGTGATGGCCAGTGAAGACCTGCTGCCGCGCGCCATCGAACTGGCCAACCGCATTGCGCGCCAGGCGCCGCTGGGGGTGCAGGCTACGTTGATGTCGGCGCGGTTGGCGCATAGGGAAGGTGAGACGGTCGCGGCGGCGGCGTTGCCGCCGATGGTGGCTAAATTGCTGAACAGCGAGGATGCCAAGGAAGGGGTGCGGGCGATGGTTGAGAAGCGGCCGGGGGTGTTCAAGGGGATTTGATGACAGCAGTAATGGCCTCATCGGGGGCACAGACACCTAAGTAGCCGGCCGAATCGCCTTGATCAACGCCTGCAACGAATACCCCAATCGCGGCGCCAGCGCTTCAGCGCGGGCCGACAGCGCGCCCAGGTCCAATTCCTGATCCAGCTCAGAAGGCACCAGCAGAATCACATTGCCCTCCTTCACCGGCAGTTCCCAATAGTGCCGGTGATACAACCCGCGCAACAGCGCAGCCCCCAAAGGCTTGCCGTCGTCGGTGGCCCACTGGTTGATCACCAGCCAGCCGCCGGGGTTGAGTTTCTTCTGGCAGTTTTCCAGGAAGCTCCAGGCCAGGTGGCCGACGCCCGGGCCGACATCGGTATAAAGGTCGACAAAAATCAGGTCGGCCGGTTCGGCGCTATCGAGCAATTGCAAGGCGTCGCCAATACGGATGTACAGGCGCGGATCATCGTCCAGCCCCAGGTACTCAATGGCCAGGCGCGGTACATCGGGGCGCAGCTCGATGGCTTCGACGTCTTCCAGCGGCAGGAACTTGAGGCACGCCTGGGTCAGCGTACCGGCCCCCAGGCCAAGGAACAGCGCGCTTTCCGGCAATTCATGGCACAACGCGCCAATCAGCATCGCGCGGGTGTAGTCGTACTCCAGCCAGCTCGGGTCGGCGGTGAACACGCAGCTTTGCTCAATGGCGTCGCCAAACTCGAGAAACCGGTAATCGGCCACTTCGAGCACACGGATCATGCCGAAATCATCATGGACTTCGGCCAGCAGGCGCTCGACACGCTCCTCGCTCATCACTACTCCTAAAAGGGATTACCGCACGGCAAAGGCGCGATTGTCGGCCAACCGGCAGCAGCAGGTCACGCACTAATTGCTGATAACATTGGCGCCCGACCGTCTCAACCAATCGAGTTCATGATGAGCCAACCCTGGAGCCCCGACAGCTGGCGCGCCCTGCCGATCCAGCAACAACCCCGGTACCCGGACGCTGCACACTTGCTGCAAGTGGAGCAGAACCTGGCCAGCTACCCGCCACTGGTGTTTGCCGGGGAAGCCCGCGAGTTGCGTCGTCAGTTCGCCGAAGTGACCCAGGGCCGCGCGTTCCTGCTGCAAGGCGGCGACTGCGCCGAGAGCTTTGCCGAGTTCTCCGCCGCGAAGATCCGCGACACCTTCAAGGTGCTGCTGCAGATGGCCATCGTGATGACCTTTGCCGCCGGTTGCCCGGTGGTCAAGGTCGGGCGCATGGCCGGCCAGTTTGCCAAGCCGCGCTCCTCCAACGATGAAACCATCGACGGCATCACCCTGCCCGCCTATCGCGGCGATATCGTCAATGGCATCGGCTTCGACGAAAAAAGCCGCGTGCCCGACCCGGACCGCCTGCTGCAGTCCTACCACCAGTCCACCGCCACCCTGAACCTGCTGCGCGCCTTCGCCCAGGGCGGTTTTGCCGACCTGCACCAGGTGCACAAGTGGAACCTGGACTTTATCGCCAACTCTGCCCTGGCGGAGAAATACAGCCAGTTGGCCGACCGCATCGATGAAACCCTGGCGTTCATGCGCGCCTGCGGCATGGACAGCTCGCCGCAGCTGCGCGAAACCAGCTTCTTCACCGCCCACGAAGCGCTGCTGCTCAACTACGAGCAAGCCTTTGTGCGCCGCGACAGCCTGACCAACGACTACTACGACTGCTCGGCGCACATGCTCTGGATCGGCGACCGCACCCGCCAGCTGGACGGCGCCCACGTCGAATTCCTGCGCGGGGTGAACAACCCGATTGGCGTCAAGGTCGGCCCGAGCATGAACCCCGACGACCTGATCCGCCTGATCGACATCCTCAACCCGGACAACGACCCCGGCCGCCTCAACCTGATCGCGCGCATGGGCGCCGGCAAGGTCGGCGACCACCTGCCCAACCTGATCCGCGCCGTGCAGCGCGAAGGCAAGCAGGTGCTGTGGAGCTCAGACCCGATGCACGGCAACACCATCAAGGCCAGCAGCGGCTACAAGACCCGCGACTTTGCGCAGATCCTCGGCGAAGTGAAGGAGTTCTTCCAGGTGCACCAGGCCGAGGGCAGCTACGCCGGCGGGATTCATATCGAGATGACCGGGCAGAACGTCACCGAGTGCATCGGCGGCGCGCGGCCGATCACTGAAGATGGGTTGTCGGATCGTTACCACACCCATTGCGACCCGCGGATGAATGCGGATCAATCGTTGGAGTTGGCGTTTTTGATTGCTGAGACGTTGAAGCAGGTTAAGCGTTGAGATTTTAGTTGCCTGGACTGGCCTCATCGGGGGCAAGTCGAATCGTCGCACCGCCCCTCCCACATTTTGATTTGTGAATACATTCAAGTGTGGGAGGGGGCTTGCCCCCGATGGGGCCCTAAAGACCAATACCCATACCAATCATTGCCCCCCTCAACCGATCAGCACTCGGCCGCTGACAATTGAGCTGCACCTGCTCCAACCCCAACCAACCCGCCATCTGCACCAGATTCAACGCCAGCGCCCGCATCCCCTCCTCATCCAGCCCCGGCTCTTCCTCATGTACCGCATGCACCGCCAGGCGCCCATTCGCACGTTCGGCCCGCAGGTCCACACGCGCAGCGATCCGCTCGTTGTGCAAAAACGGCAGCACGTAGTAGCCGTACACCCGTTTGTCTTGCGGGGTGTAGATCTCCAGCCGATAGCGAAAATCGAACAGACGCTCGGTTCGCGCGCGCTCCCAGATCAGCGAGTCGAACGGCGACAGCAAGGCGCTGGCCGCCACCTTGCGCGGCACTTTTGGCTCGGGCAGGCAGTACGCCGGTTGCTTCCAGCCCTGCACCTGGCAGGTCAGCAGTTGCCCGTCCTCTACCAGTTCGGCCAGGCGGGCGCGGCTATCGGCGGGATCGAGGCGGAAGTAATCGCGCAGGTCCTTTTCGCTGCCTACGCCCAGTGCAGTAGCGCTGTGCAGCAGCAGGCCGCGCTGGGCCTCGGCTTCGCTCAGCGGTGCATGGTGCAGGATGTCATTGGGAATCACGCGCTCCGGCAAATCATAGAGACGCTCAAACCCGCGACGCCCCGCAACCGTCACCAGCCCGGCGGCGAACAGCCATTCCAGCGCATGCTTTTCATCACTCCAATCCCACCAGGGGCCCGCGCGTTCTTCGCGCGTCGACAAACTGCCCGCCCCCAGAGCGCCCTGTTGTTCGACGGTGTTCAACACGCGCCTGATAATCGCTTGCTGCTCGCGGCCAAAGCGCGCCATTTGCGCATAGATGCCCTGCCCCTGCTGCGCCCGCTCCATGCGCCAGCGCATCAGCGGGTACAACGCCATCGGCAGCAACGACGCTTCATGCCCCCAGTATTCGAACAGCGAGCGTCGCCGGCCCTGGCTCCAGGCGGCCTGCTCAAGCAGCAAAGGGGAATAGTTACCGAGGCGAGAAAATAGCGGCAGGTAGTGCGAGCGCACCACGGCGTTGACCGAATCGATCTGCAACACCCCCAACCGCTCAATCAATCGGTTGAGGTGCGCAGCCTTGATCTGTGCGGGCGCCTGGCGCGCGGTAAAGCCCTGGGCCGCCAGCGCCATGCGTCGTGCTTGCTTGAGGGAAAAACACAGGTCGGCGGGCATGGGACTCTCCGTGTGGGCTCGCCGACCACCCTACTGCATCCGGGATCATTTTCGCAGCGGGTCCTGCCAGAAATGCTGATGCTGCTCGTGCGCGACGTCACCGCGGTTGAGCCCGATATCCTTGAGCGCATCATCGCTCAAACTCGCCAGCACCTGGCGCTCCCCGTGCAATGCCTGCCAACGCGCAATTTTATGAAACAGCCCGGAAAATGGCCGCTTCGCCAACAACACAAAACCTCTTTGACCTTTCATCCTCTCGCCCTCCAGTGGGGATGACGAAAGTGTGTGCCTGGCCTTATGATCAATCCAACGAATGTTTCTTATGCAATACATCTCAGAGATTGATCCATTGTCCAGCTACCCAAGCATCGACACTGAAGTGCTGCGCACCTTCGTCGCCATCGCCGACCAGGGCGGCTTTACCCGCGCGGGCGAGCTGGTCAACCGCACCCAATCGGCGGTGAGCATGCAGATGAAACGCCTCGAAGAAGACGTGCTGCAACGCAAGCTGTTCGAGCGCGATGGGCGCCAGGTGCGGCTCACACCCGAAGGCCAGGTGCTGCTGGGCTATGCGCGGCGCATCCTGAAACTGCACAGCGAGGTGTTCAACACTCTGCGCGAGCCGCATATGGTCGGCTTGGTGCGCATCGGCACGCCGGATGATTACGTGATGCGCTTCCTGCCGGGGATCCTCAAGCAGTTTTCCAAGGCCTACCCGCTGATCCAGATCGAGTTGCACTGCGAGTCGTCCAGCGTGCTGATGCAGCGGCGCGACCTGGCGCTGACCGTGGTCAGCCGCGAGCCCGGCAAGGAAATGGGTGAGCTGTTGCGCACCGAACGCATGGTGTGGGCGGCAGCGCCGTGCTTCTGCGTGGATGAGCACGACGCCATCCCCCTGGCGGTGTCCGGCGCCGACTGCCTGTACACGCAGTGGACCCGCACCGCGCTGGATGCCAGCGGGCGCGATTATCGGCTGGCCTACCACAGCACCAACGTGGCGGCGATCCAGGCGGTGGTCAGCGCCGGGCTGGCGATGATGATCTGCATGGAAAGCCTGGTTACGGAGGACTTATGCGTATTGGACAGCGAACAGGGTTTGCCGGCGCTGCCATCGATGAACCTGCACTTGTTACGCAACCCGCAGATGACCTCGCCCATCACCGAATGCCTGGCCGAGTACATCATCGAAGGCTTCAGACTTTAAACGTCAGCATCACCGCGCACACCACCAGAAACCCGCAGAACAGGCCACGCAGCACACGTTCCGGCAGCGCATGGGCGACCTTCACGCCCCAACTGATACTGAGCAAACCGCCGACGGCCAATGGCACGCCGATCATCCAGTCCACCTCATGGTGCCAGGCGTAAGTGACCAGAGTCACGCCGGTGCTGGGCAGGGCCAAGGCCAGGGACAAGC
Organism: Pseudomonas sp. AC463; assembly: GCF_979253585.1. Lineage (NCBI taxonomy): Bacteria > Pseudomonadati > Pseudomonadota > Gammaproteobacteria > Pseudomonadales > Pseudomonadaceae > Pseudomonas > Pseudomonas sp. AC463. The sequence continues at coordinate 216,616 of NZ_CEEDDZ010000007.1, read as the reverse complement.
CTTGAGCGACGACCTGTGTGGTGCCGAAAAGGCTGGTCAGCACCGGCGTGGCAACCACTGCGCCGCCTACACCAAACAGCCCGCCCATGGAGCCGGACGCCGCGCCGAGCACACCCAGCCACGGCCAGGAGTAGCGCATTTGTGCGGTCGGCGGCGCGTTACGGGTGAACATGCGCAACAGGTTATAGCCCGCCAGCACCACCAGAAAGGCGATAAAGCCGATGCGCATAGCCCCGGCATCCAGGCCCACGGCCCAGATCGAACCCAGCCAGGCAAAACTGAACCCCATCACGCCCAACGGCAAGGCGTGACGCAGCTCGATGCGGTTGCGCTGGTGATAACGCCACAGGGCGAGCATCACATTGGGCACCACCATTACCAGCGCGGTGCCTTGGGCAATCTGTTGGTCCAGGCCAAACAACACGCCGAGCACCGGGATGGCAATCAACCCGCCACCAATCCCGAACAGCCCGCCGACCGTGCCGAGGGCCGCGCCCAATACCAGGTATATCGCTAAATCCAACACCGCGCGTTACTCCACTGTCTCAGGCCTTGCATGCTACGCAGTCGGCTCTGGCGTGGAAACGCACAGCAACGCACAATGGCTGTGCCAATCTCGCATAAGCGCCGCGCCATGAACCCTAATACCCTTACCGATCAACTCGGCCTGTTTCTCGATGTGTTGGAGACGGGCAGCTTTTCCGCCGCTGCTCGTCGACACCCGTTGACGCCTTCGGCAGTGGCGCGGCGCATCGACAGCCTGGAAAGCTCGGTGGGCAGCCGCCTGTTCCAGCGCAGCACCCACGCCGTGGTGGCGACTCCGGCCGGCCTGGCGTTTGCCGAGCGGGCGCGGCGGATTGTCAATGAGCTGCAACTGGCGCGGGCCGAAGCGGTATCCCTCAGTCATGCGCCCGAGGGTTTGATCCGTGTGGATGCCCCGGCGGCATTCGGACGGCGGCATCTCGCCCCGGTCATTGCGGACTTTTTGAACGTTTACCCCGGGCTGGATGTGCACCTGCATTTGATCGACAGCTTTGTCGATATGCAGGGCGAACATCTGGGTAAGGTCGACCTGGTGCTGCGCGCCGGCCATATCGTCGACACCCGGCTGATCGCCACGCCCCTGGCCAGTATCGTGCGCATCGCCTGCGCCAGCCCGGCGTACCTGAAAAGCCGTGGCACGCCGACCCACCCGCGCGAACTGAGCGAACATGACGGCCTGGACTGGGAAGGCATGGCGCCGATGTTCGCCTGGCGCTTCGAGCTGGATGGGCGCCGTGTCACGTATCGCCCGCAGCGCATCCGCATGAGCGCCAACAACGCCGAGGCCCTGTTGTCCGGGGCTCTCGCCGGGCTGGGCATCGCCCACCTGCCCACCTGGCTGGCCAGTGAGTACCTGGTGCGCGGCGAGTTGTTGCCGCTGTTTTGCGAAGACGGCCTGCCCAGCCCGGAAACCACCGGCATCTACGCGCTGCGCCTGGAACAACAGGCCAACGCCCGCAGCCGATTGCTGCTGGAATACTTGAAGTCCCGATTCAGTCCGGTGCCGCCCTGGGATCTGGCACTGCAAAGCGGCCTTGTCTGACCGTCCGGACAGAATTATCTGGCGCATTAAACATTTGCCCGCTAGATTCCAGCCCAGACACGCTTTTTTTTGAGGCACCGCCATGAGCAAAAACCCTGACCCGTGCGAATCCCTGATGCTGGACAACCAGCTGTGTTTCGCCCTGCACTCCACCTCGTTGCTGATGACCAAGGTCTACAAGCCACTGCTGCAAGCCCTTGGCCTGACCTACCCGCAGTACCTGGCCATGATGGTGTTGTGGGAAGAGGATGGTTTGACCGTCGGCGAAATCAGCAGCCGGCTGTTGACCGATCCGGGCTCCCTCACCCCTTTGCTCAAGCGCCTGGAAGCCGAAGGCCTGCTCAGCCGCACCCGCAGCCGCGAAGATGAGCGCGTGGTGGTGGTGGAATTGACTGAAGCCGGGCGGGCCTTGCAGGACAAAGCCATGGGGATTCCGCAGTGCATTCTCGGCGCCAGCGGGCTGGAGCTGGAGCAGTTGCGCAAGCTGCAGGCTGATTTGGTTGCACTGCGCGGCAACCTGCAAGGCGCGATCTAAGACACAAAGCGGTTAGAAATGTGGGAGGGGGCAAGCCCCCTCCCACATTGGTTTCCAGTGTTTCCAGAAAAATATTTGTAAATTTATCTTGCGCGCTAAACATTAGCGTTATACATTCGCCTCACCAACTACTTAGCGCGCAAACATTTAGCGCTGCAAACCCTGAGGACGACACCATGCAAACTCTCTATACCGCAGTAGCCACCGCCACCGGCGGCCGTGATGGTCGTGCTGTTTCCAGCGACAACATCCTCGACGTCAAACTCTCCACACCAAAAGAACTCGGCGGTGCCGGTGGCCAGGCCACCAACCCTGAGCAGCTGTTCGCCGCCGGCTACTCGGCCTGCTTTATCGGCGCGCTGAAATTCGTCGCCAGCCAGACCAAACGCAAAATCCCGGATGACGCCTCGATCACCGCCCACGTCGGCATCGGCCAGATCCCTGGTGGTTTCGGCCTCGACATCGACCTGCACATCAGCCTGCCGGGCCTGGCCCAGGACGACGCGCAAAGCCTCGTCGACGCTGCCCACCAGGTTTGCCCGTACTCCAACGCCACCCGTGGCAACGTCGATGTCCGCCTGCACGTAACCGTGTAATGACCGCCGCCGCCCGAGGAGAGAACAATGAACACAATTGGTAAAGCACTCACCGGCACCCTGCTGGCCCTGTCCATCACCAACGCCTTCGCGGCCACTGGCGATGTCGAGCACACCACCCAGGCTTTCCTGGATGTGCTGAACGCCGGCAGCGGCAAACCGATGGAACAGCTGACGCCCAAGGACGCCCGTGCCGTACTGACGGGCGCCCAGGCCGGGGTGAAGTTGACCCTGCCCAAGGCGGACGTGAGCCAGAAGACCATTCGGGTCGATGGCCAGCCACTGGACCTGACCATCGTGCGTCCAGCCGGGGTCAAGGGCACTTTGCCGGTGTTCATGTTCTTCCACGGCGGCGGTTGGGTGCTGGGGGATTACCCCACCCACGAACGCCTGGTGCGCGATCTGGTGGCGGGTTCGGGGGCGGTCGCGGTGTTCGTCAACTACACGCCGTCACCGGAAGCGCACTACCCGGTAGCGATCAACCAGGCCTACGGCGCCACGAAGTGGGTGGCTGAACACGCCAAGGAACTCAATGTCGATGGCAAGCGCCTCGCGGTTGCGGGCAACAGCGTCGGCGGCAATATGGCTGCGGTGGTCAGCCTGATGGCCAAGGACAAGGGCACGCCGGCGATCAAATTCCAGCTGCTGTTGTGGCCGGTGACCGACGCCAACTTCGAAACCGCGTCCTACAACCAGTACGCCGAAGGGCACTTCCTCACCAAAAACATGATGAAGTGGTTCTGGGACAACTACACCACCGACGCCAACCAGCGCGCCGAGATCTACGCCTCGCCGCTGCGCGCCACCACCGAGCAGCTCAAGGGCTTGCCGCCTGCGCTGATTCAGACCGCCGGCGCCGACGTGCTGCGGGATGAAGGCGAAGCCTACGCACGCAAGCTGGATGCCGCCGGTGTGCCGGTGACTGCCGTGCGCTACAACGGCATGATCCACGACTACGGTTTGCTCAACGTGGTCAGCCAGGTGCCGGAAGTACGCTCGGCACTGCTGCAGGCGTCGCAGGAGCTGAAACAGCACCTGAAGTAAAAAGACAGCGCACATAAAAAAGCCCGACGCATGGTCGGGCTTTTTTATGCGTACCGGTTGGCCAGAATTACTTCTTGGCGCGACCTTTGTACGAACCACCTTCACGGGTGTCGATCTCGATCAGGTCGTCGATTTCGATGAAATCGGCTACTTGCAGTTCGGTACCGTTAGCCAGCTTGGCAGGCTTCATGACTTTGCCGGAAGTGTCGCCGCGAGCGGAACCTTCGGTGTAGGCCACTTTACGCACGATGGTGGTCGGCAGCTCTACGGAAACCAGACGGTCTTCGAAGAAGATTGCTTCGCAGACGTCTTCCATGCCTTCTTCCACGAACGGCAGAACGGCTTCGATGTCTTCTGCGTTCAGCTCGTACATGGTGTAGTCGGTGGTGTCCATGAACGTGTAGGTGTCGCCGCTGATGAAGGACAGGGTCGCTTCTTTGCGGTCGAGGATCACGTCGTCCAGTTTGTCATCGGCGCTGTAGACGATCTCGGTCTTGTAACCGGTCAGCAGGTTCTTCAGCTTGGTCTTCATGATTGCGCTGTTACGACCAGACTTGGTGAACTCAGCTTTCTGAACCAGCCAAGGGTCGTTTTCGAGACGGATCACTGTACCGGGTTTCAGTTCTTTACCAGTTTTCATTGCATATATCCGAAATTTGGATGGGATTTACAAAAATCAAGGTGGCGTATCATATCCAACTTTCATAAAACTGTACCAGCGCCGTCGCAAGATCGGCCTGCGAGGCCTGTTCCAGACACCACGTTTGCGCGTGCTGGCTGACTTCTGGCCAATGTTCCAGCAGCATTTTCCACGGCTTTGCCATATCGCCATCAGTGTTCCAGGCTTGCCAGAGGGCGACTTGCGCAGCCCTGGCCGCCGGCGACAAGCCCGCGGTGTACAGCGCCAGAAACGCGTCGAGCTTGTCGAGGTGAATGTCTTCATCCTGGCGATAGATGTGCCACAACAGCGGGCGCGCGGCCCATTGGGCGCGCACGAAGGAGTCCTCGCCACGCACGGCATTGAACTCGCAGCACCACAGCAGGCGGTCATATTGCTCCTGGCGCACGAACGGCAACACCTGCACGGTCAGGGCCTGGCGTTGATGCACAGCGCCCGCCGCCAGGCCTTCCACCTCAAGCCAGCGCTCTACATCCCCGAGGATGCGCCCTTCCGGCACCAAGAGATGGTTGGCACGCCCGTCCGTCGACAACACGTCCAACCAACTGGCCAGCCCGGCGTTTTCATAGGCGAACAGCGAGATCAGCCGCGCGCCATCTGCCGGCACCACGCCAAGGGTTTGCAAGAATAGCCGCTGCGCAGCGCCGTCCTGCTGAAACGCCTGACGCTGCTCCAGCAACCCCGCCTCACGCAACAGGCCACCGGTGCCAGGCCTGAAGCCCGGGAAAAAGAAGTACTTCTGCACGCCCTTGAACTTCACCGAAGGCAAACGATGGCAACCCACCACCCAGTCTTCGGCGCTCAGGTAATCGAGGTTCATCCACAAGGGCGTGCGTTCGCGCTCGGCCATGGCTTCCATATAGTCGGGTGGCAACTGGCAGGCGAACGCGGCGATTACCACATCCGCCGCCGGCGCCCCGGCCCACTCGGCAGGCCAATGGCGCACGTCGACGCCCTCTTGCCATTGCTGGTGCAACTGCACATCGATCTGCGGGCACATGCGCTCGAAGGCCCGCAGGTCGTCGACCCACAGGCGCACTGCACAGCCGTGTTCCACCACCAATTGCCGGGCCAGGCGCCAGGTCACGCCGATGTCGCCGTAGTTGTCGACGACGCTGCAAAAAATATCCCAGCGGGCTTTCATTCCGGGCTCCAACGCTCAAAGGTTCGATTGTCCGCATAAATGCGCTGATGCAGAAGGCTTGATCGCGATTATTCTGCACGGCGGCTGTGCGACAATCGCCGCCACGTCGCCAATGCCTGCCAGGAGGCTGCCATGTCTGATCGCCCGTTATCGCTGCCAAAGCTCACGCTCGCCATTGCCTTGGGCGTGTGGCTGGGGTTTATCGCCATTGCACTGACCACTTGGCTGGCGTCGCGCTACCTGTTCCCGCAGAGCCTCGCGCCCGTCGCCCAGGCAGTCCAGCAGTTGGGCAAGCCGGCCGTTGTGGCGCCGGCTCCGGAGCCGCCGAACCGCCTGTTCGAGCAGTACCAACAGAACCTGCAAAAGCAGGAGCAACAGCAAACCCTGGACCAGGCGCGTAGTAACGCGCGCAACCTGTCCAACCCCAAATGCCAGTTCTGGCTGCAACAGGACCAGAACGCACCCAATGAAAAGAGCCGGGCGAATGTCCTGCAATTCTGCGAATGATCAAGCACAGCCATGAATAAACACGCCGTCCACCAATTGGTGCTGGAGAAGCTCAGCGTCGACCTCGACATCGCCCAACGCGCCGCGCAGACCGCCTACGAAACCGCGACCCACGAAGAAAATATCGCCGAAAACAAATACGACACACTGGGGCTCGAGGCGTCTTACCTGGCCGCCGGGCAAGCCAAGCGCGTCGAGGAAATCAAGCAGGCGCTGGCGCTATGCCAGAGCATGCCACTGCGTGCCTACGATGATCAGCGGGGGATAGAAGTCGGCGCGCTATTGGGCCTGGAAGACGAGAACGGTCGCCAGCAATGGCTGTTTCTGGCGCCGGATGCAGCAGGCTTGAAGGTGGATGTGGTCGGGCAACCGGTGACCGTCATCACCACGCGCTCGCCCTTGGGCAAAAGCCTGTTGGGCAAGTTCGAGGGGGATGAGGTGGAGATTCTGGTGGCGGGCGCTCGGCAACTGTTTACGGTTACCGAGGCCAAATAAGCCCGGTTTTGCGCTATCAGTGAACGGGCAGTTCCACGCCGTCGAACAGCTCTTCCAGTTCCTGCTTGTTGTGGCACTGGATGGCCTTGGCCATCACTTCGCGGGTCAGGTGCGGCGCGAACTTCTCGATGAAATCGCACATGAAGCCACGCAGGAAAGTGCCACGACGGAAGCCGATCTTGGTCACGCTGGACTCGAACAGCTCGCTGGCATCGAGTACCACCAGGTCTTTATCCAGGTTGGTATCGACCGCCATCTTGGCGACGATGCCCACGCCCAGGCCCAGGCGCACGTAGGTTTTGATCACGTCGGCGTCGGCGGCGGTGAACACCACTTTCGGCGTAAGGCCGCGATGGCTGAAGGCTTCGTCGAGCTTGGAGCGACCGGTGAAACCGAACACGTAGGTCACGATCGGGTATTCAGCCAGCGCTTCCAGTGTCAGCTTCGGCAACTTGGCCAAGGGGTGGCCCTGAGGCACGACCACGCAACGGTTCCAGCGGTAGCACGGCATCATCACCAGGTCACCGAACAGCTCCAGGGCTTCGGTGGCAATGGCGAAATCAACGGTGCCGTCAGCGGCCATCTCGGCGATCTGCATCGGCGAGCCCTGGTGCATGTGCAGCGCCACGTCCGGGTATTGCTTGATGAAATCGCGGATCACCGGCGGCAAGGCATAACGCGCCTGGGTGTGAGTAGTCGCGATCGACAGCGTGCCCTTCTTCTCGTTGGAGAATTCCTGGGCGATCTGCTTGATGCTTTCGACCTTGCGCAGGATCTCGCCGGCGGTGGTGATGATGCGCTCACCGGCCGGGGTGACGCGGGTGAGGTGCTTGCCGCTGCGGGCGAACACTTCGACGCCCAGCTCGTCTTCGAGCAGGCGGATCTGCTTGCTGATACCCGGTTGCGAGGTGTACAGGCTTTGAGCGGTAGCGGAAACGTTGAGGTCGTGGTGCGCCACTTCCCAGATGTAGCGCAGTTGTTGAAGCTTCATATGTGTCCCTCAAAGCGGATAGACGCCACGGGTATCAGCGACGGTATATAACTATATTAAAGGTTTGACGGATAAATCTAGAACTTTTTATCGTTTTCTATCCATCACACGTCATCGCTGCGTCGACGTTGTAACGAAGGCACCAGGTAAACCGGCACCGTAGACAGCTGCAGCACCCGCGCAGCGGTGCGCCCAAGCGGGGTGGCCGCCGCCGTTGCATGGCTGTGACTGCCGACGATCAGCAGGTCTACGGAGAGTTTGCGCAACTGTTCGAGTATCACTTCGCACGGGTCCCCCTGAATCACCCGCACCGAGCGGATCAACTGCAGATCCTGCTCGCCTTCCCCCAATTCCTCGCGAAAACTGTCCAGCACGCGCTGTTCGATGGACGCCATCACCGTGGTCAACCCCTGGCTCTGCCATTCACGCAAGGCCGTCTCATCAAGGTAGCTCTGCAACACCGATTCGGCGAACAGCCCGATGGGCTCGACCACGTGAATCACATACAAATCCGCCTTGAATGTTCGCGCCAGCGCCAGCGCATGCTGCATCACATAAGGCGCATACAGACCGAGGTCCGTGGCATACAGCATCGAACGAATCATAGAACCTCCCGGGCTGCCAGGACGGCGGGGATTGAATCAGCTTAGCAGCGCCGCGGCGACTTGGATTGACTTAGAGCTTCACCTCATTACTGATGCCATGGGGCACGTGCCCGGTGGCCACCACCTCCCTGGCCTTCTCGCAATGCCCGGCCTGGTCATCGAAAAACACGTCGGCGGCAAACGCCTCCAGAAACGCGGATTTTTCCAGGCCGCCGAGGAACAATGACTCGTCCAGGCGGATATCCCACTCGCGCAACGTGCGGATGACCCGTTCATGGGAAGGTGCCGAGCGCGCCGTGACCAACGCGGTGCGGATCGGGCAGGCCTCGTCGGGAAACTCGCGCTGCAACAGGTTCAACGCCGCCAGGAACCCCTTGAAAGGCCCGCCATGCAAAGGCTGGCGCGCCGACTCGCGCTCGCTGGCCTGGAACGCCTCCAACCCGCCGGCCTGGTACACGCGCTCCGACTCATCGGAAAACAGCACCGCGTCGCCATCGAAGGCGATGCGCAATTCCTCGCTGGACGCCCGGCGCGGGCCACCCGACAGAATCGTCGCCGCGGCAAAGCCGGCATCGAGGGCGCTGCGCACATCCTCGGCATGGGTAGACAGGAACAGGTGGCAACCAAACGCGGCCAGATAAGGATAGGGACTGCGCCCACCGACGAAGGCGGCACGGGAAATATCCAGACCGTAATGCTGGATCGAATTGAACACGCGCAGCCCGGTGTCGGCGCTGTTGCGCGACACCAGCACCACTTCCACCCGCGCACGGCCGAGGCTCGCATTGAGGCTGAGCAATTTCTTTACCAGCGGGAAAGCGTCGCCGGTCTCGAGGATTTCTTCTTCGTGTTCGATCTGGTATTTGCGGTAGGCCTCCACGCCCTGGGCCAGGTAGACCTTGTGGCTGTCGCTCAGGTCGAACAGGGCCCGCGATGAAATCGCCAGCACCAGTTTGTCGCCCAATCCCTTCGCCATGGTGTTATCCCCCAATCAGCGGTTGCGCCGATCAATAAAACTCAAGGCCTGATACAGCGCCTGCATGCGTGGCAATTCGCAGCCTGCCGCTTTGGCAGCGGCCAGTGGCCGGGCATAGATTGCCGCCAGTTCCAGCGGGCGTTTGTGCACATGGTCGTGGTACATGCTGGGCAGGTAGTCGTCCATGGTTTCGGTCATGGCGAACATCTGCCCGGCGTAACTAGCCGGGATTTCATGCCCGCAGGCATGAGCGCCCTGCACCACTTCGGCCATCAGCGCCTGGATCAGCTCGCGGCTGGATTCGTCCGCCATCAACGCCGTGGTGCCGCAGCCCAGTAATACGGAGAGGCCGTTGTAGGGCACGTTCCACACCAGCTTGTGCCAGCGGGCCAGGTGCACATTGGCCATGGCCTGGGACTCGATGCCGGCCTGGTGAAACAGCGCGGCGCCGGCTTCGACAATCGCCTTCTGACCCGCTTCATCATTGGCCGCCGAGCCACTGTGATAACCCAGATTGACCCGGCCCAACGCCTGATGCTCGACCACACCCGGCGCCGAGCGATGCACGCCGATGTAGCACAAGCCGCCGAGCAGGTGCAGCGACGCCGGCAGGTGTTCACGCAGGCTGTCTTCCACATCGAGGCCGTTTTGCAACAGCACCACTTTGGCGTCCGGCGCAGCGACCTGGGCGAGGGTCGGCGCCAGTTCCACATTGCCGGTGGATTTGGTGCCCACCAGCAACCAGTCGCACGGCGGCATATCGGCGGCGCGGGCGTAGGCCTGCACCGGGTGCAGGTGCAGCTTGCCATGCACCGTGCTGTTGAGCTGCAAGCCATGCTCGCTGACGGCGGCGTATTCGCTGCGCAACAGGAAGTGCACATCGAAGCCGGCACGCGCCAGCATCAGGCCGTAGAAACCGCCGATGGCGCCCGTGCCAATAATGCCGATACGCGGCGATTGTGCTGTCATGGGAGTTCCTCAGGAGTGCGGGTAAGCGCTTGATGGATCGCAGCGGTCAGGTCGGCCAGTGCAAGACGAGTCTGTATCTGCCCGAGGAATTGACCCTCGCACACCACGAACAACGCAGGCAAATGAAAGATCTGGTAACGCTCGACCGCACCGCCGTTGTGCCCGGCGTCCACCCAGCACAACCGGTCCACCGGCAAGCGCCAGCCTGGCAGTTGCTGGCGAGCCCAACGGCAACTGGAACAGCCTTCGCTTGCGAACACCACCAGCGAAATCCCTGGCAATCCCAGCAATTGCTGGTCAATATCCAGGTCGGTCAATTCCAGTTCCTTCACTATACTGCTGCCGCCGCCGTCATCTGGACGGTGCTTGGAGTCCGTGTACATGGGTCGTTTTTTACCTCACCCTGATGATGTCGCCGCACTGTTAATCCAACGCCCCTCCCCCGCCATCCCCCGTCAACGCCTGCACACTATCGGCCTGGGCGGCATCGCCTGCAATTGGCCGCGCGCCTGGCGCCAGGGTACGGCGGTTGATTTGCACATCCCTTCCCTGGGCGCCAGCGCCCGTTACCCGGGCTACGTGGCATGGTGCCGCAAGGTGGAAAACGGCTACCGCATTGGCATCGCGTTTACCGACGAGCATGCCCTGTTCGGTGCACGAATGGGTGAGCAAGCATGCCGGATGGAGCGCTACTGCCGCCAGCACGAAAACGCCGAGCCAACCCCTGCGCAACTCGAAGCCCTGGCCCGCGAGTGGGTTGCGCGCCATGCCGGCGAGTTCTCCCACGAAGCTTTTGTGCGGCCAACGCTGGATTAAACCGGGCTTTGCCCATTGTCGCGGGCCCGTGTTACGCGCTAAGGTTCCTCCCCCCTGTATTCAAAATCATGCTGTGCCCGCCGCACGGGGATGGCTGGCGGCCGGCACCCGTGACCCTGGCGAGTAACACGATGGCTGATTTACCGATCAATGACCTTAACGTCGAATCCAACGAGACGCTGATCACACCTGATCAGCTCAAGCGCGAAATCCCCCTGAGCGACGCTGCCCTGCAGACCGTCACCAAGGGCCGCGAAGTCATCCGTGACATCCTCGACGGCACCGACCACCGCCTCTTCGTCGTGATCGGGCCTTGCTCGATCCACGACCTCAAGGCTGCCCACGAATACGCCGAGCGCCTCAAGGTGCTGGCAGCAGAAGTGTCCGACACCTTGTACCTGGTGATGCGCGTCTATTTCGAAAAACCGCGCACCACCGTCGGCTGGAAAGGCTTGATCAACGACCCGTACCTGGACGACTCGTTCAAGATCCAGGACGGTTTGCACATCGGTCGCCAACTGCTGCTGGACCTGGCCGAAATGGGCCTGCCCACCGCCACCGAAGCCCTCGACCCGATCTCCCCGCAGTACCTGCAGGACCTGATCAGCTGGTCGGCCATCGGCGCGCGTACCACCGAATCCCAGACCCACCGCGAAATGGCGTCCGGCCTGTCCTCGGCCGTGGGCTTCAAGAACGGTACCGACGGCGGCCTGACGGTTGCGATCAACGCACTGCAATCGGTGTCCAGCCCGCACCGCTTCCTGGGCATCAACCAGGAAGGTGGCGTGTCCATCGTCACCACCAAGGGCAACGCCTATGGCCACGTGGTGCTGCGTGGTGGTAACGGCAAGCCCAACTATGATTCGGTCAGCGTTGCGCTGTGCGAACAGGCGCTGAACAAGGCCAGGATCAAGCCGAACATCATGGTCGACTGCAGCCACGCCAACTCCAACAAGGACCCGGCCCTGCAGCCGCTGGTGATGGAAAACGTCGCCAACCAGATCCTCGAAGGTAACCAGTCGATCATCGGTCTGATGGTCGAGAGCCACCTGAACTGGGGCTGCCAGGCGATTCCAAAAGACCTGGCCGACTTGCAGTACGGCGTGTCGATCACCGATGCCTGCATCGACTGGTCTGCCACCGAAAACACCCTGCGCAGCATGCATGCCAAGCTCAAGGACGTGTTGCCCAAACGCACACGCACCTGAATCGCGCACACAAAAACGCCGGGCTAGCCCGGCGTTTTTTATGCTCTGCTGTTTAGTCAGAGCTTGGCGGCATGGCGCTGGTGGCGCTCCATGTAGCGCTCCACATAAGAGCAGGACGGGATCACCGTGTAGCCTGCCTCTTCGGCGAACTTCAACGCTTCTTCGGTCAGTGCCGCTGCAATACCACGGCCGCGCAGTGCGTTGGGCACGAAGGTGCGATAGATATCCAGGGTCTGTTTCCCGAGGTCCATATAGGTCAGATAGGCACGATGACCGTCCACATTGGTCTCGAACTGATGACCAGCCTGGTCATGGTGGATGGACAACGCCTCGCTCATCACTACTCCTCGCGGGTCTTGAATTCTGACCCCTACCTTACCGATGTTTTTCCGGCGAAGGAACATCTACGCCACCCCGTGCCGGTTTCGACAACGAGAAAACCCTGAGCGCTTACAACCAGCACGTAGGGAATAGTAGGCACCAATCCCGCAATTGCTCAAGGCGCACTCGTCATCCCCTGCCACTGGTGGATATAGAAAGGGCCTCGATCACCCGGTGACCGAAAGCCTGAACATTGCCGGCAGTTGAACCTTGAGACGAACAGGCGCTCTTAAAGTCACCTCTACATGGGTAAAAGATGCTGTGGGCGGTAAAGTCGAGCGAGACGGAAGTGCGCGCCTGGATATATAAATTTTCATCTATTTACAAGGCCTAACGCATGCGGGCTGGCCCTTTCAGGCTGGATCCAATCTTCACAAAAATGCAAAAATCTGGACGCTTTTTATACAAACCTCCAAAAGATTAGCCAAAATAGATTCGGCACAAGAATTTTTTTTGCTTCTTGCGCTACGTCAGTTTACTTACTACAAGTAATGAGTAGTATGTACGCCGGCTATCAGCCCACTCTGGGTAAAGTAGCCATTTAATAGAAAGTCCTTGAAGGGGAACACGATGAACAACGTTCTGAAATTCTCTGCTCTGGCTCTGGCCGCAGTTCTGGCTACCGGTTGCAGCAGCGTCTCCAAAGAAACCGAAGCTCGTCTGACTGCAACTGAAGACGCAGCAGCTCGCTCCCAGGCCCGTGCAGACGAAGCCTACCGTAAAGCTGATGAAGCTCTGGCTGCTGCTCAAAAAGCACAACAGACTGCTGACGAAGCTAACGAGCGCGCTCTGCGCATGCTTGAAAAAGCTAGCCGCAAGTAATAATCCTTCGGGGTTGTTATCAAGCCGATCCATTTATGGGTCGGCTTTTTTATTGCCCGAATATAGGAGGGGGCTTGCTCCCGATGGCGGTGGTTCAGTAGCGGATGTGCTGACTGATACACCGTCATCGGGAGCAAGCCCCCTCCCACACGTTTTACTGCTGCAGGTCGATCGGCGCGCTGGAGGCTATCGGTGCTGCGCCCGGCACACCGATCTCAGTCGGCAGGCCATCTTCCGCCGCGACCACGTCGCGTACCTGATCCCAGTTCACCCGCAACTGGTTGGCCAGGTCTTCACGCTTGAGCAAGGCGTTGATCACCGCGGTGTGCTTGTCGACCACCGACGGGGTGCCATCGTCATTCAATGGCGTATGCGCTTCGAGGTAGACCTTGCCGCCGCTGCTGCCGAACTTGTAGGCGTCGTTGATGATGCGCACCGACGTGCCCACCGGCACCATGCCTGCCATCTCCAGCACGTTGTTGTTGAACATGCGGAAGCAGCCGTGACTGGTGCGCGTGCCGATGCCGAACTTCATGTTGGAACCGTGGATCAGGTAACCCGGCGTGCCCAGGGTGAACTTGAACGGGCCCAAGGGGTTGTCCGGGCCGGCCGGTACCACGTTGGGCAGCGGGTCACCGTTGGCGGCGTGCTCGGCCTTGATCGAGGCCGGCGGCGTCCAGGTCGGGTTCGGCGTCTTGGCGATGATGCTGGTATGCGCGATGGGCGAGCCCCAGCCTTCACGACCGATCCCCAGCGGGAAGGTGTAGACCACGTTCTGGCCCTTGGGGAAGTAGTAGAGCCGGTATTCCGCTAGGTTGATCACGATGCCTTCGCGCGGGCCCGGCGGCAGGATGAACCGCGTCGGCAGCACGATCTCGGTGCCCGCCCCCGGCAACCAGGCATCCACGCCCGGGTTGGCCGCGACCATCTCCGAATAGCCCAGGTCATAGGTGGTGCCCAGGTCAGCAAAGGTGTCTTCGTACTTAGCCTTGATCACCTGGACCTGGCCGACGATGTCCTCGCCCGGCGGTGGCAAGGGCAACTGCAAAGCTGACGCAGAACCGGCCGCACAAAGTGCAGCGAGAGACAGGCAGCAGGTGACGACGGAGAGGCGCGACAACATCCGGAAAATCCTTCGCAGAACGACGGGTAGGTAAAAATCGATTGTATACGTGAAGCGCGCTTCTAGCTGCAAGCTTGTAGGCGCACCTACAGCTCGAAGCGCAGCTCCGGCCAGATCGGCGGCGTGCCACGCTTCTGCGACTCAAGAATAGCCCGGCACAGCGGGCACAGGCGTTGGTCCTGGAAGATCGACCGGTCGACCAGCGACCAGCGCGGTTGCGCCGGCAACAAGGTGCCGCACAAGGTGCGATCGATAGTGCCGCCCAGTTCCAATTGACGTGTCACCAGATGCACCCGCACTTCCTGGCAGGCGAACAGATCCAGCTGCTCGTCCGGCTCGATCAGTTGGTAGTTAAACAGGGACCAGGCAGGACGCGACATCAGGGGCTCCAAATCGGGGGGGCGCCACCTTAGCCGAAAGCCTGCCGGTAGAAAAGCGTCATAGCAGCGGTTTTAGCGTCGGCCAGACATTTTCCAGCAACTTGCCCTGGGCGCCGACCGCCGGGTGCAGTTGATCGGCCTGCATCAGGTCGGGATGACCACCGACGCCGTCGAGGAAAAACGGCACCAACGGGACGCTTTTTTCCTTGGCCAACGCGCCATACACCTCGGCAAACGCAGTGGTGTAGCGCGGGCCATAATTGGGCGGCAGTTGCATGCCCAACAACAGCACCTTGGCACCGCCAGCCCTGGACTGCTCGATCATCGACGCAAGATTTTGTTTCAATTGCGCTGGCGGCTGTCCACGCAAGCCATCGTTACCGCCCAGCTCGATCACCACCACGTCCGGCTTATGCTCTGCAAGCGCCGCCGGCAGCCGCGCCAGGCCTCCGGCACTGGTGTCGCCGCTGATGGAAGCGTTAACCACTTTATCGTCGAAACCTTCCCTCTTGAGCCGTTGCTCCAGCAGCGCGACCCACCCTTTGCGGGTATCCAGGCCGAAACCGGCACTGATACTATCGCCAACGATCAGGACTGTACCCGCCGCTGCGTTCTGGGCCATGCACATCAAGGCCAGGCCAGCACTCAAAAACCACATTCGCATCGGATTCTCCATGGGCGCAAGCATTCTCACCGCGCGGAACCTTAGCAAAGTGGTTCCCAGCGCGGAAGGTGAACTGACTATCCTGCACGAACTGAGCCTGGAACTGAACAAGGGCGATAGCCTGGCTATCGTCGGGGCTTCCGGTTCCGGTAAATCCACCCTCCTGGGCCTGCTGGCCGGGCTCGACCTGCCCAGCAGCGGCGAAGTTACCCTCGCAGGCCAGGCCCTCAGCACCCTCGACGAAGACCAGCGCGCGCGCATTCGCGCCGAGCACGTGGGCTTCGTGTTCCAATCCTTCCAGTTGCTCGACAGCCTCAACGCGCTCGAAAACGTGATGCTGCCGCTGGAGCTGGACGGCCGCAAAGACGCCCGCGAACGCGCCAAACACCTGCTCGAGCGCGTCGGCCTGGGCCAGCGCCTGACCCACTCGCCGCGCCAGTTGTCCGGTGGCGAGCAGCAACGGGTTGCGATTGCCCGGGCCTTCGCCGCCGAACCGGACGTGCTGTTTGCCGATGAACCCACCGGCAACCTCGACAGCCACACCGGCGAGCGCATCAGCGACCTGCTGTTCGAACTCAATAAAGAAAGCGGCACGACCCTGGTGCTGGTCACCCACGACGAGCGCCTGGCCCACCGTTGCCGACGCCTGATCCGCCTTGAAGCCGGCCTGATGGTCGCGCCCCTGGAGCCTTGATGGCACGTTTGCCGCTGTTGCGTCTGTTCAGCCTTGCCATGCGCCAATTGCTGCGCGATGCCCGCGCCGGCGAATTGCGCGTGTTGTTCTTCGCCCTCTTGGTGGCTGTGGCCGCCAGCACTGCCATCGGTTACTTCGGTGCACGCCTCAATGGCGCCATGATGCTGCGCGCCACCGAGTTCCTGGGTGCCGACCTGGTGCTGGAAGGCAGCTCACCAGCCCGTGAGGAACAAATCCGCTCCGGCACCGAACTGGGCCTGGACCACGCCCGGGTGGTGGAATTTTCCAGCGTCATCGCCACCGATAATGGCATCCAGCTTTCCAGCATCAAGGCGGTCAACGAGCAATACCCGCTGCGTGGCCAGCTCAAGAGCGCCGCCGCGCCGTTTGGCGATGAAACCCCGGGTGGCGGCCCAAAACCGGGCGAAGCCTGGGTGGAAGCGCGCCTGCTGACGGCACTCGACCTCAAGGTCGGCGACAGCATCGACGTGGGCATGAAGACCCTGCGCCTGGCGCGTATCCTGACCTATGAGCCCGACCGCGCCGGCAACTTCTACAGCCTCACGCCCCGCGTGATGATCAACCTCGCCGACCTCGACGCCACCGGCGTGGTCCAGCCCGGCAGCCGCGTCAGTTACCGCGAACTGTGGCGTGGGCCGCAGGCCAGCACGGCGCTGCAAACCTATCGTGACCTGATCAAGCCTGGCCTCGCCGCCAACCAGCGCCTGCAGGATTCGCGTGACGGTAACCAACAGATCGGCGGCGCACTGGGCAAGGCCGAGCGTTACCTGAACATGGCCAGCCTGGTGGCGGTGCTGCTGGCCGGCGTGGCCGTGGCCTTGTCGGCGAACCGCTTTGCCACGCGACGTTTCGACGCCAGTGCACTGTTGCGTTGCCTCGGCTTGTCGCGACGCGAAGCCATGTTGCTGTTCAGCCTGCAATTGACTGTGCTGGGCCTTTTCGCAAGCTTGACTGGCGCCCTGCTCGGCTGGCTGGCGCAGTTTGGCCTGTTCTACTTCCTCCACGACCTGCTGCCGGCGGATGTACCGCCTGGCGGGCTGCTACCGGCGGTTGCCGGGATCGGCACCGGCCTGGTCGCCCTCGCCGGCTTCGCCCTGCCGCCCCTGGCCGCCCTGGGTCGTGTGCCGCCGCTGCGGGTATTGCGTCGCGACTTGCTGCCGATCCCGTCCAGCACCTGGATGGTCTACGGTGCGGCGCTGTTTGCCCTCGGCCTGATCATGTGGCGCCTGAGCCTCGACCTGGTGCTGACCTTCGCCTTGCTCGGCGGTGGCGTAGTGGCCGCGCTGGTGCTGGGTGGCCTGCTCCTGCTGCTGTTGCAAAGCCTGCGACGCCTGCTGGCCCGTGCCTCGCTGCCGTGGCGCCTGGGCTTGGGGCAACTGCTGCGCCACCCGCTGGCGGCGGCCGGCCAATCCCTGGCGTTCGGCCTGATCCTGCTGTCCATGGGCTTGATCGCCCTGCTACGCGGCGAGCTGCTCGACACCTGGCAGAACCAGTTGCCCAAGGACGCGCCCAACTATTTCGCGCTGAATATCCTGCCGGCCGACAAAGACGCCTTCGGTGCGCGCCTGCTGGAACTGCAGGCACAGTCTGCGCCGTTGTACCCGGTAGTGCCGGGCCGCCTGATCAGCATCAACGGCGAGCCGGTGCAGGAAATTGTCAGCAAGGATTCCAGTGGCGACCGCGCGGTACAGCGTGACTTGAGCCTGACCTGGGCCGCCGACCTGCCGCCGGGCAATGCCCTGACCGCAGGCACGTGGTGGTCGCAGCAACCGGGCGATGAGATTCCCGGCGTCTCGGTCGAGGCCAAGGTCGCCGAAAGCCTCAAGCTCAAACTCAACGACCACCTGGTCTTTACTGTGGGTGGGGAAAATCGTGAAGCGCGGGTCACCAGCCTGCGGACGATCAACTGGGATAACTTCCAGCCCAACTTCTTCATGATTTTCCAACCGGGCACCTTGAAGGACCTGCCTGCCACCTACCTGACCAGCTTCTACCTGGCACCCGGTCACGACCAGCAAATCGTCGATCTGTCGCGGGCCTTCCCGGCGGTGACCATCCTGCAGGTCGAAGCGCTGCTGGAGCAGTTGCGCAGCATCCTCGCCCAAGTGACCCTGGCGGTGGAGTACGTGCTGCTGTTCGTGCTGGCAGCCGGGATGGCGGTGCTGTTCTCCGGCCTGCAAGCCACCCTCGATGAGCGTATCCGCCAAGGCGCGCTGCTGCGTGCCCTGGGCGCCGAGCGCAAGCTGCTGGTCAAGGCCCGGCGCATCGAGTTCGGCTTGCTGGGTGCGGTCAGCGGGTTGCTGGCGGCGCTGGGAACGGAGCTGGTGACCTGGGGCTTGTACCGTTATGCGTTTGACCTGGCCTGGCAACCTCACCCCTGGCTGTTGCTGCTGCCGGTGATAGGTGCCGTACTGATCGGTGGCGCTGGGGTATTCGGTACGCGCCGCGCATTGAATGCCAGCCCGCTGACCGTCTTGCGCGAAGGCTGAAACCTTGATGGCCCGCGCCCTTTCCAGGGTGCGGGCCAATGCCGGCTACTTCACGTATTCGATAGCGGTAATCCACCAGCACACTTCGCCGCCAGGCGTCTGCACCATGGCCTCATCGTCGACTTCCTTGCGCAACAGCGCGCGGGCCATCGGTGAGTCGATGGAGATATAGTCCATGCGCTCATAAATCTCGTCATAACCGACGATGCGAAAACGCTTGGTCTCGCCCTGCTCGTTTTCGATATCGACCCACGCCCCGAAAAACACCTTGCCCTCCTGCTCGGGCATGTACTCGACCACACGCATGTCTTCCAGACGCTTACGCAGGTAGCGCACCCGGCGATCGATCTCGCGCAGCAGCTTCTTGTTGTACTGGTAGTCGGCGTTCTCACTGCGATCCCCCAACGAAGCAGCCCATGTCACCTTGCGCGTGGTGTCGGGGCGCTTTTCTCGCCAGAGGTAATCCAGCTCTTTCTTCAGCGCTTCATGACCTTCTTTGGTAATCAGCTTGGTACTCAAACGCACGCATCCCCGGGCAATGTCCATAGGTGCCGACAGGCCAGGGCATCATTCCCCGGCTTCGGCTGGCTGGCGTTGATGATAAATGAACCGGGGAAAGTAGCCAGGCCAGTCTAGCCATCCAACGCCTGATCCAGCTCCAGCAACGTACCTCGCAAGCTCTGGCGCAAGACCGACACCTGCGACGTCATCACCTTCAGCGCATCGGTCCTCTGGCTGACGGCCAACGACTGCTCCTGCAACTGGGTGATGCGCTGCTCGAGTTCATGGGTTTTCTCATCCAATTGGCTTTGCTGTTGCTGCAACTGGGCTTGCCATTGTTCAAGCCTGCCCTCCCGCTCGATGGCAGCCAGTTTTTGCTGGGTCAGCTCCTGGGCGACGCGCGCGAGGTTGGTCAGCGTACTGTCCACTTCGAACAAGCTGCTGTCGTCCACCGGCGCCGCCAACATCGGCTGCGCAAACTTCTCTTGCTCACGCGGGGCAACGGGTGCGGCCACCACCCTGCTTACCGGCGTCTCGAGCGGCACCTGCTGCAGTTCTTCGACAGCCTGTTCAGGCGCAGGCCGCCGGGCAGGTTCGGATGGGCTCGACACCTTCGCAACCGAGTTCATCTGCGATGAAAAGCGAATGGACGGCACGATCAATGAAGCACTTTCGATTGCCGGCAGCGCCGGAGCGGCCATACCCAAGGTGATCACCTTCATCACCAGCGCCTTTTTGATGATCATCGAATGGTGATCATCGGGTTTGGCGGGCGGCAGCTTGCAGCCTTTCAAATCGACAAAATGATAAGGCACCTGGGTTTCGACGACGCCGCCCGGCTTGGCGCCCGACGCAGCCAGCGTCAGGATTTGCTTGAAAACATGCATTGCCACCTGCAGGTCGTCTTTTGTTTCAACACCGTCCAGAAAATACCGTTCGGCTTTTTTGCGCAACGCCGCGATATAGACCCTGGCACTGCCCGGCTCCACTTCTTCATCCAGACTATAAACAAGAAAATTCGAGGCAATCTGACCTACAGCAAACCCACAGAGCAGTGCACCGTTGACCGGAGCATCCTCACCGTTGCGTTCAAGAACAAGGGTACGTAGCAGCATCATCGTAATCAGGCCTCGATACTAAGGGCGACAATTAAAGGGTTAAAAACACACCACGATTGTTCCAGTGACCCGCCTAACAAGCACGTAGGACTCTTCTTATAAGTGCGAAGCAGCGTTCCCAAACCCCCCTATTGTCCGTACCCTTTTTCGGTCCCTCCCCCACTGTGAACCCAAACTTGTCCGGTAATAAAATGATCGAAATAAGTAATTTGACAAAACACCAGGACAAGAAAAATATAATTAACAGCTTTTCATTCAGTGCCACTCAAAAAGAATGCCTGGGATTATTTGGTGAGGACCCCACCGTTAAGACAGCACTTCTGAATATGATATCGGGCGCTGTGCAGCCTTCCAGCGGCCATATAACTATCCAGGGCTTCGACACACAAACCCAAACATTCAAAGCCAAAAAGTTCATCGGGTACCAACTTGACCTGGACTTCGATCACCCCACGATGTCGGTTAAAGAGTTTCTTAATTTCATCGCGGCCCTGCGTGGGTTCAACGGCAGCGAAAAGCGTGTACGCGTTGAAGAGGCTGCCACGCGCCTGGAGTTGTGGCCGATACTCAGCGCTCCACTCAATGCCCTCTCCATTGGGTCCAAGCGCAAAGTCGCGGTTGCCCAAGCCATCCTCCATGGGCCCGCCCTGTTGTTACTGGATGAACCGACTGAAGGACTCGCGCCTGATCAGAAACACCGATTCAGGGCGCTCATCCAGTCCCTGACCCAGGAAATGACGATCATCATCGCGTCCCGCCACTGCGATGAATTATCCGAACTCTGTACTCGCGCATTGATCATCGCCGACGGTCGCCTGGTGGCTGATACCCCATTGCCCGAGCTACAACGCGAATCTCGTCATTTCCAGGCGGTCACCCTCACGGCAGAAACGCCCCTGGACCTCTTGGCCCTGGCGGTGCTGCCCGGTGTGGCCGGCATCGAAGAACACCGGCATGCGCCCGGCACAGTGACCGTCCTGGCCATGCCGGGGCACGCCATCTACCCGCACATCAACACGCTCATTGCCAATCGTCGCTGGAAAATCAACTCACTGAGTCTGGAGCCAGGTCGCCTGAACGACGTGGTTCATCATCTGAGCCGAGAGGCGTCCTCTTGAAACTGCTACCCGTCATATTCAAGCGCCAACTCGTCAGCTACGCCTGCGCGCCGGACACTTACCTGAGTATTGCGATTTTTTTAGCCCTGTCCGTCACAGTGGGGATGTACATCACCCCGTGGCTGGAACAAGACAGCGGCGACCTACAGGCCTTTTTCCAGTTTCATCCCTGGTTCTATTTGCTGTTTATACCGGTACTGGCAACCCGGCTCTGGTCGGATGAATCCAATACAGGCTTCCTCAACCTGATGAAAACATTCCCCATCACCCCGGTTGAATGGGTGGTCGGCAAATTTCTGGCCGCCTGGTTCGTGATCGGTATCAGCCTGATGCTGATCTCCCCCCTGGTCATCATTGCCAACTACCTGGGCAGCGCAGACAACGGCGTCATTGCCTCGCAATTCATTGCAAGCTGGCTGTTGGCGGGGAGTTACTTGTCCGCCAGTTGTTTTATTTTCACCCTGATACGTCAGCGTACGGTTATCGCCATTCTGACGATTGGCTTGCTGCTGATCGCCAGCGGGCTTTCATCACTATTGGACGCACTTGAACATCAACAACCCATCTGGCTGATCGACAGCCTGGCGACCCTCAGCCCTTTTTCAAGATTCAGCACTATTGACGATGGCAAGTTCACACTTCGCGACATGCTGTATTTCATCAGCATGATCCTGGCGTTTCTCGCTGCAACGACCGTCACACTCAACTATAAACACAGTTGAGAAGGGAAACCCTCTATGCGATCCGTTCTGCGCGCAGGTATGACCCTGACCGTCATACTGTTACTTTTTCTGGCGTTCAACCTGGTCTGGATAACTAAACTCCCGGATATCCGCTGGGATTATTCACAACAAAAAACCCACACACTGTCTGCCCCTGTTCGACACTTGCTGACGTCACTGGAAAGCCCAGTGGACTTGTATTATTTCAATGCGAGCAGCGATCCGAAAAAAAGCTACGCCCTGAAAAGGTACGGCACGCGTATTGAGGACTTGCTCAAGGAGTACGAAAAAGCCGCTAAAGGCATGATCAATCTGCACCTTATCGAGCCTGCTCCTTTTTCAGAAGACGCCTACAAGGCAGGGTTATTTGGGCTGGATGATGAAGTCGGCTTTCTAGGCCTTATCGGCACCCGTGCCGGCCACGGTGCACAACGCATTGAATCATTCAGCGTGGAGCGCGAACCGCTGCTCGAGTATGAAATCAGCCACCTGATCTATAAGTTGCAGCACCCGGAACGCCCCCTTGTCGGGCTGTTGTCAGGGTTGGCGATCGGGGAATCCGCAGGCCGGTTGGTGAAGGAATTGCAGCAGCACTTCAACCTGGTCAACCTGGATTCCAGCACCGAACGCATCCCGGAACACCTGCAAACGCTGATGGTCGTGCACCCACGCGCATTGCCCGAGCCGACCCTGTACGGGATTGAACAATTCGTGTTGAAGGGCGGTAAATTGATGATGTTCATCGACCCGCTCAGCGAGCAACGCGCCAACACCACGCCCACCCACTCCCAACTCGACGGACTGCTGGCTGCCTGGGGCATCCAGATGCCGGCGAACAAATGGCTGGTCGACAACCTCTACTCATCGTGGGCGACGTCGGACGCCGGTACTACGGCGGCACAGCATCCGGCCAGATTGGACCTGCCCCGGCAGGCGATGAACACACACGATGTCAGCACCTGGAAATTGAAACAGGTAACGGTGTCGAGCAGTGGCGCCCTCTCACGACTCAATAAAAGTCGCACAAGCTTCATCCCGCTCCTGCAGAGCTCCGAGCAATCCAGGCTGTTGGATACCGAGCAATTTGCTGGCGCCAACCCGCTCGCCCCAGCGGATGACAACACGCCCCTTCAAGGAAAGCGCCACGTGATCGCCGCCCGTATCGAGGGGCCGGGGTATTCCGCATTCCCTGACGGCATCAAGGGCCAGCCGCCCGGTCTACAGAAGGCTGCGCAGATCCATGTCGTGGTGGTTGCCGATACGGACGTGCTCTCGGATAACATCAGCGGCTCGGCGCCTGACGGCAACGCGTTATTCGTTTTGAATACCCTGGATAACCTGGCCGTTCCCGATGCACTCGCCAGCATCCGCCCGCATGCGATGCAGGAAAGAGCCCCCACCCTGCTGGAGACGCTGCGCGGGGCTGCCGAGCAAGCCTACCGCGCGAAGGCCAGCGAACTGGAGCGGCGCCTGCAACGCACCGAACAGGAATGGGAACAATTGAGCCCGCAAAAAACCACACTCGGCAGCCAGGCCGTGGACCCCACTACCCAGCTGCAAGCACTCAACAAGGAGCGCCTGCGCTTGCCCATGGAACTGCATGCCTTGCAGGTCGACGCTTACGCACAGGTAAACCGCCTTGAGCTGGCAATAAAGCTGGTGGTGACCTTCACGATCCCGCTTACTTTATGCCTGATGGCCTGGATAGTGTTCCTGGGGAATCGCCGGCGGCGTCTGCACGCGCGCAGCGTATTTCACTAAACGCTCAACGCCTTGCAATCAGCCCTTGCCTGGCAATGCGGGTCAGTTGGTGGATCACTTCAGCCGCGTTGCCGGCGCTGGGGGCCTGGATCACCGCCAGATCGAAACTGTTGCTGGCAAAACGCGCAAGGGAATCGCCGTCTTCGACAAACTGGATCAGGAACGCCGAGGGTCGGCCGGTACGACGCGGCCAGCCATCCAGATAACGCAACAACGTCGGCTGGTGCTTGCCGCCCAGGAGAATTTTCGGATTGCGTTGAGTGAGGTCCGCGGTAATCGGGGCCAGGCGTATCAGGGGGCGTAGTGCATTCATCGTGTCGTGTCTCTGCCTCAAAAGTCTGCGGGCAGGTGAGAGGCAACACCGAACCAGCGCTTTAGCGGAATTTCGAAGCATGGAACAGGCTTCTGTCGGGACCGATAACGATCACCCATGGCGCCCCGCAATTAGCTGTTTAAATCGGCGCATGAGCGGCATCCTAGAGAAGCCGGTGGGGCGGTGTCAAGAATCGCGAGCAACGAAAAGGCCCGCACAGGGCGGGCCGATTCAGGCTTTTGCAGAAGACTCAGCGGGCGATGGCACGGTCCGCAGACAGTTTGCCGGCGCCTTCCAGCAGTACCGCCAGCGAGCCGCCCAGCAAGGCCAGCGCGAATTCATAACCGTTGTTGGCCATGAACAGCCCGTTATGGATATGCACCGAGAAGATCGCCACCAGCGACAGGATGGTCAGGCCCAATGCCGCAGGGCGAGCCAGCAAACCGATGATCAAGGCCAGGCCGGCGAAGAACTCGGTACCGCCCGACAGCAATGCCATCAGGGTACCCGGCGCCAGGCCGATGCTTTCCATCCACTGGGCAGTGCCCGCCAAGCCGTAGCCACCGAACCAGCCAAACAGTTTTTGCGAACCATGGGCGGCGAAGATGATGCCGACAACGATGCGCAGAATGGTCAGGCCGTAACCGGCGCGGGTGGTCAGAATGCTTTTGATCAGTGGGCTCATGGTGGTAATCCTTTTTGAAGTAGGGGTTGGTTGGCCGCTATATTAATCAGTTTAAACAATGATAAAAGCCGAAAAAATGCCTGATTAATATCGATAAACTCGATTACTTCCGTGAGGCGACTTTCGGCGCTGGCGGCTCCAGGGATTCACGCTCCCGATCGAACGCCAGGTAGTACTTGTTCACGCTATTAACATAGCTGACGCCGCCCATCCCCACCTGCTCCATGGCAATGCGTTCAACCTGGAAGAACCACTGATTGGGGTTGAGGCCCCGCCGCTTGGCTTCGGTGCGCATGCCCTGCACCCGTTCCGGCCCCATGTTGTACGCCGCCAGCACAAAGGCCATGCGCTCGCGCTCGTTAAGCTTTGGGCTGGAGAAAAACTTGCGGCGAATCATCGACAAATACCGCGCGCCCGCCTGCACATTGCTGTCGAGGGTCTCGATATTGCTGACCCCCACCCGCTGCGCCGCCGAAGGCGTGATTTGCATCAGCCCGGTGGGCCCACCGCTGTTACGCGCGCCGGGGTCCAGCGCCGACTCCTTGAAGGCCAGTGCGGCCAGGTTCAGCCAATCCATGCCCTGCTCGCGCGCGTGCTTTTGCAGGACCGGGCGCAGTTTTTCCAGGCGCTGGCGGTCGACCCGGGCCAATGGGTTACGCACTTGATAAAGGCGACGGTAGATACGCTGGAACGCCACATCCTGGTCGGAGGGGGTTCGATAGGTCTTGAGGAATCGATCGATGCTGGCCCGCAGCATCGAAGCGTCCTGGCGCACAAACCAGTATTCGTCGCCGGGTTCGCTGATGACCACCTGCTTGTCAAAGCGCAATTTGGGCAGGATCTTCGACCAGCGCTCGGCAATCGGCTTCTCGACAATCGTCAGGTGGAAAATACCTGCCTGGACCATCTCCAGCACATCCTCCACGGCCAGGGTCGGGTCCACCCACTCCACCTTGATCGGCGGCTGCTTGTGCAAGGCCAGCTTCTGGTTGACCTGGCTGATCGCATCCGCCGCCGCGCTGCCGGTGGTCAGCGCCAGGGTACGCCCCGACAGCTGCTCCAGCTTGGTAAAGCGCCGCTCGCCCTTCACCCCCACCAGCCACAACGGCACATCGCTGGCAATCGGGTCGCTGGTGCTGATCTTGTGTGCGGCCTTCACATCGAGTAATTCCCCGGGGGCCACCAGGTCGCCTTCACCCCGGGCCAGGGCGCCGAGCAACTGGTCCTTGGCTTTGGGAATGATCTTGAGGTTGATTTCCTGGCCATCACGGGCATGACCATTGAGGTACTGCTCGAAGGCGCGCAGGCGATGGTATTCGACGCCAATGGCCTGGCCCTGCACTTCGCCGGAACTGTTGCGGCTCTGGTTGACCAATACGCGCAGGGTGCGACTGGAGCGGATTTCCGCCAGGTCGCGGACCTTGCCGGGCTTGGTCACTTCCAGCGGCCCGTCCAGACGCGCAACCGCCGCCATGGGCAGCAGTAACGTCAGGCACAACATAAGCAACGCCGAGGGTCGGATCATCCGCTCTCCGGAAAGAATACTGGCCAGCAGCCTCGCGAAAAACGAGGCGTTGGGCGTCAGAAACAGAGCGCTTTAAGCGCAGGCTTTGCGCGCAACGGTGGCACAGGGCAAGGCGTTCGGCCAACCACAATGTCACTTGCGACGTTCAAAGACAGCTATAACTCATTGTAGTTCTTAGATTTTCTTATAAATCTACAGCTCTGATATGCTTTCCGGCCGCAGGCGGAGGTAGCACCATGCAACTCATTGATATCGGCGTCAACCTGACCAACCCCAGTTTCGACGACAAGCACCAGGCCGTACTCGACCGAGCCTACGCCGCCGGCGTGCAGCAATTGGTGCTCACCGGCACCAGTGTCGACGGCAGCGAACAGGCCCTGGAGCTCTGCGTAAAACTCGACGAAAGCGGGCAACGCCTGTTCAGCACCGCCGGTATCCACCCCCACTCCGCGAGCGACTGGAACGGCGACAGCGCCCAGCGTTTGCGCGGCCTGCTCGGCGAAAGCCGTGTGCGCGCCGTGGGCGAATGCGGGCTGGATTTCAACCGGGATTTTTCCCCGCGCCCGCAACAGGAAAAAGTCCTCGAAGAACACCTGGCCCTGGCCGTCGAGCTGAAACTGCCGGTGTTCCTGCATGAGCGCGACGCCAACCAGCGCCTGCTGGAGATCCTCAAGGACTACCGCGACCACCTCAGCGCCGCCGTGGTGCACTGCTTTACCGGCGAACAGCAGGCGTTGTTCAGCTATCTCGACCTCGACCTGCACATCGGCATCACCGGCTGGATCTGTGACGAACGCCGTGGGACACACCTGCACCCGCTGGTCAGGGAAATTCCCCGCGGCCGTCTGATGCTGGAAAGCGACGCGCCGTACCTGCTACCACGCACCCTGCGACCCAAACCGAAAAATGGTCGCAACGAACCAGCCTACTTGCCGGAGGTGCTGCGCGAAGTCGCCCTGCACCGCAACGAAAGCCTGGAAGACCTGGCCGAACACAGCACCGCCTGCTCTCGCGCATTTTTTGGGTTACCGGCCGTGGATTGATGCGGCGCATTGACCCATGTCAAAACCGGTTTGCTGAGTAGCGGCACAATAATGGCACCTTGCCAATGCTGTTTCCGCTATCAGAGAAAACCTTCCATGGGTGCCTGGCTTAGCAATATCTCGCTGAAGTACAAATTCTGGGCCGTCAACGCGGTCGCTTTCATCACCACCCTGCTGCTGGTGCTGTACGCCGTGCAGCTCGAACAACAGGCGCGCAGCGATGCGTCCCAGGCCTCGGCGCAGGCCCAGGGGCGATTGCTCAATGCCTGGCCGGCCGAAAAACCGCTGCCCAAGGGTGAGCAATGGCTGACGTTCGCGCGTGGCCAAGTCCCACAACTGGCCGACCTGGACCTGACAGCCCTGAGCCGCGCCACCGGCTGGGTCGAACTCAACCACATGCCGCTGTTGGGCGAAAACCCGTTGATGGGCGCTGAAGTCATCGCCCGCCCGGATGGGCAGTACGTCGCCGTACTCGCCTACGCGCCAAGCCTGAGCCAGGTATTCGGCGAGCGCTTCGCCAACTATGCCGTGGCCGTGGCGATCCTGATGCTGGCGATGCTCGGCGCGTCGCAGCTGTTGATCCGCTTCCTGCTCAGCCAACTCAACACCCTCAAGGACGTGATGCTGCACGTCGAGAAAACCGGCGATCTGTCAGCCCGCGTGCCCTTGGCCTGTAAGGATGAAGTCGGCCAGATGGCCAGCGCTTTCAACGCCATGCAGGCCGGCTACCAACGGGTGGTCAGCACCGTGGCGCGCACCGCCCGGCAACTCGACGAAGGTGCCGCGCGCCTGGCCAGCAGCATGAACGAGGTGCAGCACGGCATGCTCGGCCAGCAAAGCGAAACCGACCAGGCCGCCACCGCGATCAATGAAATGACGGCTACCGTCTACCATATCGCCCAACATGCCGGCGCCACGCGCGACCTGTCCCAGACCGCCGACACCCTCGCCGGCAGCGGCCAGGAGGTGGTCACCCGCGTACAACGCTCGATTGCCGGGCTGTCCACCGGCGTGCAACAGACCGCCGAAATGATCCAGAAACTGGCCGAGGACAGCCAGAAAATCAACGGCGTGGTCAGCGTGATCCACAGCATCGCCGAACAGACCAACCTGCTCGCCCTGAACGCCGCCATCGAAGCCGCGCGCGCCGGGGAAATGGGCCGTGGGTTTGCCGTGGTCGCCGATGAAGTGCGCAACCTCGCCAAACGCGTACAAAGCTCCACCGACGAAATCACCCGCATGGTCTCGGACCTGCAGGCCGGCACTCGCGACGCCGTGGACTTTATGCAGGAAAGCTCGTTCAAGGCCGATGACTGTGTGCAACAAGCCCAGGAAGCCGGCGCCGCCCTCGCTGAAATCACCGGCGCCGTGGCACAGATGCGCGAGAGCAACACCCAGATCGCCGTCGCCGCCGAACAGCAAAGCCACGTGGCCGAAGAGATGAACCGCGCGGTGGTGAGCATTCGCGATGTGACCGAGAACACCGTGCAGCAGACGGTGGATTCGGCGACTACCAGCAATGAGCTGGCGACCTTGGCGGGGGAATTGAGCAAGGCGATTGGGCAACTGAAGTTGTAGGTGGATTCAACGTGTAATCCGCCACCTACAACTGTCTCTCCGTTTGCTCAAAGTGTTTGCGAAACGTCCTAGCCCTGCTGTCGAATAACACCTACTTCTTTTCCCTACCAACCCCCCAAAGTCTCTCGTCTGACCAACCAGCGCGAGGGACCGCCGATGCACTTCTCCGTTAATGTATTAACCCAAGACCATTCCGCCGGGCATAAATTTGGGGCTCGAAACGGAGAAGGTGATCAAGGCGCGCACTTTAATCTACGCCCAATTGACACACCGCGAACCGGCAGTATTCCGGGGACAAAAGATCATTACTTATTCAAGGCTAAAAAATGAAGTACTGGAACGAACTCGACGGATCCGTATTTTTTCAACAAAGTATTCAGCCGGGCAATTGAAATAAAAAAGGCTTATATCCACTCATTAAATATAGAAAACGATCAATACTCTTTCGGCATTGGCTTTGACATACCAGAGTTTCCTGATCGTTTACCCGAAAAATGGAAAGACCAAGGGTACAACACATGTAGGATAGGACTGAGCTGTTCAGAAATGAGTGACTTAAAAATAGCGAACCTTCCTAGCCGAGAGGTTTTTATTGTGACAATAAAGCAAGAAAATGGCATTTTCACCTTCACCGCAAAATCAAAGAGCGCCTCTGTCGAATTTAGAGCGACGTGGTTGTCTCTCGCTGGGCCCTCGGTATATATGAATTGCCCTGAGCCTGGAGACTACACTTGGTCGGACATTGATTTATAAAAATAAGGGTGCGATTTCGGCCCCGTAACTATGAACCCCATAGCCAACCCCAATTCGCCCCTTCCACCCGCCCCCACCTAAACTCTGCCCATATCGTTTCAACGGACAGAGGATTCACCATCATGGGCAAACGTCATCCCAATCTCCCCGCCTGGCAATGGCGCAATCAACCACAAAACCACCGGAACCCGACTAATGCAGGGCTGCAATTGATTGCCGTGCCGCTGTTGATCATCGGGTTTCTGCTGATGGCGTCCGGTGTGTTCAGCGTGAGCCTGGCAAGTTTCGCCGTCGGTGTGATTGGTGTGCTGGCAGGCGTGGCGCTGCAACGCCACGGCCATAAGCTGGAAGCTCAAGCCAGCAAGCGTTTCTGAAAGTCAGGCGAACACCACCACGGTCTGGCGGCTGAGCGCGATCAGTTCGCCCGTCGGGCTCCACAACGCAGCCGCAGCATGGCCGTAGCCGTCGCGGGCGTGTTCGATGGTGACTTGGTACTGGCACCAGTCCAGCGTCGTGAGGTTTTGCAGCGGCTGGATGAATTCGATGGTCCAGGTCAGGGTGCTGCCCGGCGCAGGCTTTTTCAGGTGAGGCAGTATGGCTGGGGGCCAGGCGTCGACTAATGCAAGAATGTGCGCTTCGGTCAGCGGCTCTTCTTTCACATCCCCACGCAAGCGCACCCAGCCGCCCATCTCGCGGGATTTATTGCCGGTAAACGGCAGGCCGCCGACACTCCAGCGCATCGCCAGATGGCGCATGAACTCGGGCGTGACGCCTTTGATATAAGGCAGCTCCTGGCATTCATCCCAGTGTTTGAACACCGGTGGCGGCTCACTGGCCACGTCAATTTCCGACTCCCGGGAGCCGCCGAAACTGGCCTGGACCAACGTCGCCACTTCACCGTTCTGCACCACACGGCCCAGCAACTGGCTCACGGCCTTGCCTTCGCGCAACACTTCGACTTGATAACTGGCTGGCACATCGGGCGCAACCGGGCCAACGAAGGTGATCGCCAGCGAACGCAATGGGCGATCTGCCGGCACCTGAGCGCCCAGCGCTTCGTACTCCAGCGCGGCCACCAGGCCACCAAAACTGGCGCGCCCCTGGGCCCATTCAGCGGGGATGGTGACATCCAGCGGGTTGCTACGGGCGGTGTCGAGCAAATCACTAAAGCGCATGGCGACCTCACATCAAAAGAAACAGATGGGGGATCTTAACCATCGTGCCAGTAAGGTACAGCGCTTATTCCGGCCAAAAACCGGACCGATTCAGAAACAATCCGCGCTGAGTTTATCCAGCACCCGGTCCGCCTGCCCTTCGGCCTTGGCCATGGTGCGGTGCCAAACCGCAACACACGGTTGCAGATCAGCCTGGTGCTCGGCTTGGGCCAGCCACTGCCAGCAGTCGTGCCAATCCCCCAGGGCAGCCTGGGCTTTTTTCAGACGTGACATGGCATTGGCGGGCAGTTTGTCCAACTCGGGATAGGCTTCGGCGGCGTAGCGCACGCGCTTGATCAACAACCGCAGGCGATGGCGGTCATGGCCCGGATCCTTGAGTGCAGCGTCAAGATTGTGCCATTGCTTGGCCAGGCGCTTCTCGATGCGCGAACGTAGGCCATTGAGCAATTTCTGATGGTGGGAAGCACGGATAAAACGCGGGAAGGCGTCGAGGATCAACAACAACTGAGCCAACTCCGGGCTTTGCGCCACGTGGCGATAGGCTTCGGGTTGCAGGCGCAAGCGCCGATCCGCGGCTTGGTGATGGCCGTGCTGGTGCAAATACGCCGCCAGCACCTCGCGGTCGCGCAGCGGCGTAGTCAATTGGCCGACCGCGCTGGCGGCCAATTCAAGCTGCTCCACACCCGGCAGCCCGCGCAAAGGGCGCAACAAACTGCGCAGGCGCCGCACCGTGGTGCGCAGGTCGTGCAGGGCTTCATCATCGGTAACAGCGGCAAGGCGAGCCTGGCAGCTCAGTAACCCAACTTCCAGGCCAATGACCTGAGCGACTAACCGATCGACCAAAGCTGACATGCCGCCCTCACTTTCCGATGAAAAATCCTGTTGCCGCTACCGATCAACGCCCGGCGCGCGACTCACGAATGTAGAACCGTGCCTTCTCGGCCTTGTTGGAGCAACCTTCAAAGGCCTCGAATTGTTGCTGGGTCTTGGCGCCGGTCAACAGCGACAAAGCCTTGGAGTAGCTGACGGTACCGGCAAAGCCTTCAGCCTTGGCCAGGTCCAGTTCGTGCCACGCCGCATCCAGTTGCGTGCCGCAGCTGTCGCGGTAAGCAGTTTTACCGGCGCAACCGGCAAGGGCCAACACAATCACAGGCACACACATCCAGGCTTTCATCGATGACACCTCAAATTAAGAAAAACAGTCGTACGGTGTAGACGTTGCCTACAAGGAAAAGTGCCTTTTCAGTCAGCCTGAAATCAAACCCGCCGATTGCCAGAGCATACCCGAGCCCCGTGGCTATTCTGGAAAAATATTGCAGGGCCCGCGAAGATTGAAGCCGCCCCCTCAAAGGGTGCATTGTGGGTACCTGTCTAGGGGAGGACATTGTCCATGAAAAAGCGTGTTGCCTTGGTGCTGGGCTCTGGCGGGGCCCGGGGCTACGCCCATATTGGCGTGATCGAGGAAATCGAACGGCGCGGCTATGACATCGCCTGCATCGCCGGCTGCTCCATGGGCGCGGTGGTGGGCGGGATCTACGCCGCAGGCAAGCTGGACGAGTACCGCAACTGGATTGAAAGCCTGGACTACCTCGACGTGCTGCGCCTGGTCGACGTGAGCTTTCGCCTCGGCGCAATTCGCGGCGAGAAGGTCTTCGGGCAGATCCGCAAGATCGTCGGCGAAATCAATATCGAAGAGCTGCGCATCCCCTACACCGCCGTCGCCACCGACCTCACCAACCAACAGGAAATCTGGTTCCAGGAAGGTTGCCTGCACCAGGCCATGCGCGCCTCGGCGGCGATCCCCAGCCTGTTTACCCCGGTGATGCAAGGCAACCGCATGCTGGTGGACGGCGGCCTGCTCAACCCGCTGCCGATCGTGCCGGTGGTGTCGAGCCATTGCGATTTGATCATTGCGGTCAACCTCAACGCCACCAACCAGAAGCACTACCACTTGCCGGTGATCCAGCGCCCGCCGGCGTTCAAGAGTCGCTTCAACAACCTGGCGAAATCACTGGGGTCGCATTTGCCGTTTCGCCGCAAGCAGGCCGAACAACTGATGAAGCTCGAGCAGGAAGCCCTGGAGGCACAGTCGGCGGAGATCAACCCGTGGCTGGACTCTGCCGAGCCCGAATCCCAGCAACCCGCCGCCGCGCCGGAAAAGGCCGGGGCGCCGAAGTCGGCCACCGGTCGTTCATCATCGATAACGTCGGCCCGGCGTCATTGCTGGATTTGATCAACCAGAGTTTCGAGGTGATGCAGACGTCGCTGGCGCAGTACAAGATTGCGGGTTACCCGCCGGACATCCTGATCAACGTGCCGAAGCGGGTGTGCCGGTTTTTCGAGTTTTACAAGGCGCCGGAGTTGATTGCCTTGGGTAGGGAAATTGCCAGTGATACGTTGGATCGGTATGAGAGTGAGCAGTCCTGAGGTTTGGTGGTGTTGCTGAGGGCCTCATCGGGGGCAAGCCCCCTGCCACACTTGAATATATTCACAATTCAAAATGTGGGAGGGGGCTTGCCCCGATGAGGCCGGCACAGGCGCCAACAATCTCAGACACTCAACAACCGATACCCCACCCCCGCCTCCGTCACGATAAACCGCGGCTGTGTGGGGTCATCCGCCAGCTTCTGCCGCAGGTGCCCCACCACGATGCGCAGATAGTGGCTGTCCTCGGTATGGGTCGGGCCCCAAATGTCCTTGAGCAATTGTTGCTGGGTAATCACCCGCCCCGGATGCCGCGCCAATTGCGCCAGCACCGCGTACTCCTTGCGGGTCAGCGCCACTTCGAGGCCATCCAGCAGCACTCGCCGATAGGCCAGGTCCACGGTCAACGGCCCGAACCGCAAGGCCGCTTCCTGGGCCTCGCCCGCCGGCGCCTGACGCAGCAAGGCGCGCACTCGGGCGAGGAATTCCTGGATACCGAAGGGTTTGGTCACATAGTCATTGGCGCCGCCATCGAGGGCCTCGACCTTCTGCCCTTCGCTGGCGCGCACCGACAGCACCAGCACCGGCACCATCGACCACTCGCGAAACTCGCGCAGCACTTGCTGGCCGTCCATATCCGGCAGGCCAAGGTCGAGCACCAGCAAGTCTGGCTTGCTCAACGCGGCCTGGGCCAGGCCTTCGTTGCCGGTACCGGCCTCGATCACTTTGTAGCCCTGGGAGGCCAGGCTGATGCGCAGGAATTTGCGGATCTGCGGCTCGTCATCAATGACCAAAATCGTCGCGGTCTGGCTCATGGTGTCCAATCAAGATCCGTGGAAAAAACAGGGTAGCTCACGCCTCACCTTCCAGGCCAGGCTGCGTGGGTAATGGCAGAAACAGGCTGATGCAGGTGCCGCGCCCTTCTATGCCATCCGCCACACTGATATGCCCACCGTGGGCGCCGACCATGCCCTGGCAGATCGCCAGGCCCAGCCCCGTGCCCTGCCCGCCCCGGTCGCCGCGTGCGGCGGTGTAGAACATGTCGAAAATCTTCGCGCGCTCATCCTCGGGAATTCCCGGGCCCTCGTCGGCCACGGCGAAAAACAGCTGGTTATCCAACACCCCCGCGCTCAGTTGCAAACGGCCGTGGGGCGGCGAAAAGCGCGCCGCGTTTTCCAGCACGTTGACCAGCGCCTGTTCGATCAACGCCGCGTGCACATACAGCAACGGCAACTGCGCCGGCACGTCGGTGCTTACCTGCAACGGCGCGAGCACCGCACGCAAGCGCCCGAGCGCGCTGCCGACGATATCCCCCGGCGACACCCAGTCGCGCGCCAGCTTCAGGGCGCCATGGCCGAGGCGGGTCATGTCGAGCAGGTTCTGGATGTAGCGGTCGAGGCGCTCGGCTTCATCGCGGGTGCCTTCGAGCAACTCGCGGCGATCCTCCAGAGGGATGGCCTCACCGAGCGCCAGCAGGCTGTCGATGCTGCCGCGCATGGAGGTCAAGGGCGTGCGCAGGTCATGGGACACCGAGGCCAGCAAGGCGCTGCGCAATTGCTCGGTTTCGCCGTGCAGGCGCGCCGATTCCAACTCCTGCGCCAGCTGTGCCCGCGCCAGGGCCTGGGCCAATGGCTGGCTCAAGGCGGTCAGCAGGCGCCGGCGCTGGCCGCTCAATTCCCGGCCCGGTTTGGCGCTTACGCCGAGCAGGCCCAGCGGCCCCTCCTCACCCGACAGTGGCCACCACCACCAGCGGCCAAACGGCAAGGTGCCGGTGCCCATCCCTGCCGGCTGATCATGCTGCCAGGCCCAATCAGCGGCGGCGCGTTCGGCTTCGGTAAGGGTCAGCGGGCCGCCGGTTTCGACCTTCCAGCCGCCCTGGCCGTCGCGATTGACCAGGCACAGGTCCAGGTCGCTCCAGCCTTCCAAGTGATGGGCCGCCGCACTGATCACCGCCTGGCGATCGGTAGCAGCGGTGAGCTTGCGCGACAGGTCGAGCAGTTCGCTGGTCTCTTCCTGGGTGTCGCGCAACGCCTGCAGCTGCCGGCGCTGACGTGCCGCCAGGTTGCCGGTAAGCGCCGCCATCAGCAGGAAGAACAGCAAGGTCAAAACATCTTCTTCGCGCTGGATGGCGAAGGAAAAATTCGGCGGGATAAACAGAAAGTCATAGGTCATGAACGACAGCGCCGCGCACACCAACGACGGACCGAGGCTGCTGCGCACCGCCACCAGCAACACCGCGGCGAGAAACACCAGCGAGATATTCGGCAACGGTAAAACACTGGACACCGCCCAGGCCACGGCGGCGGCGAACACAGTGGCGACCACCGCCAAGGCGTAGTCGAACCACACCAACCCACGCACATCCGGCAGGCGTGGCGGCGCGGGGATGTCGTCGCTGTCGAGCACGTTGATTTCAAGGCCCCGCGCGTTGCGCAACAACCGCGCGGCCAGGCCGCCACCGAATAGACGACGCCGCCAGCGCATCCGCGACTGCCCCACCAGCAGCAGGCTGGCGCGGCGCTCGGCGGCGTGCTGGATCAGGGTCTTGGCCACCTCCCCCGCGCGCAGCAGCACCACTTCCCCGCCCAGGCGCTCGGCCAGTTGCTGGGCATTTTGTAGGCGCAGCCGCGCTTGCTCATCGCGCGCGCGGCCGTTATCGATATGCACCAGGCTCCACGGTAAATGCCGACGCTGGGCCACGCGGCTGGCATGGCGCACCAGACGTTCGGCTTGCGCATCGCCATCCACGCCTACCAGCAAGCGCCCGCGCACCGCCGGCGCGGCCTGGCCGAGTTGGCGATAGCCCTGGGCCAGGTCGTCATCGACGTGGGCGGCGGCGGTTTGCATCGCCAGCTCGCGCAGGGCCATGAGGTTGGTCTGGGTAAAAAACGCATCGATGGCGGCGCGGGCCTGCTCGGGCACATACACCTTGCCGTCGCGCAGGCGCTCCAGCAGCTCGCGCGAGGGCAGGTCGATCAGCAGCAGTTCGTCGGCCTCTTGCAGCACCCAGTCGGGCAGGGTTTCGCGCACGTGCACGCCGGTGATGCCGCGC
The DNA here is from genome assembly GCF_979253585.1 of Pseudomonas sp. AC463. Classification (NCBI taxonomy): domain Bacteria; kingdom Pseudomonadati; phylum Pseudomonadota; class Gammaproteobacteria; order Pseudomonadales; family Pseudomonadaceae; genus Pseudomonas; species Pseudomonas sp. AC463. The sequence continues at coordinate 180,124 of NZ_CEEDDZ010000007.1, read as the reverse complement.
ACCTGGTCATTGAGGCTTTCCAGGTGCTGGACGTTAACCGTGGTGAACACGTTGATGCCGGCGGCGAGCAGTTCCTGGATGTCTTGCCAGCGCTTTTCATGACGGCTGCCGGGGGCATTGCTGTGGGCCAGTTCGTCGACCAGCACCAGCTGGGGCTTGGCGGCGAGCAGGCCGTCGAGGTCCATTTCTTCGAGCATCACGCCGCGGTATTCGCAGCGCACTAAGGGTTGCTGCGGCAGGCCGCCGAGCAAGGCTTCGGTTTCGGCGCGGCCGTGGGTTTCGACCACGCCGGCGATCAGCCGTACGCCCTGGCGCAGTTGGGTGTGGGCGGCCTGGAGCATGGCGTAGGTTTTGCCCACACCTGGGGCGGCGCCGAGGAAGACTTTGAGCCGGCCACGGCCGTTGCGTGGCAGGTCGGCTAACAGGGCATCGGCGCGGCCGGAGTCGCTCATGCGTGGGGGTTCCTTCAGGTGTTTGTTTAGAGTCTTTTAGGGCCTCATCGGGGGCAAGCCCCCTCCCACATTTCGACCGGTGTACGCAGGCCAAGTGTGGGAGGGGGCTTGCCCCCGATGAGGCCTATGTTGCCTACAACTTTTCCAGGGCCATGTTCAGCGCCAGCACATTCACCACCGGTGGGCCCACCAGCGGGCTTTCGATGTGCTCATCGAGCAAGCGCTGGAGGGTCGACACCGGCACATTCCGCGCCGCCGCCACTCGCGCCAGTTGATAGGCAATCGCCGAAGGTGGCAAGTGTGGATCAAGACCGCTGCCGGAGGTAGTCAGCGAGGCCAACGGCACCGGGCCCTGGCTAGGTACCAGCTGCTTGTTCGCGTCATCGAACACACGGGCGGCCAGCGCCGGGTTGCTCGGGCCAAGGTTGCTGGCGCTGCTGGAGACGGTCGCAAACGCGCCGGCCGACGGGCGTGGGTGGAACCAGCTGTCGCCGGTAAAGTCCTGGGCGATCAGGCTGGAGCCGCGCACCTTGCCGCTGGCGTCGCGCACCAGGCTGCCATTGGCCTGCTCGGGGAAGGCTACTTGGGCGACACCGGTGACCACCAGTGGGTAGACGACGCCGGTGATCAGGGTCATGAGTACCAGCAGGCTCAGGGCCGGGCGGATCATAGTGGACATTTCAGATTCCTCGACTCAGTTGGGTTTACACCAGGTGCAGCGCGGTCAGCAGCATGTCGATCGCCTTGATGCCCACGAACGGCACCAGAATCCCGCCCAGCCCGTAGATCAGCAGGTTGCGCCGCAGCAACGCCGCCGCACTCGCCGCCTGCACACGCACGCCGCGCAGGGCCAACGGGATCAACACCACAATGATCAGCGCGTTGAACACGATGGCCGACAGGATCGCGCTCTGCGGGCTCTGCAGGTGCATCACGTTGAGCACACCGAGTTGTGGGTAGATCGAGGCGAACAGCGCCGGCAAAATCGCGAAGTACTTGGCCACGTCGTTGGCAATGGAAAAGGTGGTCAGCGCGCCGCGCGTCACCAGCAGTTCCTTGCCGATCTGCACCACGTCCAGCAACTTGGTGGGGTCGCTGTCGAGGTCGACCATGTTGGCCGCTTCACGCGCGGCCTGGGTGCCGTCGTTCATGGCCATGCCCACGTCGGCCTGGGCCAGCGCCGGCGCGTCGTTGGCGCCGTCGCCACACATGGCCACCAGGCGGCCGTCGTTTTGCTCGTGGCGGATGCGCGCGAGTTTTTTCTCCGGTGTGGCTTCGGCCAGCACGTCGTCTACACCGGCTTCGGCGGCAATCGCGGCGGCGGTCAGCGGGTTGTCGCCGGTAACCATCACGGTGCGAATCCCCAGCTTGCGCAGCTCGGCGAAACGCTCGCGGATGCCGGGCTTGACCACGTCTTTCAGATGGATCGCACCGAGCAACTTGCCATCGGCGCACACCAGCAACGGGGTGCCGCCGCTTTGGGCGATCTTGTCGATTTCCCGCGACAGCGCAGGTTGCAGGTCGCGGCGTTGTTGGCCGATAAACGCCAGCAGCGAATCCACCGCGCCTTTACGGAACACGCGGCCTTGGTAGTCGACGCCGGATAAACGGGTTTCGGCGCTGAACGGCACGGCGGTCAGCTCATCCAGCGACGGCTCGGCCTGAGGATGCAAGGCGCGCAGGTATTCGACGATGGATTTACCTTCCGCAGTGTCATCCGCCAGGGAGGCGAACAACGCGCCCTCCGCCACTTCCCGACCGCTGACGCCAGGCGCCGCGACCACCGCCGAACAGCGGCGGTTACCGAAGGTGATGGTGCCGGTCTTGTCCAGCAACAATACGTGCACATCCCCCGCCGCTTCCACCGCGCGGCCGGACTTGGCGATCACATTGAGGCGCACCAGACGGTCCATGCCGGCGATGCCAATCGCCGAGAGCAAACCGCCAATGGTTGTAGGAATCAGCGTCACCAGCAGTGCGACCAGGAACACCAGCGGCAAGCTGCCATTCGCAAAATGGGCAAACGGCTGCAAGGTCACCACCACCAACAGGAAGATCAAGGTCAGGCCGATCAGCAGGATATCCAGCGCGACTTCGTTGGGGGTTTTCTGGCGGTTGGCGCCTTCGACCAACGCGATCATGCGGTCCAGTGTGGACTCGCCCGGGTTGACGGTGATGCGCACCAACAGCCAGTCCGACACTAGGCGTGTGTTGCCGGTGACGGCCGAGCGGTCGCCGCCGGACTCGCGGATCACCGGTGCGGATTCGCCGGTGATCGCCGCTTCGTTGACCGCCGCAATACCCTCGATGACTTCGCCGTCACCGGGGATCATTTCCCCGGCGGCAACGCGTACCACATCGCCTTTGCGCAGGCTGGTGGCCGGCACGACCTTGAAGCTGCCGTCGGCTTCCTTGCGCAGTGCGCTGAGGCCTTCGCTGCCAGCCTTGAGGCTGTCGGCGCGGGCCTTGCCACGACCTTCGGCCAAGGCCTCGGCGAAGTTGGCGAACAGCACGGTGAACCATAGCCATACGGCGATTTGCACGGCCACGAAGGTCGGCACGGCGGTGTCGGGCACGAAGCACAGCACGGTGGTGAGGATCGCGGTCAGCTCGACCACCAGCATCACCGGCGAGCGTTGCAGCTGGCGCGGGTCGAGCTTGACGAAGGCCTGGACCAGTGCCGGGCGCCACAGGGCGGAGATCGCAGTTTTTGGCGGTTCCTGGGTGTTCACGGGAGCAGCATTTTTTGCAGGCATATTCATTTTCATATCCCTTTTTTAGAAGCCCATGCTCAAGTGTTCAGCGATGGGGCCTAACGCCAGCGTTGGCAGGAAAGTCAGGCCGCCCACCAGCAAAATGGTCACGGTCAACAGGGTCACGAACAGCGGGCCATGGGTCGGGAAGCTGTTCTGGCCAATCGGTGCGGTCTTCTTCATCGCCAGGCTGCCGGCCAGGGCCAGTACCGGGAGGATGTAGCCGAAGCGGCCGATCAACATACCCAGGCCAAGCATCAAGTTGTGGAACGGGGTATTGGCGCTGAAACCGCCAAACGCCGAGCCGTTGTTGGCGCTGGCCGAGGTGTAGGCGTACAGCAACTGGCTGAAGCCGTGGGGGCCTGGGTTGCTGATGGCACCGGCCGGGCCCGGCAGGCTCGCCGCGATGGCGCCGAGTACCAGCACGCCTACCGGCATCACCAGCAGGGTCACCACCAGCAATTGCACTTCCTTGGCCTGGAGTTTCTTGCCGAGGTATTCCGGGGTGCGGCCGATCATCAAACCGGCGAGGAACACCGCGATCAGCACATTGAGCAACATGCCGTACATGCCCGCGCCGACGCCGCCGAAGATCACTTCGCCAACCATCATGTTGACCATCGCAACCATGCCACTGAGGGGGTTGAGGCTGTCCTGCATGCCGTTGACCGAACCGTTCGACGCCGCAGTAGTAGTCACCGACCACAGCACCGTGCCGGTGGTGCCAAACCGCGCTTCCTTGCCTTCCAGCGGGGCGGTCTGCTCCACCGCCGGGTTGTTCAGCGTCGGGTTGGGCTGGTATTCGGCCCACAGCGAGGTCGCGCCGCCGATCAAGAACAGCGCCAGCATGCAACCGAGGATCGCGCGGCTCTGGCGCAGGTCTTTGACGTAGTGGCCAAAGGTAAACACCAGCGCCACCGGGATCAGAATGATCGCCGCCAGCTCGAACAGGTTGGCCCAGGCCGTCGGGTCTTCAAACGGGTGCGCCGAGTTGACGCCGAAGAAGCCACCGCCGTTGGTGCCCAGTTGCTTGATCGCAATCTGGCTGGCCGCCGGGCCCAGGGGGATCACCTGATCCACGCCTTGCATCGTTACCGCATCCACATAATGCGCGAAGGTCTGCGGCACGCCCTGCCACACCAGGAACAACGCCAGCACCAGGCACAACGGCAGCAGGCCGTAGAGGGTGGCGCGGGTCATATCGACCCAAAAGTTGCCCAGCGTCTTGGTGGATTTGCGACCGATCCCACGGCAAAGCGCGACCAGGACTGCAAGGCCGGTGGCGGCGCTGACGAAGTTCTGCACGGTCAGGCCCACCATCTGGCTGAGGTAGCTCAGGGACGCCTCACCGCTGTAGGACTGCCAGTTGGTGTTGGTCATGAAACTGACCGCGGTGTTGAAGGCCAGCGTCCATTCCTGGCCCGGTAATTTCTGCGGATTGAGTGGGAGGTAGTCCTGGAACAACAGGATCGCGAACAACAGCACAAAACCGGCGAGGTTGAAGGCGAGCAAGGCCAGCATGTATTTCTGCCAGCTCTGCTCCTGATCCTTATCCACGCCCGACAAGCGATAGCAGGCATTTTCGACCGGCCCCAGCACCGGGCTCAGCCAGGTGCGCTGGCCTTCCATCACCTTGTAGTAGAACCGCCCCAGGAACGGCGCCGGCACCAGCACCACGGCGAAGAAGGCGATGATCAGCCAATAGTCATAACTGTGCATAACCCGCTCCTAGTTCCGATCCGCGCGTAACAGCGCAACCAGCAGATAAATGAACAGCGCCACGGCCAATAGCAGTGACACCCCGTCCAGAACGCTCATGGAAGTCTCTCCGTTTAGCGGCGAGTGCCGCGTGTGGGGCAATTGTCGGCAGGAGTGGCGTAAAGGAACGAGAGCGAGGGTGAGGGCGGGGCGTAAAGACGGCGTAAAGAGTGGGTTTATGCGCAGGTTACAGAGGGATTTGTGGTGATTGGGAGGGCCTCATCGGGGGCAAGCCCCCGATAGCGCAAGCCCAGGCACCGCCGCACTCAACTGGTGCAGCGCTGTAAAATTTCAAACGCCAAACCATCCCCCACGCGACAGTTGCGCCGCTTTACGACAATCATTCTCAGCCTGGCATGGCCGCTGCAACACCTTGAATCATTCCAAACCGTTCAGGGAGCAGCACAATGAACACACAACTCAAACCCACCCTAGGCACTCTGCATTTATGGGGCATTGCAGTCGGCCTGGTCATTTCCGGCGAATACTTCGGCTGGAGCTACGGCTGGGGCGTCGCCGGCACATTGGGCTTCCTGGTGACCTCATTGATGGTCGCCGCCATGTACACCTGCTTTATCTTCAGTTTCACCGAGTTGACTACCGCCATTCCTCACGCCGGCGGCCCCTTTGCCTACAGCCGTCGCGCCTTTGGTGAGAAAGGCGGCTTGATTGCCGGCCTCGCCACCTTGATCGAATTCGTATTCGCGCCACCGGCCATCGCCCTGGCCATCGGCGCTTACCTGAATGTGCAGTTCCCGGCACTCGACCCGAAACACGCGGCCGTCGGCGCGTACATCGTGTTCATGGGCCTGAACATCCTCGGCGTGAAACTCGCCGCCACCTTCGAGTTGGTGGTGTGTGTACTCGCCGTCGCCGAATTGCTGGTATTCATGGGCGTGGTCGCCCCCGCGTTCAGCTTCAGCAACTTCGCCCTGAACGGCTGGGCCGGCTCCGACACCTTCGGCGCCCCGGCGATTGCCGGGATGTTTGCGGCGATTCCCTTTGCCATCTGGTTCTTCCTCGCCATCGAAGGCGCGGCCATGGCGGCTGAGGAAGCGAAAGATCCCAAGCGCACCATTCCAAAAGCCTACATCAGCGGCATCCTGACCCTGGTGATCCTGGCCATGGGCGTGATGTTCTTCGCCGGCGGCGTAGGCGACTGGCGCACCCTGTCGAATATCAACGACCCATTGCCACAGGCGATGAAAACCGTGGTGGGCGACAGCTCCGGCTGGCTGCACATGCTGGTGTGGATCGGCCTGTTCGGCCTGGTCGCGAGCTTCCACGGGATTATCCTCGGCTACTCACGGCAATTCTTCGCCCTGGCCCGCGCCGGCTACCTGCCGTCTTTCCTGGCCAAATTGTCGCGTTTTCAGACACCCCACCGGGCAATCCTCGCCGGCGGCGTGGTCGGCATCGCCGCCATCTACAGCGACGGCCTGATCAACCTGGGCGGCATGACGCTGACCGCAGCGATGATCACCATGGCGGTATTCGGCGCCATCGTGATGTACATCATGAGCATGCTCAGCCTGTTCAAACTGCGTAAGACCGAACCGCTGTTGGAGCGCACTTTCCGCGCGCCGGGCTACCCGATCGTACCGGGCATCGCCCTGGTGCTGGCGGTGGTGTGCCTGGTGGCCATGGCCTGGTTCAACGCGCTGATCGGGTTGATTTTCCTGGGTTTTATGGCGGTGGGCTTCATCTACTTCCAACTGACCGGGCAAGACCGCGCCGATGCACCGGCGGATGCGATGTTGACCGGGCTCTAAGGTTAATGAGGCGGAACAGGCCTACACTGAACTACTAAGAAAGCCTGTTACTCAAAGCCGTTATTACCGTGGGAAAACTCTCCCACGGTAGTCTGCCTCAAGGAGAGCCTTATGCCGTGGTATGCGTGGTTGATTATGGTAGTCGCGATCGGGTCGATCGTCGGCGGGTTGATGATGCTGCGCGACAGCGCCAACAAGGTGGAACTCACCGACGAACAACGCAAGCGCGTAGCCGAGCGCAACGCTCAGGCGGATGCCAAGGATGCGCAGGATCGCTAGGCGCTTTTATTCCCAGTCCGCCTTGGCAATCTGCAACCCGTGCTGCCCCTTATAGGCAGCACGCTCCGGCTGGCTCCAGCCTTCCAGCAACCCCTCCTCCAGCTTATAGATCTCCACCCCCAACGGCCGACACACCGTCAGCGGGTCCTGCGCATCCGGCCCCCACATCGGCAGCGACAGATCGCCGCCCGGGCACGTCGACAGCGCGCACAACACATCAATCTCGGCAAAAAACTCCAGGTAATCGCCCTTCTGCGCCGGGCAAGCCTTCATGAAATACATGTCGTCATGGTTGAGGCCGGTGCACTGGAAAATATTCAACACGTCATGCACGTCGAATTCCGTCAGGCCATGGGGCAATACCGCACGGGTGAGGTTGGAGTGGCAATGGTGGTGAAAGTCCTCGCCGGTGAGCATGCGGTTCACATAGGGATCACAGCGCGTACCGAGCAAATCGTGGAGGCGACCGCCGTGCTCATCGATGCCGTAACCGGCCAGGCTGTCATCGGTGATTGTGACCAGGGGCCTTAGAAATGGCAGGTTCGACCACAACCGGTCATGAGTACTGACATGCGCGCCCTGCAACTGGCGAGTGCGCGCCGCCCAAAGGCGTTCGCGAGGATCGTTGGCATTCCAAATGTTAAAGTCGCCCACCTGCGGACCGACCGGCGTGGTAACACGGAACACGTGCCCGGCGGGAACCTTCCACGCCCTGCCCGTGCGAATCGGCACCTCGAACTGCTCAATCAGCGTGCGCTGGTGTTTTTGATCGCGAATACGGCTGTAAAACGCAGTGTCGACCTGCAACGCCGAGCCTTTACTGACCTGGTAAGCAGCTGGGTAGTCTTTGTACATGATGCGGATCCTCGATCAGGGGTGGTCAAACAGGGCCAACGACAAACGCTCCGAATCCTCCAGGTACAGGCTCATGGCCTCCCCCGCCGCCGGTTTGTCTTGTTTGCAAAGCAGTTGGTAAATCTCACGGTCACGTTCCAGCCAGGGCGACTGAAAGCGTTGCTCGTCGGGCGCTGCGCAAAACACCAGACGCAACTGCGCAATGACCTGGGCGAAAAACTCATCGAACAACGCGCTGCCCATCAACCCGACAATCTGCTGGTGGAACACCAGGCTGTGGGTCGCCACCGCACGCCAATCTTCACGCTCGCGGGCCAATGTGGTGGCATCAATGGCATTCTGCATGCGCTCGGACTGGTCCTGGGTGAGCGCCCCACTCTGGGCAATGGCCTGCAGCTCCAGGGGGCGACGGACCACAAACAAATCGCGCACCTCCTCCCGCTCCAGCCGCCGGACCATCACCCCCTTGTTGCGTACGTAACGGGTCAGCCCCTCCTGCCCCAAACGGTGCAAGGCTTCACGGATGGTATTGCGCGAAGCGTTATAGGCCTTGACCAACTCCACCTCGACCAACGCCATCCCCGGCAACAGCCGCCCGCCGATGATGTCGGCGCGCAACTCCAGGGCAATCTGATCGGCTAAAGACAGGCTGAGCGTCATCACTTCCTCACGATTGTTGAACAATCTCATGCGTAGACGTAATCACTTTCCGTGCCAAGGTTTCACTCCAAGGAGCCATGTGTAATCACGTTCAATGTGGTTAACATGCCAGCATGTAACCGAGGCCTTCCCATGCGCTATTCACAAGACCACAAAGCCCAGACCCACCAGCGCATTATCAAAGAAGCCTCCGTACGCTTTCGCCGCGACGGCATCGGCGCCACCGGCTTGCAGCCGCTGATGAAGGCGTTGAAGCTGACCCATGGCGGGTTCTACGCACACTTCAAGTCCAAGGACGAACTGATTGAAAAAGCCCTGCAGGCTGCGGCGGCGGAGCTGGATGCCCACTGCGAAATGCTGTTCAGCCAGGAACAGCCGCTGGAGGCGTTCATAGACAGTTACCTGTCGGAGTGGCACCAGACTTCACCGGGCGAAGGGTGCCCGCTGACGACCATGTCTCCCGAGCTAGGGTTGCGTGGGCAGCACAGCGCGACTACCGACTCGGTACTGAGCGCACGCCTGAACCAGATTGAAGCGGTGTTAGAAGACGGTCGGGGCGATGCCTCTGGCCTGGTAATGATGTCAACATTGGTGGGAGCGCTGGTGTTGGCGCGGAGCGTCGAAGATCCAGGAATGGCACTGCGGATAATGGATGTGGTGCGAGAGACCCTGAAGGCCAAGATCCGGGAGGACGAAAAGGCCGGCCAATGACCGGCCTCTCAAGTGGCTTAGTTGATCACCACCCTGTCACGATTCTTCTCCAGCAATGCCTTGCCGATACCCTTTACTTCCAGCAATTCATCCACCGACGTGAACGGGCCGTTGCTCTCGCGGTAGGCCACGATCGCCTTGGCTTTAGCGGCCCCGATACCGAAGAGGTCACGACGCAGGGTTTCGGCGTCGGCGGAGTTGACGTTGACCTTGGTGGATTGCTCGACTTGGGTCATCTGCGCTTCGACAGGCGCTACCGCTTGGGGCTTTACGGAGGGGGCTGCAGTGCTGGCTGCAGAGAGAGTGGCGAGAAAGGCAAAGATCAAGGAAGATATATACATGTTTTGCATGGGTGACGCTCCATGAAATCAATAAGAGAAAGCAGCTTTCCGAAGCTGCCTTTCTGAAACTAGATGAAAATTGGATTACGTCAAAAAAACTGACGTTACAACATGTAAACTTGCCATGAGCGTTACAAAACATTGCCAACTCCCATCTATTCAACCCCGTCGACCACGGCGCCCTACCTCGAGCTTAAGATATGAATAAAGTATTACTTACGGGAGCAACGGGCTTTGTCGGTTCAGAACTTTTAAAGCGGTTACTCAAACTAACAAATTACTCAACAGTCGTCGCAACACGATCCGGCCACTTCCCCACCGAGACATCCTGCCAAGCTTTCAACGTTGGCGATTTCAACTCGAATACGGCGTGGCGCGAAGCACTGACCGGGGTTGAATGCGTGATTCACACGGCGGGACGTGCACACGTATTGAAAAAAGAAAGCAACGCCCTTGAACTGTTCAGAGAAACCAATACCGAAGCCACACTCAACTTGGCCAGGCAAGCCGAGGCCATGGGCGTTAAGCGCTTCATTTTTATCAGCTCAATTGGAGTGAACGGGGCTTATACATCTGATAAACCTTTCTCGGATGACTCCCAGCCTGCCCCTCACAGCGATTACGCAGTTTCAAAAAGAGAGGCTGAAATCGGGTTATTACAAATCGTCGAAAATAGCGAAATGGAAGTAATCATCATACGCCCACCGCTCGTATATGCTGCCCATGCACCGGGAAACTTTCAACGCTTACTGAAACTTGTGAAGTTAGGCATGCCGCTCCCGCTAGGCTTAATCAATAACAGCAGAAGTATGGTTGCGCTGGAAAACCTGATTGACTTCATCTGCCTGTGCATTGAGCACCCAAAGGCTGGTAATCAGATATTTTTGGTATCTGATGGGTCAAGTCTTTCCATTAAGGAAATCACTCAGTCTTTGGCCATTGGCATGGGACGACGAGTGGTGTTCTTACCCATTCCTGCACCTGCATTAAAGGCGTTGACTCAATTGCTACGCAGGCCGAACCTCTATACACAGCTTTGCGAATCTTTGGAAATTGACTCTTCCAAATGCCGAGATCTCCTCGGATGGGTACCGCCCACCACTCCTGAAAAATCAATCATCGAAGCGGGTAAAATCTTCATGAATACCCCTGCAAAAAAAAGCTGATGTCTCAGTCAGCAGTCGCCCCACAACTTTTTACCGCCCCCAGGAGACAAACATAAAAACCTGGCGCATGAATACAAACCAAAGACTACCAGCCCTCCTACCCATCCGGACAACAACGGACGTCGACGCTTGGAGCCTCGAAGCAAGAAGCGACTATAGTGGTAATGGGTAGGTTACAAAGTGTGTCGATCACCCACGATGAGCTGTGCTGCCTGCCCGGGCACTGGCCATCTTGCATTTCCAGTTGAGGCCCCAAGCAGGTAGAATTGCCGCAACTTTTCAGGTGGGTCAATCCAGACGGGCGTGTGCGTTTTCGTATCAGCCGTGTGTATTGATCATATGGCCTGGGAGCACTTGCCCACCGAACAGGGAAACATCTGGTACAGGGCGCAACGTAAGCCTCGCATTCAGTACATCCACAGTAAGCCCCCGCAGGAAATCGCGGCGCCATGCCAGCTTGTCCGATTTTCTCACGTAGCAAACGGCGGCCCACTCTTTTGCGTTACCGCTGGCGGTTATCAGCAGGGGTCCACCGGTATGACGTTGAAACCGGTAGTTTTTTCAGCTTTAACCTATACGAAAATGCCCCTGGCTTGGGGTATGCAGTCTGCGCGCTGAATGTCGTGTCATGTTCAGCGCTATGACGAGAGGAGATGTAAACGTACATGGGTATCAAACGTATGGCGCAGGTGTGTGCAACACCCCGCATTCAAAGGGATGAGTTGAATCCTTGTGACACCAACCCTGAGAGTGGTGCCTGACACATGTCCATTGTCACACTGTCGAACCACAAGACATTTACCACGCAAGCCGACAAAAGCCTTCTGGACTGCGCCAAGGCGCAAGGCACCGTGCTCGAGTACAGCTGCCGTACCGGTCGTTGCGGTGTATGCAAGGCCAATGTGCTTCAAGGCGAGACTGAGATAGTGCAGCCGGAACTGGCGCTGACGGAGGACGAGCGAGCATCGGGAGCCATCCTGACGTGCTGCCGTGCAGCAATCACCGATCTGGAACTGGACATCGAAGACCTCGGCGCACTGGCCGACATTCAGATCAAAACCATGCCTTGCCGCCTCGATACGCTGGAGCGCCTGGCGGATGACGTGGTCCGCGTGGTCCTCAGAACCCCGCCCACAAGCGGTTTGTTCTTTCTGGCTGGACAGTACATCGACGTCATTGGCAAGGAGGGCGTGCGTCGCAGCTACTCCATTGCCAATGCCATGCGCGCAGATGCCAAGCTGGAGCTGCATATTCGCCAGGTTCCCGAAGGCGTCATGAGCCAGTATTGGTTTGGGGAAGCCCAGAACAACGACCTGCTCAGGCTGGAAGGCCCGCTGGGCACCTTCTGCCTGCGCGACACCCGCACCAAAAACCTGGTGTTCATGGCCACCGGAACCGGAATCGCCCCTGTCAAGGCCATGCTGGAAGCCTTGGCGGCGACCTCCGAATCATTCAGCGACAAGCGTATCTATGTTTACTGGGGTGGGCGTACGGAAGCGGATTTGTACTGGTACCCCGACTTCCCAACACTGGGCCTGACCTACCGGCCGGCACTGTCACGCGCGAGCGCGCAGTGGTCGGGCACAAGGGGTTACGTCCAGCAGGCAGTCCTTGCAGAAAACCTTGACCTGGCCGATACGTCGGTCTATGCCTGCGGTTCCGAGGCCATGATTCATACGGCGCGCGAGGTGCTGACACAGGCTGGCCTGCCCCTCAAACATTTCCATTCTGATGCCTTTGTAAGCTCGAATTGACCCGGAGACAGCATGAAAGCAGTTATTTTGGCCGGTGGCCTGGGAACGCGGCTAAGCGAAGAAACCAGTGTCCGCCCAAAACCAATGGTCGAGATCGGCGGCAAGCCCATCCTCTGGCACATACTGAAAATGTATTCCGCGCACGGCATCAATGACTTCATCATCTGCTGCGGCTACAAGGGGTATGTAATCAAGGAATACTTCGCAAACTATTTCCTGCATATGTCCGACGTTACATTCAACATGCGTGACAACACGATGAAAGTGCACGACCAGCGTGCTGAAGACTGGAATATCACGCTGGTCGATACCGGCGATGACTCCATGACCGGCGGTCGCCTACGTCGCGTTGCCGACTATGTCAAAGACGAAGAAGCCTTTTGCTTCACTTATGGCGATGGCGTCAGCGACCTCGATATCAGCGCCACATTGGCGTTCCACAAGGCACATGGCAAGGCCGCAACGCTGACCGCGACGTTTCCGCCCGGCCGTTTCGGCGCCCTGGACATCCAGAATGGCCAGGTGCTGAACTTCAAGGAAAAACCCAAAGGTGACGGCGCGCTGATCAATGGCGGCTTCTTCGTACTGAGCCCAGCCGTACTCGACTACCTGGAAGACGACGGCACCACATGGGAACAGGGGCCGTTGATGAAGCTCGCGGCCGAGGGCCAGCTCATGGCCTACGAACACCCAGGGTTCTGGCAACCTATGGATACGCTGCGCGACAAACACTATCTGGAGGATCTTTGGCAGTCAGGCAAAGCGCCCTGGAAATCCTGGGACTGAATGATGAAGTCGACGGTTTCTCCAGCCTTCTGGCAAGGCAAAAAAGTCTTCCTGACCGGCCACACAGGGTTCAAGGGCAGTTGGCTGTCCCTGTGGTTGAGCAGCATGGGCGCGCAGGTGAAGGGGTTTGCCTTGGCACCACCCACTCACCCTGCCCTATTTATCGAGGCCGCAGTGGCCACGGGCATGGAGTCGGAGCAGGGCGATATCCGTGATCTGGCAGCCATTACCCGGAGCATGACGCGCTTCAACCCCGATGTGCTGATTCATATGGCGGCACAACCATTGGTCCGGTTGTCCTACCGCGAACCGGTCGAGACCTATGCCACCAATGTAATGGGCACCCTGCATGTGCTTGAAGCCGCCCGGCAATGCTCCAGCCTGCGGGCGATCGTCAACGTCACCACGGACAAATGCTACGAAAACCGCGAATGGGAATGGGGTTACCGTGAAGACGAACCCATGGGCGGCCATGACCCGTACAGCAACAGCAAAGGCTGTGTGGAACTGATCACCAGCGCCTACCGCAATTCTTTTTTCAACGATCCGCAAGGTGCCGCCCTGGCATCCGGTCGGGCCGGCAACGTGATTGGCGGCGGCGATTGGGCGGAGGATCGTCTGATCCCTGATATTCTCCGTGCCTTCGAGCAAGGCCAACCCGTCACAGTTCGCAACCCGAAATCTACACGGCCCTGGCAACACGTACTGGAGCCTCTCAGCGGTTACTTGGTATTGGCCGAGCACCTCTGGACCCACGGGCATCGTTTTGCGCAGGGCTGGAATTTTGGCCCCAAGGACGAGGATGCACGCCCGGTGGAGTGGATACTCGATCACATGGTCCATACTTGGGGGGCAGGCGCGCACTGGCAACTGGATCAAGCCCAACAGCCGCATGAAGCCAACTACCTCAAGCTGGATATTTCCAAAGCCAGGGCCCACTTGCACTGGACACCCAGTTGGAACCTTGAAACCACGCTCGCGCAGATTGTTACCTGGCATCGAGCCTGGTTGAGGGGCAGCGACATGCAGGTCCATTGCCTGGAAGAAATCAACGCCTACATGCTCGCCATGCATGCCAGCAGCAACTAACTCTATTTTTTAGCAGGATTTTTCATGACACCCGATATGCTCCGCCAGGAAATCAGCAAGCTCGTCGAGCAATACGCCAATGTCGCATTGGCGAGCAAGCCGTTCGTGGCCGGCGAAACCGTGATCCCGCCTTCCGGCAAGGTGATTGGTGCGCGTGAGTTACAACTGATGGTCGAGGCCTCCCTGGATGGCTGGCTGACCACTGGTCGCTTCAACGCCGAGTTCGAGAAGAAGCTGGCGGAATTCATCGGTGTCAAATTCCTGCTGTCGGTCAACTCCGGATCTTCCGCCAACCTGGTTGCCTTCAGCACCCTGACGTCTCCCAAGTTGGGGGAGCGGGCGATCAAGAAGGGCGATGAAGTGATTGGTGTCGCCGCAGGCTTCCCGACCACCGTCAACCCGATCGTTCAATTTGGTGCGGTGCCCGTGTTCGTCGATGTCGACATGGCCACTCACAACATCAATGCCGACCTGATCGAAGCCGCAATCACGCCGAAAACCAAGGCAATCATGCTGGCTCATACCCTGGGCAACCCGTTTAACCTGGGCAAGGTCAAGGCATTGTGCGAAAAGTACAACCTGTGGCTGGTCGAAGACTGCTGTGATGCCCTCGGTGCGACCTATGATGGCAAGCTGGTAGGCACTTTTGGCGATATCGCCACCCTGAGTTTCTACCCAGCCCACCACATCACTATGGGTGAAGGTGGCGCAGTGTTCACCAACAATCCGATGCTCAAAGTGATTGCCGAGTCCTTCCGCGACTGGGGCCGCGATTGCTACTGCGCACCGGGTTGCGACAACACCTGTGGCGACCGTTTTGGCCAGCAATATGGCAGCCTGCCCCAAGGCTACGACCACAAGTACGTATATGCACACTTGGGCTACAACCTGAAAATCACCGACATGCAGGCCGCCTGTGGCCTGGCCCAACTCGAACGCGCCCAGGACTTTATCGATACACGCAAGCGCAACTTCGTTTTGCTCAAGGAGCGGCTGTCCAGCCTGTCCGAGTTCCTCGAAATCGCCGAGGCCACCCCCAACAGCGATCCTTCGTGGTTCGGCTTCCCGGTAACACTCAAGGAAAGCAGCGGCGTCAACCGTGTCGACCTGCTCAAGTACCTCGATCAACACAAGATCGGCACTCGCCTGCTGTTCGCCGGCAACCTGACACGCCAGCCCTACTTCCAGAACCTGGAATACCGTGTCGTCGGCGAACTGACCAATACCGACCGCACCATGAACCAGACTTTCTGGCTCGGCGTACAGCCATCGTTGGGGCAGGAGCACTTCGATTTTGTCGGTGAGAAGCTGGAAGAATTCTTTGGGATTGGGTTCTAAACAATGAAAGCATCGGATGCCGTGGCGCTGGTTCTTGCTCAGAACAAGGTTCTGTATGGTTACGAACTGATCGGCGGAATGATCACGCACCTGGTTGACAGCATCAATCAGTTGGGCAAGACGAAGCTAGTCTCGGTTCATCATGAGCAAGGGGCGGCGTTCGCTGCCGCAGCCGTTGCTCGTGCAACACACCACGACATACTTGGAGTCGCATTAGGTACGAGCGGCCCAGGCGCTACTAACCTAATAACCGGAATCGCTGATTGCTGGCTTGATAGCCACCCCTGCCTGTTCCTTACTGGTCAGGTAAATACATACGAACTAAAAGGTGACCGAAACATTCGGCAACAGGGCTTTCAGGAACTTGACAGCGTAGCACTGGTTTCTAGCATCACCAAGTATGCGTACCAGGTCACGCACATCGACGAGTTGCTCCCATGTTTGCAAAAGGCCCTCGACATGGCTCGTGAAGGACGTCCTGGTCCGGTCCTTCTTGATATCCCGATGGATATCCAGCGAGCCGATATTGATGATGCGGCAGTCCAGGCTATATTGGAACGGCGCTTCGAACGGGTGGAGCTAGAGATATGTGCCTCTGATACTGATGCTATTAGTAAGCGGTTAAAGATGGCCCTGCAGCCATTGGTATTGCTGGGCGGCGGAGCAGTCAATACCTGCAACTTTCCACAATGGCTAAAGCAACTTGAAACTTCAGGCATTCCGTATATTTCGAGTTTGAAGGGAGCCGAAAAGATTCCGTCTCATGCGAACTATTTGGGTATGCTCGGTGCATATGGCACTCGCGCCGCAAACAATGCTGTGCAAAACTGCGATTTACTGATAGTGCTAGGTAGCCGCTTGGACGTGAGACAAACAGGCGCAAAACCAGAAGACTTCGCACGTAAAGCCGAAATCATTCAGATAGATATAATGGACGGACAACTGAATAACCGCGTTCACGCTCACTTATCTTACAATATGGATTTGAACACTTTTTTTTCCAGCTTCCCTCTTTCTAAAGTAGAGAAAAATAGTGCATGGCCCCAGTGGGCTGCTAAGCTACGAGTGAATTTACAACAGAGTTTCGTCGATGAGTATACTGACTGGTCAGTAAGCCCCTTCATCATTTGCTCTATCCTTTCCAATCTCACTGAAGGTTACGCTGTCGATTATATAGCTGACGTAGGCAATAATCAGATGTGGGCCGCGCATACACTACGGCTAGCCTCAGGGCAATCCATGCACCATTCTGGAGGCCTGGGGACCATGGGTTTTGCGATACCAGCCTCAATCGGTGCTTGCAACGCGACTAACAAACCCATAATCGTCATTACGGGGGACGGCGGTGCCCAGTTAAATATCCAAGAGCTGGATATCATCGCGCGAGACCAACTACCTATTCTTGTAATTGTATTGAACAATCAATCACTAGGAATGGTACGAGGTTTCCAAGAGATGTACTTCGAAGGGCGAAACTCCTCGACCTACTGGAACGGCTACACCTCTCAATTCACTGCCATTGGCAATGCTTATGGGATTGAATCCACGATGATCGATGACCATGAAGCTTTTGCTATGCACATTTCGAAATTTCTCAAATCACCCAAACCGACTTTAATCGAAATGATGATGCCAGATGCACGCGAATGTAGGCCTCGATTAGAGTTTGGACGCTCAATTGATGAGCAACTGCCGACAAAAACTTTTATTTAACCAAACCTTCTTTAAACGTACAATTGACATTCAGACCAATAAAAACGCAGAGATTAAATTCATAAACTATCAAAGTAAAAAAGAGTAGTACCCTTATGCAAACAACATATCGAAACACAATTATTGCAAATGACCTTGCAACAATTACAACACAATACGGCATTTCTTGGGACCGACTCAAAGATAAAACCATACTTATAACGGGAGCATCAGGATTCCTTGCCGCCTACATGGTAGAAACACTTTTATATCTCAATGAGACCAGAGCACTTAATACTAAAATTCTTGCTATGGTGCGAAATCGTAAACGCTTTGAGAAAAAATTTTCGCACGCCATAAATAGAAGTGACCTAATCTGTATTGAACAAGACATCAACGAGTCTTTAATATGCGAGTTTTACCCAAACTACATTATCCACGCAGCTAGTCAGGCTAGTCCGAAATACTACTCCACCGACCCCATTGGAACTTTAAGCGCAAATACGATTGGGACTGCCGCACTTTTAAAGCTGGCTGCACTGAGTAAATCTGAAGGTTTTCTATTTTTCAGCAGCGCTGAAGTATATGGACAAACTAAAATTGTACCAACGTCAGAAATAGATCTCGGCTTTCTAAATCCTTTATCAATTAGGTCTTGCTATGCTGAAAGTAAGCGCATGGGTGAAAACATGTGCGCCAGTTGGCATCACCAGTCCGGCGTCCCAACTACAATCGTTAGACCATTTCACACTTATGGCCCAAGCATGTTGTTAGACGATGGAAGAGTGTACGCTGACTTCGTCGAAAACATTCTCAACAACCAGCCAATCACTATAAAAGGGGATGGTCTAGCACAGCGCGCTTTTTGTTATGTCGCTGATGCAGTAGCGGGCTTCTGGATCGTTTTACTCAACGGAGCTCATGGGCAAGCCTATAATATTGGGAATCCTTCAGAAGAGACGAGTATTAAAGAGCTGGCTCACACCCTAGCAGAACTTTACCCAGAAAAAAATATAAATATAATAGTGAGCACACGCAAAACCAATAGTACTTATCTAGAAAGTCCAATCATAAGAAGCTGCCCAGATATAAGCAAGGCTAAAGGCCTAGGATGGAATCCAAAAACCTCAATAAGAGAAGGATTCAAAAAAACTATCGAAAGTTACTCTTACGCAATTCGATGAGATTCTAACTCCATACCCAAAAACTCAGTCATCAAATAAAGCATATTCGACGCAATGATATATCCGATTTAAAAACCCAATTTATAAAAATCTTTATTAAACTGAAAAAAATATTTCCAAGCTTCAACAAGTTAAAGCTCATAGAAAGAGCGAAAAATGGTTGTAGTTTATAAAAAATCGCTTTAGTGATATAACTCCTAAACGGCGAAGAATACCAGTATCCAACTTCATCAAGACGTGCGGCCAGCTATGAAAATAAAATATCTCAGAACGCTCGTTAGCTATGACGCCAGGCAGTCCGCGCTAAATCAACTCTGGAGGTTGTTCTCCGGCCCCCTACTTCTAATTTTAGTTCCAATATACCTATCTACTGAAGCACAAGGATATTGGTATACGTTCATTAGTTTAGCTGCCCTAGCTGTATTTGCCGACATGGGCTTTTCTTCGGTACTACTTTTATTTGCATCGCATGAGTTCGCACATCTTAAGTTTAACTCAGATAAGACACTAGCAGGAGAATACGAATACTTAGTAAGACTTGCTACATTAGGAAAATTCGCCGCAAAATGGTCCTGCACAATGGCGGTAGTGGCTTTCCCCATAGTATTGTCGGTGGGATATCTTTTTCTTGCCAATCGAGAATCAGACATAAATTGGCAGCTACCATGGTTACTGTACGGAGTTGCCTCAGTAATGGTTTTTCTTAATAGTATGGCATTGTCGTTTATTGAAGGATGCGACAGTGTGGGCGATGTGCAAAAAATTCGCTTTTATATCAGCTTTACGACAGGGATAGTGACTGCACTTCTATTACTTAACGGCGATAGTCTTTACGCATTAGCGCTAGCACTTCTATTCGGTGCACTTACCGGTTCAGCTCTAGTGTATTTTCGCTACAAACGCATGATAATACAGCTATATAAACTTACAAAAAATAGCGACCATTCTTGGTCATCAGAAATATTTCCATTAATATGGAGATTCTCGATAAGCTGGATTAGCGGGTATTTCATTTTATCTGTATTTACGCCATTGACTTTCCATTTTTACGGCCCCGTAAACGCTGGACAGGTAGGATTCTCGATGGCAATCTGCGTCGCTATGTTTAGTATTTCAAACATCTGGATATCCATTATCACGCCTAGGATAAATATGTATGCAGCACAAAACAAAAAAGACGAATTAGACAAAGTTTTTAAAAAGGGAATACTATTAGCTATAACAACTTATATTCTAGGCATCACTACATTAGCGATAGCACTATGGATTATTAGCGGGCATCCACTTCTTGAAAACCGCACGACAACAACATTTAGCATATCAATATTGAGCATTGGCTGGTTAATACAGCTTATAATAAACGCGCTAGCTATATACATGAGAGCATACAAGAAAGAGAAACTAGTCCTGGTTTCAGTATTTAATGGCGCATACGTAACTATAACAACCCTTATAATAGCAACACATTTTTCCTTTGACTATATATTCATAGGATTTACGAGTGCATACTTGTTAGTCTTACCATGGGTTTATACTATATTCAAGAAGTTCCAAAGGTCCTTACCATGACTCTCGGCCACAATCCCATTCTATCCATTGCGATACCTACTTATAATCGCTCAGACTTCCTTGAGTATTCATTAGAAACTCACATCCCTCTTCTGCAAAAATATAATATCCAAATATTTATCTCAGATAACGCTTCGAGCGATGACACTTTAAAAGTTATAGAAAAATGGAAGAAGGTGTACCCACACCTTCATTACCAACGAAATCTATCGAATCTAGGACCCGACGAGAATTTTAAAAGCGTTTTACAGATGTCAAACACTGAGTACACTTGGCTGCTAGGGGACACTTCAGAAATCCATATTTTAAATCTTGAAAAAATCTTGGGTCTTATTTCCGGAAATGAAAAATATGACGCCATATTAGTTAATTTAATTAACAAATCTCAACAACCAAGCTTAGTCTACCAAGAAAGAAACTCACTTCTAAAAGAACTTGCAGGAATAATGAGCTGCATGAGCTGCTTGATATATCATAAGTCGTTAATTTCAAGTGCTGACTTCTCAAGATACAGCAACTCCTGGTATATACAAACAGGAATTATTCTAGAGAGAATCTCAAGGATACCTTTCAAGATTCGATGGATTCAAGAAATTTCCATTACACCCATAAAAGATCAAAAGCTAAAGAAAGTTGGCTGGGCTGATACGGATAAGATATTTAAAGTTGGCATAGAGGGATGGATAAATTTTATCTTTTCACTTCCCATCAGCTATTCGCTTAGCAGTAAACTGATTGCTTGCAAGGGCTTTGGTGATGCGTCAGGCGCATTCACCATCAAAGGTATGATTCTTTTGAGATCAGCAGGACTTTTAAACTATAAGGTCTATAAGTACTATCGCGAGACTATGAGGCTCTCAATATCATATCCATGCTGGATCGTGATGATAATTTCGCTCATTCCACAACGCCCGCTTAAATATCTAATTACTGTTTACATGAAAGCCTCCCGTCATGAGAAATTCTAGGCTTTATGAAGGGAATACTGTACACAATTAACCGAACAAATAGAAATTCCTTCCGCCGAGCAATTTTTTTGAGTTTGTGATAACACATAAATATTTTGCGATTCTCCTTAGACCAGTCAATTCACAACGAAATATAAACGCTCCAAACATCATACATGCAGTGAATTCGCCCTCATATCGGATGCTATAAGCTTTGTTCTTTAAGCAGACAGTAACCATGATGCATACTAGAGCCAAAGTGAAATGTCTATTTGAGCCCATGTCTGTCGGCTTGCTACAATCCGTTCGCGGCCCCGTCAGGCTCATCTAAGGCCACTGGTAAAAAAATACGTTGAAGAAGAAAATGGGTCTCCGCCACTAAGGCGTAGCAACCATGGCTTTTAACAGTGCATCCCCGATGCATTCACGACCGTCACAGACACGCTGCCGAGGAGCGTCTGAAGGCGCTGCTTGAATGACCGATGCAGTGGCTTATGAACAAAAATCGGAGATCGCAGAATACTATGAAAACTAATGGCAAACCTTACGCTCGCTATGTTAGCGATCGCAAACTCTAAAGACGCTATGATTGGAAATGCTTTGGTCCAGATAACAATCAATTACATGAATATGCTTTGATAGTAATTCGATAAACAAGGACAAATAATTTTATTTAGACTTAAAGGGGTAGAGCGAAGACAGCAGATAACCAATAATACAGCGGGGTTAGATCGGAATATTTATTCCGATCAATACCAAGTTTTGAAGACACAAACATCCGGTAGTAGGGGGGGCCGTGAAAAGCTTACTATATGCCAGCTAAGTAAGCTATGAGCATTACTGCAGAGCCAATATAAAAAGGACAGAAACAGTGCAGCCTAAAAACCCCTCCCATACCTATATTAGCGCTTAGTCTAAATAGCTAGGTTAATATTGCCAAGCCCTACGGCTCGAGCCGGGACTGCAGATAGAATAAATCCACAATTTCACTATCAGGAGAATAACCACTCACAGTGCTACGAAGTAACTGACGCACTCGGACGTAATCCTCATCTCTTAGCGCAGAAAGTAGCTCTATGAGTTTAACTTTCAACTCGTCCCAAGTTAAATAGTCTTCATTAGCACACATGATCATAGTATGTTGTGTCGCTGCAACGTTATCACCGATCAAAAGTTCCTCGTAAAGTTTTTCGCCTGGACGCAGGCCAGTGAACTCGATAGAAATATCGCCTTGTGGATTCTTTTCAGACCGAACGCTCAGACCAGATAGATGAATCATCTTCTCCGCTAACTCCACAATACGAACAGGTTGGCCCATATCCAATACAAATACATCCCCCCCGACCCCCATCGAACCTGCCTGAATAACTAGTTGAGCCGCTTCTGGAATAGTCATGAAGTATCGCGTGATTTTCGGATGAGTAACAGTTAAAGGTCCACCATTTTTTATTTGTGAATGAAATAAAGGAATAACAGACCCAGAAGATCCAAGTACATTCCCAAAGCGCACCATTGTGAAGCGAGTTTTATTTACATGTGAAATATTGGAATCGCAATTAAATAAAACAGGAGCAACTTCGCGACTGAGCGCTTGCAAAACCAACTCGGCTATTCGCTTAGTACTCCCCATTACGTTAGTTGGCCGAACTGCCTTATCTGTTGAAATCAGAACAAAATTAGCCACACCAGCTTGAATAGCTGCTTGAGCCGCATATAATGTGCCAATAACATTATTTAGCACGCCCTCAGAAATATTGTGCTCGACCATGGGAACATGTTTGTATGCAGCAGCATGATAAACGGTGTCTACTTTCCAACTTTTCATCACATCTAACAACTTTGACTCATTTCGAACCGAACCCAAAATTGGCAGTACTGTAACAGGTAAGGATTCACGATCAATTCGCCGCTCTAACTCTGAAAGGACACTATATAAATTAAACTCACTATGTTCGAATAGAAGCAACTTTGCAGGTCGTAATGCGAGTATCTGCCGGCAAAGTTCAGAGCCTATAGATCCTCCTGCGCCTGTTACTAAAACGATCTGATCAGTGATACATCTCTCAAGCAACTCATTTTGAGGGGGCACAGAGTCGCGGCCTAATAAGTCTGCTATGTCGACTTCCTGAATATCATCAACCTTGACTCGGCCACTGGCTAAGTCCATAAATCCGGGGACACTTCTTACGTGAAGAGGAAATCCCTCTAAAAAACCAAGTATTTCGCGACGTCGACCACGATTAGAAGAAGGTATAGCCAGCAATATTTCTTGGGCGCCTGTTACTTCAATCATTCTTTGAATATGTTTAGGCTTATAAACTTGAAGCCCTGAGATCACTCGATCTGAGATACTTGGATCATCATCAATAAACGCAACTGGGCGCATTACACGGCCCACTCGCAAAGCGGCCACCAGTTGATTCCCTGCTGCGCCAGCGCCGTAAATTGCAACTCTTGGAAGTAGGTTTTCACGGTTGGTGAAAGGTATTTGCTGGCCGGCGGTAAACCAATCACCAAGAAAGAATTGGCGCATTGCTAGGCGCAGCCCGCCGATAAGAATTAAGCTAAGCCACCAGTAATTAAATATAATTGAGCGCGGCACGACATTCTGATGACTACCGTACCAGTAGACAATTACTCCCAAAACCAACGAGGATAAGCTTACAGCTTTTATAATAGCAATTAATGCATCATTACCGAAATAACGCATTACCGCACGATATAAACCGAATTTTGTGAACATCGGAATTGCTACAATCGGAGCAGTCAGGAAGAGCCATTGATGCTGAAGAACCGGATTAGCTATATCCTCAATGCCCAGCCTCACGATAAACGCTGCCCATAGAGCGCTCCATGTAAGAACAATATCTGTTCCCACCTGGATTAATCTTTTTTGCCGACGTGGAAGGCCTAGCAAAAAACCTCTGATCCTATCCATAACTTCCTCAGCCGCTCCAGTGTCCGAGCAATAAAATAATACAAATCATGTGCTAAATTTACATGATGGGGACATCACAAACAAGACTAGCGTATCTCACTCTTCCCAGCATTAAAATAGAACGCTAGAAAAATCAAAGGTATATAGGCTATTACTAATGCCATAGCACCATCCATCAGAGATAGCGCAACAGATAGCGATACTGGCAGCAGCCAGAAAATGTTTATAACACATACTCCTAAACTTACAGGCAAGTGCTTGCCCATACGCCTGGACGCAAACTGATAGGCATGACTTCTGTGTGCTTCATGCACCTTCGCTCCCCGGAAAAACCGACGACATAAGGTAACTGTCGCATCTACGATAAACACGCCTAACAAAATGAGCCAACACCACAAAAACTTGGGAGAATGCCAGGCCGCCTGCAGCGACAGCAAAGCAAGTAAAATCCCAAGAAAACTACTGCCAGCGTCACCCATAAATATCTTCGCAGGAGGGAAATTCCAAAATAAAAACCCTATTACAGCCATTGCCAAAGATAAAGGTAACACTATTAGATCATGTACTCCAACTAGTAGATATACAATGCACATACCAAGACATACACAGATAGCCTCCAAACTCGCGAGCCCATCAATTCCATCCATAAAATTATAAAGATTCAACATCCAAACTAAATAAAGAACTGCTAATAAATTCCCAACAGCGCCCAGTTTAACTTCAACTCCGAAAAGCTCAAAATTTGGTAGCCCGCCAACCCAGAAAAGCCCCCAGATTGCTGCCAGAAAATGCCCCAACAATCTCCAGCGAGCGGGTAAGTTGTTTTTATCGTCCATAAAGCCAATGGTTGCGACGAACAAGCCAACTAGCGAAAAACTGATAAAATGAGTAAAAGGAATTATACGAACAAGGTAAGTATAGATGAGCAAAATTATAAATGTGATGACTATCGCTACGCCACCTCCTCGCGGGGTTGGCACATAATGGGAACTACGTTCATTCGGAACATCTAAAATATTCTTCTTGAGCGCATAACTACGAAAAAATGCAGTTAATAAAAAAGCAACTAGAAAATTCAAAAGATAAATCCAATAGTCCATTTTCAGCCTTCGCCCCCAAAATATAGAAAGTCAGTGTCACGTTTATCCCTCCCCGCAGAACCGTTTTAGACCACTACATGTACGTCAGAACTCCGTGCAATCAACGATAAAACCTCTCGTATTCATTTAACATCAAGTTAGATATCCTCGCAGAGTCGAACTCCTCAACAGCTCTTACGTTCGCCCTTTTTCCCATCTCCTGCAGCAAGGCAATATCATCCAGTAGTATAACTAGCGCTCGACCTAAAGCATTTGCATCCCGAGGAGGCACTAGCAAGCCGGTAACCCCATCAACCACAGCGTCCGATAGGCCATAAATTGACGTGCCGACCGTAGGAATTCCCATAGCAGCAGCTTCAATTACAACCGTGCCAAACCCTTCTCGATAGCTAGGCAAACACAAGACGTCAGCTAACGCCATGAACTTTTCCGGTTCATTAGTAAACCCGACTTGATGAACTCTCGCCCAAGCACGGTCGTTGGCGAAAGCATCAATAACCCCACAACCTTTCTCTTCAACTGGACCAACCAGCAGTAGATGAATGAGGTCGTCCGCAGCAGCAACTTTTATGAAAGCGTCCATTAGCTCCTGAATACCCTTTTCCGGCGTGATTCGCCCGACAAAAAGAATCACCTTTCCGTTCAGTGGTATCCCTAAAGTACTCCTCAACTCAGAAACAAATTCACTAGGATATCTAGCCTTGTTGAATCTAGTGAGATCTACTCCAGCCAATGACCCCTGCCCTAGCACCGAAATACTTTCTTTTTTTATGATACTATTTTCGAGAAGAAAGTTTTTTTGAGTTGGACTGTCGGCATAACAATGTGTGTTAAGGGTACCAATAACCCTATCACAAATCTTTAAAATATTTTTTTTCACACCGGACATTGTTGCCCAGGGCTGCCCAGTGAATGTATGAAGTCTTATAGGCACACCTGCAGCATAAGACGCTATGGCACAAAGAAGGCCAGCCTTGGGAGTGGTAGAGTGCACAACATCAAATTTCCGCGATCTAAATACACGGAACAGCCTAATAAGGCTGACAATATCGCTACCCAAACTAATATTCCGCGATATATTGACGGAAATATAGTTAGCCCTTTCTATCTTGTTCATTTGCCCAGGAAAATCTTCTGCGCTGGTGATGACTGTAACCGTCATACCGCGAGATGCGAAAAAATCAATTTGTGATTTAAGTTGAGTAAGCATAAAAAAGGGAACTGTGGACACTCGAGCAATATTAAGTTTTTTATGCATTTCAGCCCCTAAACATATAAATTAAATACCACAACAAAAACGATAGCGATTGTATTAATACACCTTAGTATTTAATATTTTACCCTTACTAAAATATTTCTCGGATTGCTGCAGAAACGACGTTCTTGGGAGAAAACCCCAACACACTTTGAATCTTATTCGTAGGATACCTTGTACGTCGAACCAACGCATCTATGCGCTTCTGTGTAACCGGCAATTTAAATAACCTCGCTACAACTGCGAGCCCGATCCTGACCGGGCGCTCGGGTAGCGTCAACCTAGGAGCCGGCACCCCAAGTGCTTCTGCTATGCCTGCAATCAACTCTTTCAACGTACAATCATTAGATACATTGAAGATATGCCCTTTTGCGCGGGAATCTGACGCGCACAGATAAAGTGCTGAAACAACATCATTAACATGTATGTATGTAGCGATCGAAGGAGAAAAACCTACAAAAAAGAAAACTCTCTTTTTTACTATACGACCGAGTTGACGCAATGACTCATTCGTCATATCACGGCCAAACACGTTAGAAGGCCTCAAAATCGTGTAAGAAAATCCCGAGATTTCATCACAAGCCATAATAATAGCGTCTGCTATAGTTTTGGTGACTTCATAAGTACCCGAAGGATTTGTTGGAGTTTCTTCAGTCACAACTCTAGATTGTTTTGAGCTCCCATAAGCGCCGACGCTACTTAATTGAACCCAGTGAATTTCCTTCCCTGTACGGCAAAAACATGCAGCTGCCTTAAGCAAATTTTCCGTGGCCTGTACATGCAACGCATGCATAAGAGAATCATCTCTAGTTTCTCCAGCGCAATTAACAACAATATTACAGCCGTATAACAACGCCTTAAAATCAAAGTCCTTACTGGTTAAATCACCAATTATAATTTCTACTGACTCTTTAGAACCTTTTAAATTTGAGCGCGTTAAAGCACGAACTTGGACACGATGATAAACCAACTTTTCGACTAAAGCTTTCCCTATGAAACCGTTCGCACCTAGTACCAAAATCTTCATATCTGCTCCATCGCGCTACAGATTAGTCTTTGTTTTCCAAAAAATAAAAAATAACAATTTTTTAAATTACCAGCCATTTAAGTAATAAGGTAAAAATGGGGATGGCCCTATACCCTCCTCATACAAGAAATTTCTATAACTCATCCCTGCTGCAATTAAACCAGCAATGAAAAATGATAGCTTTGCTAACTTTCCTAGTTCTAACCCTCGATTGCTGAACGCGGTTAATACGCACAAAGGAAATGAAAATGATAAAAGATCTAAGAATCGAAGACCTGCATAGGAAAACATTGATATTAACCAAAATACTAACATAGACCCTACGCCCAAAAATAATAGCTTAGCTTTATCTGCAGTAGGCAAATTTGATACGAGAACGCCAAAAAAAATGACCAGCAACGCCAGCATCTTTCCTACTCCAGAGAAGGAGTTAGGAGAGTCAAAGTCCTGATAAGAGACAAACTTATGAAAAAAATAGTCTTCATTAGCATAAAAAAAAACTAATACTAAGAGCATTGCAATTGGAACTATGAGAATATTAGAAGCTTTGACCCAATTGACCTTAGACGCCCAGATCAGAATCAACGAGACCAAAGCAGAATAATGAAACGTTAGAGATGTCGCCGCCAGAGTATATCCAGAAATGGTTTTAATCCGCCTAAATTGCTGGGTAGCCAATAAGAGCAACATAGACGCAAAGCCAACCCTCAAGCCATTCATCGAATATTGATATATGAATGCTGGCAAAATATACGAAGCCAACAAGAATTTTTCATTTTTATCTGATCGATGTAAATAAAAAAATAATGCACAAAAAACTAAACACCCAATTAATCGGACCGTGAGTGGTGCACTATTAGTAACTTGTAAAAGCAGCCAACTAACAAAAACAAATCCCGGCTCCATTCCCGCCAAGGAGAAGCCATCCGATAGTCTCTCCATTATTATTTCATACGCATAAGTATCCGTTCCAACGAGGCCACGAAAAAACGACATTATAAGGATAAAAAACAATGAGCAATATATGAAAAAGGACGTCCTACACCCTGACAGTGAAGTCATAACGAGCGCAATAGCGAGAAGGAACCAACCGACCAAGTAAATCATGACGATACTTTAGCAAACTTAATCCGTATCGTTCTACGGCCATAGCGCATTAAAGACCAGGCCTTCAAAAACAATGCAACAACCATATTTACGCTCCCATTTTTATGCAAAACATCGTAGACCCTAAGTTCCCCACTCTCCATATTCCAGAGTTCACCGCTTAATCCAGCATGCCCATACAGCGGTTTATAACAAAACGTTAAAGGCACATTTACTGAACAACAAACATGTCCTGCGCACACTACCTTACACCAAAGTTCATAATCTTCACAGAATCGTTTACCCGTAGTAAATCTGTACTGCACATCACGCCTTATTAAAACGGAAGGGGTAGAAAATCTATTAGAGAGTAACAATCGAAATTTTGAAATTTCAGAAAATACAACTTCACTCATGTTGTAACTTTTCTTCACGGCGTCTAAAGCTTCACTGATCACCGCGCCCATTTGCCCTGTAAGAGCGACATCGGGATTTTGCTCCATCCAAAAAAATTGAATTTCAATTTTCTGAGGATGCCAACTATCATCGGAATCTAGAAACGCGACATACCGTTGATTTGAAGCATTCCAACCTTCATTCCTGGCTGTACCTGGCCCTGAATTTACGCTCAGGGAAACAACCTTAATCCAGCCCTCTGAATATTCTTTTGCTAGAAAATTCAAATATTCCAATGTACCATCATTGCTCGCATCTTCAACCAAGATAATTTCAGCAGGGCGTAAAGTTTGATTGTACACGGACTCGATCGAACGTTTTATTGTATTCTTGCAGCAATAACACGGGATCACTACACTAACATCCGCGAAGCCTGATAACTTTATCAGTGCTTTACTATCCATCATTGCCGTACCATATCAATTTCCAACCGAATTAGGAGCTACATATAATTTAAATAGCTGTAGCGCAAACAAAAATCAACCGTCGCACTTACAATATATAATAAATCAACTTAATTGATCTTTGATATACCTTAAGGTCAAAAGTAATTTTTTTATACCTTCCACATCTAGCAGTTCAGTATTGTGAGAAGTGTAATCGTCAATTATATTTGCTTCGGGGTGCCCTTCGACAATAAATTTGTCGTAATTGAGATCTCTATTATCCGCAGGAATTCGGTAATATTGGTCCATCTCTTTTGCTTTAGCCATCTCCTCCCGTGAAACCAAAGTTTCGTATAACTTCTCCCCATGGCGAGTACCAATAATTTTGACAGGAACATCGCTACAAAATAGATCTTGCAAGGCAACTGTTAGATCGCCAATAGTACTCGCCGGCGCTTTTTGAACGAATATATCACCTTGCTCACCGTGTTCAAATGCGTGGAGTACTAGGTCCACAGAATCCTCTAAACTCATCAAAAAACGGGTCATGTTAGGATCAGTGACCGTGAGCGGAACACCTGCTTTAATTTTTTCAACAAAAAGAGGTATAACTGAACCTCTCGAGGCCATCACATTGCCATAGCGAGTCGCGCAGAAAACTGGCCCACCCTCTCGAACAGATCTAGACTTAGCGATTAATATCTTCTCACCCAACGCCTTAGATATCCCCATAGCGTTAATTGGGTAAACGGCTTTATCTGTACTAAGCAGTACAACCCGTTTGACGTTATTATCAATAGCAGCATTTAAAACATTTTCTGTACCCAGCACATTAGTTTTAACTGCCTCCATAGGAAAAAACTCACACGACGGTACTTGCTTTAGTGCTGCCGCATGGAATACATAATCAACACCCACCATCGCCTGCTTTAGGCTTGAGCAGTCACGAACATCACCTAGATGAAATTTCACTTTGTCGTTTGAAAGTGCAATACGCATGTCTTCTTGCTTTTTTTCATCGCGACTGAATACTCTAATTTCCTTTACATTCGTATCCAAAAATCGCTTAAGGACAGTATTACCGAATGAGCCAGTTCCGCCTGTGATCATCAAAACTTTATTATCAAACATTTTTTTCACCCAACTTAAATTCTTTTTTCACAACGATGCCCTCATTTTAGCGACCAACAGGTCCCATGAGGGAGGCTCATAGCCCATTATAGATCGAAATTTACTCGAGTCTAGAGAGCGGTCAATGATTACTGAGTCATCTAGAACCAACGAAATCTCTTTCTGATATTGCTTAGCTATCAACTGCAGCAGCGAATACTTGTCAATGGGCGTCGCAGACACATGATATAATCCGTACACGTCGGTCTTTGGCAACACGTAATCCTTTATTACGCTCGCTAACTCGACAGTAGGCAAACCCGAAAATATAGCTTTAGAATAACCCTTCGCTGTGCTCTTTTGAGATAAAAACCAGTCGACAAGGGAGTTTTTTGAGTTTAACTCATGACCTATAATAGACGTTCTTAATGTGATTGCATTGGGTGAGTCAACAACTTCACCGATGAATTTAGATTTCCCGTAAAGATCTTCTGCGTCAGATAAATCCGATTCAATATAATTTCCTTTGCGCCCAGAAAAAACACAATCTGTACTTATCTGAACCAAGCGGCAGCCGGACAGCTGACAAAGTTTTAACAACCGATGAGGTAGCAATGAGTTGAGCGGGATGGTTACAAGCGGATCTTTTGAGGAAGAGAATTGCTTGATCAATCCTACACAGTTAATCACTACATCCGGCTTAACCTTTATGAACAGGTTCAGTAGTTGCTCTGCATCCAATACATCTACACTGGTAATAATATTCGGATGCTGCAAATCGTCAAAATATTTCAGGCCGCCTGCATTTCGCAAGGTGCCCATCACAAAGTAGCGCTCATCTCGGTTGAGCACGTTGAATACGGAGCTCCCTAACATACCTGTAATACCCAACACTAAAACTTTCATATATCCGCCCACATTATTGTGAATTACACAAATGCATTAACTATTTGAAAACCAAAAAAACTTTCAAAACAAATACCTCACCAACAAACACCACGACAACGCCGATTAACTCCAAAACCAACCAACGCCTAGCAATTCACAATTGCACTAACAGACAATTTCACTAAATAAAAACCATCTCTACTGCCATTATAAAGAATGCAATACTCAACAGAAGCTCATGATTGATTATCTTCATGCAACCAAACCGCCGGCCGACAAATTAAAATGATCAACACATATTAAAGACTCGACAACTTCACTTTCGGGGATTGAGCCGATGCGCAACCAACAGTTCACCAGCATTTTCGAACTGGCGCTCAATACAGATTCAATTATTGCTTCCAACAGTACAAAGAACATAAAATAGTTCAACGCCATAGAACCCGAGAAGGTCTTATAGCGTACAGAAGTCAACGACTCCTTGGCCTTGCTACAGGCACGTTTTTTAACTAAACTACGAGTTATCCCTCCTTCGAAGACCACCGCCACCCTCAGAGTGGTATTAAAAAACCCAACTAAACCAACCGCCTCGGCCTCACGCAGTTTAGTGATCCAAGGTGATACAATACTCGCCAATGCGTATACGAGCCGACCAGCTAGGTTAGCTAACAACAAAAATCTAATACTACTTTTATTCAACACAATGGTATCATTCGCATTTTATTGATTCTATTCCGTCACTACCCATGATGATATAGGTTGCTTAGTTAGGTGCTGCCCCAGATAATCATCAAGCTTCTTTCGTGCCAAAAACACATCACTAGCAGTACCTATGATGTATGCACCGTTACTTGGTCCTGGGTGCAATATCCTTTTGAATTTAGCCGCCGCAAACCGCGTAGCAACGATCACAAGCTCTTTAAGTACATTTAGCGCAGCTACATTTCCAACTGTATTCTTCTTAGCGCTGCGCCACGCCCTTATTGTCTCTTGAAAGTAATCAGGATGATGAAAAAGACATAGCGCATAGAGTCTAGCAAAATTAAATCCCGTAATAGATCTATGCCATACGAGGGTTTCCCAAGCTGCATGTCCCCACACCGTTTCCACGCTGAAGAAATTTGGAATACTTTCTGGCCAGTTCAAATTCTTAAAGGGTGTCAGATGCGGATCGTCCTTCAGATTACCTTTATGTTTACCAGTAGCACTTCGACCGCTGTTGCTGTTACCACCACCGCCTGGCATGGTGAAAGGAAAGTCTAGCAAGTGATATTTCCCACCTAGAAGACTCAAACCTACTGACGCGGACATGTCAGGGCTAGCACCGTGAAGCAATAGACCATCATTACGTACTATCTGATTTAACAGTTGGCGCCGTACTAATCCATGGTAAAGCTTGGGCATACCATCAGTTCCCTGACAAGCCCCGCGTAGTGCCAAATTTAACCGTTCATTCAGGTCAAATTCTGACAGACCGCAACCGAATTCAGATATATATATTTTCCCTGCGTGCGCGGCACCATAATTTTTTGTTCTAAAATCAGGCCAGTAATATGCTGCTCTTGCAATGGGTGTCAGCATTTCAATATTATTTTCTTTGGCAAACCGCGACACTTCAACAATATAGCTAGAAACTGTATCATCATCCCCGATTAAACATACGTACTCCCCTTCGGCGAGACGAATTGCTCTTTCATGATTTTCGGTCATTGACAGTCGCTCTTGCCAATGTACATAAAGCAATCTTGGATGAGGATTTTGCTTAATCCAAGCCGCCAATTGACAATCATCATTACTAGTATCGTGCACAACGACTTGAATTTCTTCGGAACTTATATCGAGCAGGCTCTGTACGCAAGCAATTGCGTATCCTGATCGATTATGGGTGGCCACTACTATTGAAACTATATATCTATCACTATCCATAACACATCCAAACCGGATAATAAGCGTCGAATTTAATTAATTAACAAGTTAAATTGCAGAAAAACTACGACTTATATAAATCAGCATAATATCTGTATTGTATGTCATTGCCATGGGCCTTTTCTGTTTCAGAAAATCGAAACGATAGCGTAATTTCAGGATCGCCAGTCTATTTATACGATAGAAATACGTCAGTCACCTAGGTCCAACTGATCACCCAAGCCTAACGAGCGTCCAAGAAATTAATACTATCTCAGTGAGCTTGAACTTTCCAATGAGGCAGGGCCTAGAAGCGATCAGGAGCTCGAGAACGCAGCATTCAACACAATCACGCTGACAGTGGTGGGAATGGGCGCGGGGTTGATCACACTCATCATCCAACGATTATTCCATTTAGGCTTTAGGAGCTGAGCCTGCAATGAGCTCATTAAGGATACCGTCGCCCGCTAAAACTGATGGTTGATATGCGCCGTACGCTGGACGTAAAGCAATCACTCAGGGAGAGGCTTTCGGGTAGGCGTTTACTAGCAGGAAAAGCTCACCCTACCGATTTGTTTTTGACCGGAATCCGATCGTTCTACTAATCAAAATCGTAATAGGCGCGACAGCCATGCCAAAAATTAGCGCCCCGGTAAAAAACAAAGATACTGGCAGCGGGGCTGTCACCCAACCAAGAAAAGAAAGAGTGACGTTTTGCTGGTTTTCAAGCACAAAAATTATGACGAACACTGACACTATCAGCACCATCAGAACCAGTGCGATACGACTAATAGTCTGCATAAATCCTCCCCAGAAACCCAGTCACATATCACCTTCCTCATCCTCATTCACCCGATCCCGCAACTCCTTCCCCGGCTTGAAATGAGGCACAAACTTCCCATCCAGACTCACCGACTGCCCAGTCTTAGGATTCCGCCCTACCCGCGGCGCGCGATAGTGCAGCGAAAAACTCCCAAACCCACGAATCTCAATCCGATCACCTGTCGCCAGGCACTGGGACATTTGTTCGAGCATGGTCTTGATGGCCAGCTCAACATCCTTGGATGAGAGCAGCCCTTGATGGGTGACAATTCGTTCGATCAACTCCGACTTCGTCATATTTTTCCCTTCTTTTTCAAGCAGCTAGGAAAAGCGCTTCGAAGGTTTTAGCATGACTTGATGAATTTGAACAGCCCACGCTGCAACATATCTGCAGGTGTTTTGCACGCTCAATTACAGATCACCAGCATGGTGCGGGTGACTGCGCCGGCAGGGTTCCAGCCGAACAGGTAGTCACCCTCTTCGTCCTTGGCGTCGCTGGAACGGGTGATGACCTTGTAGCCTTGCATCTTGCACTCTCGGGCGGCGCGCTGTTCGCACTTGTCCCATTTGTTGCCAAGGCCCGAGCAGTCGACCTCGATGCCGCTGACGCCACGCCTGGCGTGGGTCTTGGCGCTGGTGACGGAGCAGCCTGCAAGCATTACCACTGCGAATAAGACGATAAGCCTGTTCATTCAGATCCTTATTGAAGCAACTACGCTGAAACAGCGTTTATCAACACTATAGTCAGTTCTGACAGCGAGCTGCGCGCCTTGGTTCTCAGCGCCTGATTCGACGAATTTCAGGCACAAAAAAGGGCGACCGAAGTCGCCCTTTTTACAGCCTTACAGAACTTAGTTCTGCTTAGCCATTGCTTCGCGCAGCAGGGAGGCCATCGTGGTCTCGCCTTGTGCAGCTTCCGGAGCCGATTTCAGGCTCTGGATTGCTTCTTTCTCTTCAACTTCGTCTTTCGACTTGATGGAGAGTTGGATTACGCGGCTCTTGCGGTCAACGCTGATGATCTTGGCTTCTACTTCCTGGCCTTCTTTCAGAACGTTGCGCGCGTCTTCAACGCGGTCACGGCTGATTTCGGAGGCTTTCAGAGTCGCTTCGATATCGTCGGCCAGAACGATGATGGCGCCTTTGGCGTCAACTTCTTTCACAGTGCCTTTAACGATGGCGCCTTTGTCGTTCTCTTGAACGTACTCGGAGAACGGATCGCTTTCCAGTTGCTTGATACCCAGGGAGATACGCTCGCGCTCTGGGTCAACCGACAGGATAACGGTGTCCAGCTCGTCGCCCTTCTTGAAACGACGAACAGCTTCTTCGCCAACTTCGTTCCAGGAGATGTCGGACAGGTGAACCAGGCCGTCGATGCCGCCGTCCAGACCAATGAAGATACCGAAATCGGTGATCGACTTGATGGTGCCGGAGATTTTATCGCCCTTGTTGAACTGGCCAGAGAAATCTTCCCATGGGTTAGATTTGCACTGCTTGATGCCCAGGGAGATACGACGACGCTCTTCGTCGATGTCCAGAACCATAACTTCCACTTCGTCGCCGACTTGTACGACTTTCGAAGGGTGGATGTTTTTGTTGGTCCAGTCCATTTCGGAAACGTGTACCAGGCCTTCCACGCCTTCTTCCAGCTCTGCGAAGCAGCCGTAGTCGGTCAGGTTGGTAACACGCGCGGTTACGCGAGTGCTTTCTGGGTAACGAGCCTTGATAGCAACCCATGGATCTTCGCCCAGCTGCTTCAAGCCCAGGGAAACGCGGTTACGCTCACGATCGTACTTCAGAACCTTGACATCGATCTCGTCGCCAACGTTGACGATTTCGGAAGGATGCTTGATACGCTTCCAAGCCATGTCGGTAATGTGCAGCAGGCCATCGACGCCACCCAGATCGACGAATGCGCCGTAATCGGTGAGGTTCTTGACGATACCTTTGACTTGTTGGCCTTCCTGCAGGGATTCCAGCAGAGCTTCACGCTCGGCGGAGTTCTCTGCTTCCAGGACGCTGCGACGGGAAACGACAACGTTGTTGCGTTTCTGGTCGAGTTTGATGACCTTGAATTCGAGTTCTTTGCCTTCCAGGTGCGTGGTGTCGCGCACAGGACGAACGTCGACCAAAGAACCTGGCAGGAACGCACGGATGCCGTTAACGTCGACAGTGAAGCCGCCTTTAACCTTACCGTTGATAAC
This sequence comes from Pseudomonas sp. AC463, assembly GCF_979253585.1. Lineage (NCBI taxonomy): Bacteria > Pseudomonadati > Pseudomonadota > Gammaproteobacteria > Pseudomonadales > Pseudomonadaceae > Pseudomonas > Pseudomonas sp. AC463. Next base: position 143,844 of record NZ_CEEDDZ010000007.1, on the reverse strand, counting down.
GCCCTTGACCACTTCTTCAGCTGCGAAGGCTGCTTCGAGAACAATCCAGCATTCAGCGCGCTTGGCTTTTTCACGGGACAGCTTGGTTTCACCGAAACCGTCTTCAACCGAGTCCAGAGCAACGTGAACTTCGTCACCGACATTGATAGTCAGGTCACCAGCATCGTTGTAGAACTGTTCCAGCGGGATCAGAGCTTCAGACTTCAGACCAGCGTGAACGGTTACCCAGCGAGCTTGGTAATCGATATCAACGATAACACCGGTGATGATGGAGCCTGCCTGAAGGTTCAGGGTTTTTAGGCTTTCTTCAAAGAGTTCCGCAAAGCTTTCGCTCATTTTAATTCCTGTTGATAAGGGCGAAGAATACGCCCATCTCCACACCCCAGACGGTATGGGTCAGTTTCAGTTAAAAGAAGCCACCGCAGGACTATGACTGGTCCCCTGCGGCCTTCTTGATCACCCGGCGATATCGCGAATGGCGATTTCACTCAAGATGCGTTCCAGCACCTGCTCGATGGACAACTCCGTGGAATCCAGCTGTATGGCATCAGCCGCCGGTTTGAGCGGGGCTACTGCGCGCTGGGTATCACGCTCATCGCGTGCACGGATCTCATCTAGCAGACTCGACAGACTAACACCATCGACTTTGCCCTTCAACTGCAAGTAACGGCGGCGGGCCCGCTCCTCGGCGCTGGCCGTCAGGAAAATCTTCAGCGGCGCCTCGGGAAACACCACGGTACCCATGTCGCGGCCGTCGGCCACCAGGCCCGGCGGCTCCTGAAAAGCCCGCTGGCGCTGCAGCAAAGCGTCACGCACGGCCGGCAGCGCGGCAACCTGGGAGGCCCAGGAGCCGACTTGTTCGTTGCGCAGGTCATCGGTCACGTCATCACCTTCAAGGATGATGCGCTGGGGATGACCTTCCGTCGCCCCGACGAATTGCACGTCGAGGTGCGCCGCCAGCAGCTTCAGGGACTCTTCGTTGGTCAGGTCCACGCCATGGTTACGCGCAGCAAAGGCCAGCAGTCGGTACAGCGCGCCGGAATCCAGCAGGCACCAGCCCAGGCGCTTGGCCAGGATGCCGGCGATCGTGCCTTTGCCCGAGCCGCTTGGCCCGTCGATGGTAATCACCGGTGCTTTGATATTCACAATTGAGCCTCTTGGGCAACACGGATGCCGACTTGGGCACACAGTGTAAGAAAATTCGGAAAAGACGTAGCAACATTGGCACAGTCACGGATACGAATCGGTGCTTGCGCCCGGAGGGACGCCACACTGAACGCCATGGCGATTCGATGATCACCCTGGGCATGCACTTCGCCACCGCCGATCAGGCCACCGTCAATGATAAGCCCATCGGGGGTCGGTTCACACTTCACACCCAACGCCTGCAGACCGTCGGCCATCACCTGGATACGGTCGGACTCCTTCACACGCAGCTCCTGCGCCCCACGCAACACGGTGCGCCCTTGCGCACAGGCCGCCGCGACAAACAGCACCGGAAACTCGTCAATCGCCAACGGCACCAGCACTTCGGGGATCTCGATCCCCTTCAACGCAGCAGCACGCACCCGCAGGTCTGCGACAGGTTCACCGCCGACTTCGCGCGGGTTTTCCAGGATGATATCCGCGCCCATCAGCCGCAGGATATCGATCACCCCGGTGCGGGTCGGGTTGACGCCGACATGCTCCAGCAACAGTTCGGAACCCTCGGCAATCGACGCCGCCACCAGGAAAAACGCCGACGAGGAAATATCCCCCGGCACTTCTATATGCGTGGCAGTCAGCGCATGGCCGGACTCCACCGACGCCGTCGCGCCCTCCACCGCCACCGGATAACCAAACCCACGCAGCATGCGCTCGGTATGGTCGCGGGTCGGCGCAGGCTCGGTCACGGCGGTTTTCCCTTGCGCATACAACCCGGCCAGCAGCAGGCAGGATTTGACCTGCGCGCTGGCCATCGGCATCGAATAGTTCACGCCTTTCAAAACCTGCCCGCCACGAATAGTCAGCGGCGGACGCCCTTCCGGCCCGGTTTCGATCACTGCGCCCATTTCCCGCAATGGCTTGGCCACGCGGCTCATCGGGCGCTTGGACAACGACGCATCGCCGGTCAACACGCTGTCGAAACGTTGCGCCGCCAGCAACCCGGACAGCAGGCGCATGGACGTGCCGGAGTTACCCAGGTAGATCGGCCCCGGCGCCGCTTTCAAGCCATGCAAGCCCACGCCGTGAATGGTCACGCGCCCATGGTGCGGCCCTTCAATCACCACGCCCATGTCACGAAACGCCTGCAAGGTCGCCAGGGCGTCTTCACCCTCAAGAAAACCCTCGACCTCCGTCACGCCGTCAGCCAGCGAACCGAGCATGATCGAACGATGCGAGATCGACTTGTCACCGGGCACCCGGATACGACCGCTCAAGCGGCCGCCCGGGTTGGCGAGGAAAGTCAGCTCATCGGCGTTCACGGCGGTTTCCATGTAGGCCCGGCGCGCCAGGATCTTGCTGAAATGCTCTCGCGCCACCCGCGCACGGGTGAACACGCCCAATAATTGATGGCCATCCCCGGCATCGACCGCATCGCGCAAGGCGTCGAGGTCACTGCGGAAGGTGTCCAGGGTGCGCAACACCGCTTCGCGATTGGCGAGGAAGATGTCGTGCCACATCACCGGATCACTGCCGGCAATCCGCGTGAAATCACGAAAGCCACCGGCGGCGTAACGGAAAATCTCGAGGTTTTCGTTGCGTTTGGCCAATGAGTCCACCAGGCCGAACGCCAGCAAGTGCGGCAAATGACTGGTCGCCGCCAGCACTTCGTCGTGGCGCTCAACCTGCATATGCTCCACATCCGCGCCCAGCTCGCGCCACAAGCGATCGACCACAGCCAAGGCTGCCGGGTCGGTTTGCTCAAGCGGCGTGAGGATCACTTTATGGCGGCGGAACAGTTGCGCATTGGAGGCCTCTACCCCGCTCTGCTCGGAACCGGCAATCGGATGGCCCGGCACAAAGCGCGCCGGCATGCCGCCAAAGGCCAGTTGCGCAGCGCGCACCACATTGCCCTTGGCGCTGCCGACGTCGGTGAGGATCGCCTGGCCCAGGTCCATGCCGGCTAATATCCCGAGCAATTTCTCCATGGCCAGGATCGGCACGGCGAGCTGGATCACGTCAGCGCCCTGGCACGCGAGCGCAAGGTCTGCTTCACAGCGATCCACCACGCCCAATTCCACCGCCAGCTTGCGCGATTGCGGGTCGAGGTCCACGCCCACCACCTCGCCGCACAGCCCGCTTTCACGCAGGCCTTTGGCGAAGGAGCCACCGATCAACCCCAGGCCGACCACCACCAGGCGACCGATCATAGGCACAGCAGGTTGCAATGCAGTGACATCAACCACGAGCCAGAACCTTGGCCAACGCCTCCAGGAAGCGGGCGTTTTCCGCCGGCAGGCCAATGGTGATACGCAGGTGGTTCGGCATGCCGTAGTTGGCCACCGGGCGCACGATCACGCCTTCGCGCAGCAGGCCCTGGAACACCGGCGCGGCCACTTGGCCGAGGTCGACACAGATGAAGTTGCCCTTGGAGGGAATCCAGCCAAGGCCCAGCTCGGCAAAACCTTCCTGCAATTGCAGCATGCCGCTTTCGTTGATGCGACGGCCCTGCTCCAGGTACTCGGCATCCTTCACCGCCGCACAGGCCGCCGCCAGGGCGAGGCTGTTGACGTTGAACGGTTGGCGCACGCGGTTCAGCACATCCGCCACCACGGCGGTGGACAAGCCATAACCAACGCGCAGCGACGCCAGGCCATACGCCTTGGAGAAGGTGCGCGACACCAACAGGTTCGGGTAGGCGGCCAGGAAGTCCAGGCCGTCGGGCAGGTCGCTGCCTTCGGCGTACTCGATGTAGGCCTCGTCCAGCACTACCAGCACGTGCTCGGGCACATCCTGCAGGAATTCATTCAGCGCCTGCTCGTCGAACCAGGTGCCGGTCGGGTTGTTCGGGTTGGCGATGAACACCACGCGGGTCTGGGCGTCGATGGCGGCCAGCATGGCCGGCAGGTCATGGCCCCAGTCCTTGGCCGGAATAACGCGCGCGTCAGCGCCGACGGCCTGGGTGACGATCGGGTAGACCGCAAACGCGTGCTCACTGAACACCGCGTTCAAGCCAGGCGCCAGGTAGGCACGGCCGACCAGCTCAAGAATGTCGTTGGAGCCGTTGCCCAGGGTCACCTGGTTCAGCTCGACCCGGCATTTTTCCGCCAGCAGGGACTTGAGCGCGAAGCCATTGCCGTCCGGATAACGGGTCAGCTCGGCCAGCTCTTCACGAATCGCCGCCAGCACTTTAGGGCTCGGGCCCAGCGGGTTTTCGTTGCTCGCCAGCTTGACGATCTTCGAAGGGTCCAGATTCAACTCACGCGCCAGCTCGTCCACAGGCTTGCCCGGGACGTAAGGCGACAGTTGTTGCACGCCCGGCTGCGCCAGGGCGAGGAAGTTGCCACTCATGTTAAAGCCTCACAAAACCGCTTTCGGGTAAGAGCCCAGCACCTTGAGTGCCACGGCTTCCTGACTGATTTGCTCAAGCACACCTTTAACCAGCGGGTCGCGGTGGTGGCCGACGAAGTCGATAAAGAACACGTAGGTCCATTTACCGCTGCGCGAAGGACGTGTCTCGATGCGCGTCAGGTCAATCCCGTTGTCGTGGAACGGCACCAGCAGCTCATGCAGCGCGCCGGGCTTGTTGCTCATGGAAACGATGATCGAAGTCTTGTCGTCGCCGGTCGGCGGCACTTCCTGGCTGCCGATCATCAGGAAGCGCGTGGAGTTGTCCGGGCGATCCTCGATTTTTTCGGCCAGGCGCGTCAGCCCGTACAGGCCTGCGGCCATGTCACCGGCGATGGCCGCCGAGTTCCACTCACCCTTGACCCGCTTGGCCGCCTCGGCGTTGCTGGACACCGCCACGCGCTCGACATTCGGGTAATGCGCGTCCAGCCACTTGCGGCACTGGGCCAGGGACTGGGCGTGGGAGTAGATACGGCTGATGCTGTCGGTCTTGGTGTTCTCGCCCACCAGCAGGTGGTGGTGGATGCGCAGCTCGACTTCGCCGCAGATCACCATGTCGTGCTCGAGGAAGCTGTCCAGCGTGTGGTTGACCGCGCCTTCGGTGGAGTTTTCCACCGGCACCACGCCAAAATTCACCGCACCGGCGGCCACTTCGCGGAACACTTCGTCGATCGCCGCCATCGGCTTGCTGATCACCGCGTGGCCGAAGTGCTTCATGGCCGCCGCCTGGGTGAAGGTGCCTTCCGGTCCGAGGTACGCCACTTTCAGCGGCTGCTCCAGCGCCAGGCACGAAGACATGATTTCACGGAACAACCGCGCCATCTCCTCGTTGCCCAACGGGCCCTTGTTGCGCTCCATCACGCGCTTGAGCACCTGGGCTTCACGCTCCGGCCGGTAGAATACCGGCACTTCGCCCTCAGCCAGGGACGCCATCTTCACCCGTGCGACTTCCTGGGCGCAGCGCGCACGCTCACTGATCAGCTCCAGGACTTTCTCGTCCAGGCTGTCAATGCGTACCCGCAGGGCCTTGAGTTCTTGCTCAGACATTAGCCGTGTTCCTTTTCGAACTCTGCCATGTAGGCAACCAGCGCGTTGATCGCGTGGATGTCGACAGCGTTGTAGATGGAGGCGCGCATGCCACCCACCGAGCGGTGACCCTTGAGGTTCAGCAGGCCACGCGCGTCGGCACCGGCCAGGAACGGCTTGTCCAGGCGGTCGTCGGCCAGGCGGAACGGCACGTTCATCCACGAGCGGTCGGTGAGGTTGATCGGGTTGCTGTACAGGCCGCTGGCGTCGATGAAGTCGTACAGGGTGCGCTTCTTCTCTTCGTTGAGCTTGCCCATGGCGGCCACGCCGCCCTGCTCTTTGAGCCACTCGAACACGAGGCCCGACAGGTACCAGGCGAACGCCGGCGGGGTGTTGTACATCGAGCCGTTGTCGGCCGCGACCTTGTAGTTAAGCATGGTCGGGCACAGCGAACGGGCGCGACCCAGCAGGTCTTCACGGATGATGTTGACCAGGATGCCGCTCGGGCCGATGTTCTTCTGCGCACCGGCGTAGATCATGCCGTATTTGGACACGTCGATCGGGCGCGAGAGGATGTCCGAAGACATGTCGCACACCAATGGCGCGTCGCCCACTTCCGGCACCCAGTCGAATTCCAGGCCGCCGATGGTCTCGTTGGCGACGTAGTGCACGTAGGCCGCGTCCTTCGTCAGCTTCCACTCGTTCTGACCGGGAATCGCGAAGTAATCGTAGGGCTTGGCGGTGCCGGCGACATTGACGTGACCGTAGCGCGAAGCTTCTTCAATCGCCTTCTGGCCCCAGATACCGGTGTCGATATAGTCGGCCGTGCCGTCTTCCGGCAGCAGATTCAGCGGGATCTGGGCGAACTGCTGGCTTGCGCCGCCTTGCAGGAACAACACTTTGTAATTGGAGGGGATGTCCAGCAAGTCGCGCAGGTCCTGCTCGGCCTTGGTGGCGATGGACACGAACTCATCGCTGCGATGGCTCATTTCCATCACGGAGAGGCCTTTTCCATGCCAGTCGAGGAGTTCACCCTGCGCGCGCTGCAGGACTGCTTCAGGAAGCGCCGCGGGACCGGCACAGAAGTTATAGGCTCTCTTGCTCACATCCAATCTCACTCTGATCTGGTGGGGTGGTGCAATAAACGGGTATTTCAATACTTTCCAAAGGGACAAACAACAAGGGGGCGAATCTTCATCCGCCCCCTGTGTGTCCGCTTATTCCTGCGGTTCTTCTTCGTCTGCGGCAGCGTCGAGGGTTGGCTCGTCGACGTTGTCATCGCCTGCTGCGATCACCTCGCCTTCGAACTCTTCACCTTCCAGCTCTTCGCCTTCGACTTCCGACGGCTCCTGCACACGCTCCAGGCCCACCAGTTTTTCGTCGTTGGCCAGCTTGATCAGCGTCACGCCCTGGGTGTTACGGCCCAGGCTCGAGACTTCAGCCACACGGGTACGTACCAGGGTGCCCTGGTCGGAAATCAGCATGATTTCCTCGCCATCGAGCACCTGGACCGCGCCGACCAGACGGCCGTTGCGGTCGTTGCTGACCATGGCGATCACGCCCTGGCCGCCACGCTTGTACTCCGGGAACTCGCTGATGGCGGTACGCTTGCCGTAACCACGCGCCGAAGCGGTGAGGATCTGGCTGCCCTCTTCCGGGATCAGCATCGAAATCAGCTTCTGCCCTTCCGGCAGGCGCATGCCGCGCACACCGCGGGCGGTACGGCCCATGGCGCGAACGTCGGATTCCTTGAAGCGCGTGACCTTGCCGCCGTCGGAGAACAGCATGACTTCACGCTCGCCATCGGTGATGGCCGCGCTGATCAGTACGTCGCCTTCATCCAGCTCCAGGGCGATCAGGCCCACGCTGCGTTGACGGCTGAAGGATTCCAGCGGGGTCTTCTTCACGGTGCCCTTGGCGGTGGCCATGAAGATGAAGTGACCTTCGGTGTATTCCTCGACCGGCAGCATGGTGGTGATGTATTCATCACTGTCCAGCGGCAGCAGGTTGACCAGTGGGCGACCACGGGCGGCGCGGGACGCTTCTGGAATCTCGTAGGTCTTGAGCCAGTACACCTTGCCCTTGCTGGAGAACAGCAGCAGCGTGGTGTGACTGTTGGCGACGAGCAGGTGAGCGATGTAGTCCTCATCTTTAACGCCGGTAGCCGATTTACCTTTACCGCCACGACGCTGGGCCTGGTACGCAGCCAGAGGCTGAGTCTTGGCATAGCCACCGTGGGAGATGGTCACCACGCGCTCTTCTTCCGGGATCATGTCACCCAGGGTCAGGTCGAGGCGCGCATCGAGGATTTCGGTGCGGCGCACGTCGCCGTATTCGGCGCGGATCACTTCCAGTTCTTCGCGGATCACTTCCATCAGGCGTACGGCGCTGCTGAGGATGCGGATCAACTCGCCGATCTGGTTGAGAATCTCCTGGTACTCGGCCAGCAGCTTCTCGTGCTCCAGACCGGTGAGGCGGTGCAGACGCAGTTCCAGGATGGCCTGGGCCTGTTCCGGCGACAGGAAGTACTTGCCTTCGCGCAGACCGTATTGCGGGTCCAGGGTTTCCGGACGGCAGGAGTCGGCGCCGGCACGCTCAACCATGGCCACCACGGCGCTGGATTCCCAAGGGGTGCTGATCAGCGCCTCTTTGGCTTCCGACGGGGTTGGCGAGGCTTTGATCAAGGCGATCACCGGGTCGATGTTCGACAACGCAACAGCCTGGCCTTCCAGGATGTGCCCGCGTTCGCGAGCCTTGCGCAGTTCGAATACGGTACGGCGGGTGACCACTTCGCGGCGGTGACGGACGAAGGCTTCGAGCAGATCCTTGAGGTTCAGGATGCGCGGGCGGCCGTCGATCAGGGCCACGACGTTGATACCAAACACGCTTTGCAGCTGGGTCTGGGCGTAGAGGTTGTTGAGGATCACCTCAGGCACTTCGCCACGACGCAGCTCGATCACCACGCGCATACCGTCTTTGTCGGACTCGTCGCGCAGCTCGGTGATGCCTTCGAGCTTCTTCTCTTTAACCAGCTCGGCGATCTTTTCGATCAGACGCGCCTTGTTCAACTGGTATGGCAGTTCGGTGATGACGATCTGCTGGCGGCCACCGACCTTGTCGATGTCTTCGATCATCGAACGGGCGCGCATGTAAATGCGCCCGCGACCGGTGCGGTAGGCTTCGATGATGCCGGCGCGACCGTTGATGATCGCGGCGGTCGGGAAGTCCGGACCGGGGATGTATTGCATCAGCTCATCGACGGTCAGCTCGGGGTTGTCGATAAGGGCCAGGCAACCGTCGATGACTTCACCGAGGTTGTGCGGCGGGATGTTGGTGGCCATGCCCACGGCGATACCGCTGGAGCCGTTGACCAACAGGTTGGGGATCCGGGTCGGCATGACCGCCGGGATCATTTCGGTGCCGTCGTAGTTCGGCACCCAGTCCACGGTTTCTTTGTGCAGGTCAGCCAGCAGCTCGTGCGCCAGCTTGGTCATGCGCACTTCGGTGTATCGCATGGCGGCGGCGTTGTCGCCGTCCACGGAACCGAAGTTACCCTGGCCGTCTACCAGCAGGTAGCGCAGGGAAAACGGCTGGGCCATCCGAACGATGGTGTCGTACACCGCAGTGTCGCCGTGAGGGTGATACTTACCGATCACGTCACCGACAACACGGGCAGATTTCTTGTACGGCTTGTTCCAGTCGTTACCCAGCTCGCTCATCGCGAACAGCACACGCCGGTGCACGGGCTTCAAGCCATCGCGCGCATCAGGCAGTGCCCGACCGACAATTACGCTCATCGCGTAGTCGAGGTAGGACTGTTTCAGCTCGTCTTCGATATTGACCGGGAGGATTTCTTTGGCCAGTTCGCCCATGAGAAGCCTGATTCCTTTTTCGGGTGAAACCTCGTCGCATCCATATGGGACGAACGAAGCTCGCCGCTGCCGGCAGAGTGCCTGACAACGACTTACGACAAATCAACGAGTTATGACACGGATCTGCACGTTACAGGCAACCCCTCGGGGCGGCCCTGGAAACCGCCGGATGTTATCACAATCGCCGCCACGCACCTATCCCCCTGATGCGCATGGAGGCTAGTAATTTGACGGGTGACAGGCTTGAGGGGGACGAGAGGGGCTCAGAGGTGGGGTGGTGCTGTTTTTTGAGGGTGGATCCGAGGGGTTTATTGACTTTCAGGGCCAATCGGGGGCAAGCCCCCTCCCACATTTTGACCGTGTTCACAACTCAAGTGTGGGAGGGGGCTTGCCCCCGATAGCAATCCAACAGGCACCAACACCCTCAATGCAGACGCTTACGGCACATCAACTTGGCCAGCTTGGCGGCATCGGGCCGCTCAACAATGCCCTTTTCGGTGACAATCACGTCGATCAAGTCAGCCGGGGTCACGTCAAACACCGGATTGAACGCCTGCCCCTGCAACCGTTGCCCATCAACCACCAGCAACTCACCCGCATCCCGCTCTTCCAGGGCCACGTCATCGCCCGTAGCCATCATCAGGTCCAGGGTCGAGCTGGACGCCACCACCATAAAGCGTACGCCATGGTGCATCGCACACACCGCCAACTGATAGGTGCCAATCTTGCTGATCACATCACCATTGGCCGCGATGCAATCGGCGCCGACGATCACCCAGGTCACGCCCTTGGTCTTGAGGATATGCGCGCCCGCTGAGTCAGCATTCACCGTCACCGGAATGCCGTCGCCCGCCAGCTCCCAGGCGGTGAGCCGCGAGCCTTGCAGCCACGGGCGCGTTTCATTGACGTAGACCTGCTCGACCAGGCCCTCCAGGTACGCCGCGCGAATTACCCCCAGGGCCGTGCCGACACCGCCCGTCGCCAGGGAACCGGCATTGCCGTGGGTCAGGATCGCCTGGGCATTGCCCTGATGTTTGCGAATCCGCTCAACGCCGAGCTGAGCCATGACGAGGTTGGCCTCGCGGTCACTTTCATGGATGGCGATGGCTTCGGCTTCGAGCACCGCCAGCGGGTCGGCGTGCTGTTTGACGCGGTCCAGGCGGTCGCGCATGCGTTTCAGAGCCCAGAAGAGGTAGGACGCAGTCGGTCGGGTATCGGCCAGCAGCGCGTAGTCTTCTTCCCACGCCGCCTGCCAGTCACCGCCTTCGGCGATCCGCTCACGTGCGGCCAGCACCAGGCCATACGCCGCGCTGATACCAATGGCCGGCGCACCGCGCACCACCATCGACCGAATGGCCGCAGCCACCTCTTCGACCGTGGCGCAGGCGACCCAGCGTTCCCGGGACGGCAGTGCACGCTGATCGAGCAGGTGCAGTGCGCCATCACGCCAATCGATGGCCTTCACTTTCTCCGCTGCCAACAGTCGATCGCGCATCCGTCACCCCGTACTCATCAACAAAAGCCGCCGATTATAGCGATCCGCCAGCCCGGACGCTCGGGTATACTTCGCCCTTCTTTTATAGCTGCCCAGGAAGAAGCCCGCGATGACCTCCACTGCCGCCCCGCTCGACGTGCTGCTACTGCCGACCTGGCTGGTACCTGTCGAACCCGCCGGCGTGGTGCTCAAGGAGCACGCCCTGGGCATCCGCGATGGGCGCATTGCGTTTATCGGGCCACGGGCCGCAGCCTTAAAGCTGGCCGCCAGCGAAGTGCGCGAGCTGCCGGGCATGCTGCTCAGCCCCGGCCTGATCAATGCGCACGGGCACGCGGCGATGAGCCTGTTTCGCGGCCTGGCCGATGACCTGCCGCTGATGACCTGGCTCGAGAAACACATCTGGCCCGCCGAGGCCAAATGGGTCGATGAAGCCTTCGTGCGTGATGGCACCGACCTGGCCATCGCCGAGCAGCTCAAGGGCGGCATCACCTGCTTCTCCGACATGTACTTCTACCCCAAGGTCGCCAGCGATTGCGTGCACAACAGCGGCATGCGCGCGCAGATCGCGATTCCGATCCTCGACTTCCCGATCCCCGGCGCCAGCACCGCCGATGAGGCGATTCGCCAGGGCATCGAGCTGTTCGGCGACCTCAAGCACCACCCGCGCATCAAGATCACCTTCGGCCCCCACGCGCCCTACACCGTGTGCGACGCCAACCTGGAAAAAATCCGCGTGATCGCCGAAGAGCTGGACGCGGCGATCCATATGCACGTGCACGAAACCGCCTTCGAGGTCCAACAGGCCGTCGAGCAGACCGGCGAGCGGCCATTGGCGCGCCTGGGTCGCCTCGGGCTGCTGGGCCCACGCTTCCAGGCCGTCCATATGACCAAAATCAGCGAGGATGACCTGGCTTTGCTGGTAGAAAGCAACACCAGCGTGATCCATTGCCCGGAATCCAACCTGAAACTGGCCAGTGGCTTCTGCCCGGTGGAGCGCCTGTGGCAGGCTGGGGTCAATGTGGCCATCGGCACCGACGGCGCCGCCAGTAACAATGACCTCGATCTGCTGGGCGAAACCCGCACCGCCGCGATGCTGGCCAAGGCCGTCGCCGGTTCGGCCACCGCCCTGGATGCCCACCGTGCCCTGCGCATGGCTACGCTCAACGGTGCACGCGCCATGGGCCTGGAAAGCGAAATCGGCTCGCTGGAAGTCGGTAAGGCGGCGGATATAGTCGCGTTCGATCTTTCCGGGCTGGCGCAACAACCGATCTACGATCCGGTCTCACAGCTTATATACGCCACCGGACGCGATTGCGTGAAACACCTTTGGGTCGCCGGCAAACAGTTGCTCGACGACCGGCAATTGACCCGCATGGATGAGCAACAGTTGACCGCCACGGCCATTGCGTGGGGCCAACGCATCAGCGGGCACAGCGAATAACGACGCTGTTGAGCCCTCGGGCTCAGCACCGACACACCGATTTATCAGATTTAGAGGATTCACCATGAGCAACGTCGACCACGCCGAAATCGCCAAATTCGAAGCCCTGGCTCACCGCTGGTGGGACCGCGAAAGCGAGTTCAAACCCCTGCACGACATCAACCCGCTGCGGGTCAACTGGATTGACGAACGCGTCAACCTGGCCGGCAAAAAGGTGCTGGACGTCGGTTGCGGCGGCGGCATCCTCAGCGAAGCGATGGCCCAGCGCGGAGCTACCGTGATGGGCATCGACATGGGCGAAGCGCCGCTGGCCGTGGCCCAGCTGCACCAGCTGGAATCCGGCGTGAACGTGGAATACCGCCAGATCACTGCCGAAGACCTGGCCGAAGAAATGCCGGAACAGTTCGACGTGGTCACCTGCCTGGAAATGCTCGAACACGTGCCGGACCCGTCCTCGGTGATCCGCGCGTGCTTCCGTATGGTCAAGCCGGGCGGCCAGGTGTTCTTCTCGACCATCAACCGCAACCCCAAGGCGTACCTGTTCGCGATCATCGGCGCCGAATACATCATGAAGCTGCTGCCGCGCGGCACCCACGATTTCAAGAAATTCATCCGTCCGTCCGAGCTGGGCGCCTGGAGCCGCCAGGCCGGGCTCAGCGTAAAAGACATCATCGGCCTGACCTACAACCCGCTGACCAAGCACTACAAGCTGGCCAGCGACGTTGACGTCAACTACATGATCCAGACCCTGCGCGAGGAGTGAGCCTGTGAAGTTGCGAGCAGTTCTCTTCGACATGGACGGCACCCTGCTGGACACCGCGCCGGACTTTATCGCCATCTGCCAGGCCATGCGCACCGACCGTGGCCTGGAGCCGATCAACCCGCAGCACATCCGCGATGAAATCTCCGGCGGTGCGAAGGCGATGGTCGCCGTGACCTTTTCGATGGACCCGGAGTCGCCGGGCTTCGAGGAACTGCGCCAGGAATTCCTCGAGCGCTACCTCAAGGGCTGTGCGGTGCACAGCAAACTGTTCGACGGCATGGCCGAGCTGCTGGAAGACATCGAGAAGGCCAAGCTGGTGTGGGGCGTGGTCACCAACAAGCCGCTGCGGTTTGCCGAACCGATCATGCAGCAGTTGGGCCTGGCTGAGCGCTCGGCGCTGCTGATCTGCCCGGACCACGTGACCAACAGCAAGCCCGACCCGGAGCCAATGATCCTGGCGTGCAAGATGCTCGACCTGGACCCGGCCAGCGTGCTGTTCGTGGGCGACGATTTGCGTGATATCGAATCCGGCCGCGACGCCGGCACCCGCACGGCGGCGGTGACCTATGGCTATATCCACCCGGACGACAACCCCCGCCATTGGGGCGCGGATGTGGTGGTGGATCACCCGCTGGAGCTGCGCAAGGTGCTGGATAACGCGTTGTGCAGCTGCTGATTGCTCACCGGCTCTACTGACTGATGAAAATACAATGTGGGAGGGGGCTTGCCCCCTCCCACATTGGATCTTCACTGCACTCAAGATTGGTGTTTGCAACCTACTGAATTCTGTCGAGGATGTTTATGTTTGATTACTCCGCACGTCCAGAACTGCTCAAAGGCCGGGTCATCCTGGTGACCGGTGCCGGTCGCGGGATTGGCGCGGCGGCGGCAAAAACCTATGCCGCCCATGGCGCCACCGTGCTATTGCTGGGCAAGACCGAAGCCAACCTGGCCCAGGTGTATGACGAAATCGAAGCGGCCGGCCATCCTCAGCCGGTGGTGATCCCGTTCAACCTGGAGACCGCCCTGCCCCATCAATACGATGAGCTGGCGGCGATGATCGAAAAGGCCTTCGGCCACCTCGACGGCCTGCTGCACAACGCCTCGATCATCGGCCCACGCACGCCGATCGAGCAGTTGTCGGGCGAGAATTTCATGCGGGTGATGCACGTGAACGTCAACGCGATGTTCATGCTGACCAGCACGCTGCTGCCGCTGCTGAAACTGTCCCAGGATGCGTCGGTGGTGTTTACCTCCAGCAGCGTCGGGCGCAAGGGTCGGGCGTATTGGGGGGCTTACGGGGTGTCGAAGTTTGCCACTGAAGGCCTGATGCAGACGCTGGCCGACGAGCTGGACACGGTGGCGCCGGTACGCGCCAACAGCATCAACCCGGGTGCCACACGCACCAGCATGCGGGCCCAGGCGTATCCGGGGGAAAACCCGGCGGACAACCCGACGCCTGAGGAGATCATGCCGGTGTATCTGTACCTGATGGGGCCGGACAGCAGCGGCATCAATGGCCAGGCGTTTGATGCGCAGTAACCCCTGACACGATAGAGATCAAATGTGGGAGGGGGCTTGCCCCCTCCCACATTGTTTAGTGGTGTTCTTTAGTTTTTCACCACTTCCTCAAGGGTGAAACGCCCCAGCGGGTTTTGCAGGAAGTTGCTCACATTCTTGCGTGAGATGTTGATGTACGGGCTGTAGTACAGGTCAATCCAGTTCACGTCCTGTTTCGCCAGTTTCTGCAATTCCACATACATCTGCTCACGCTTGACCGGGTCGGCCTCGATGCGTGCTGCTGTTACCAGCTCCTTGACCTTGTCGTTCTTGTAACGGGTCATGTAGTTCTGGTTGGTGTCGTGGCCCAGCACGAAGGTGGTTTTCTGGTCCGGATCGAGGATGTCGTTGGTCCAGTACATCACCGAAATATCGTACTCACCGTCCACCAGCATCTGCCAGCTTTGGGTCGGGTCGACTTTCTGCAGGTTGGCCGTTACGCCGACCTTGGCCAACTGGTCCTTGATGATCACCGCAATCTGCTCGTCGGCTTCGTTGCCGGCGTTGACCACGTAATTGAGCTTCAAGTCCTTGGCGCCGGCCTGCTCCAGCAGCTTCTTGGCGGCGGTCGGGTCATACGGGCGTTGCAGGTTGTTGGCGTAGTGGTACAGCGAGCCCTTGGGGATGTAGGAATAGGCCACGGTGCCCTGCCCGTAAGTGGCGGTCTTGACCAGCGATTGCTTGTCGATCGCCATGTCCAGCGCCTGGCGCACTTCCGGCTTGGCCAGCAGGCCGTGTTCGTGGTTGATCAGCAGGTGATCTTCACGGGTGGACGGGTCGGAGTGGATCACCACGTTCTTGTCTTTCTTCAGCTCTTCAACCCGCGAGAACGGTACGAAGATCGCCGTGTCCAGTTCGTTGTTCTGCACCATGCGCATGCGCGTGTTGTCGTCGGTCACCGAAACCCATTCCACGCCATCCAGGCTGACCTTCTTGGCCTGCCAGAACTGCGGGTTTTTCTTCAGGATCACGCGGTCGCCCTTGCGCCACTCCTCCACGGTAAATGCGCCGGAGGTCACCGGGTTTTCCGAATAGGCATCCTCGCCCATTTTGGTCATGGCTTTTTCCGACAGGATCGACACCGTTGGCGACGCCAATTGCGAGAGGAAGGCTACGGCTGGCGTCTTGAGGGTGACCACCAGGGTTTTCGCGTCCGCGGCCTTGGCAGTGTTGATCAGGTTGAACGGGTCGGCCCACAGCGAGGCTTTGTTGTCGCGGATGCGCAACAGGCTGAACGCCGCGTCGTCGGCGGTGATCGCCGAGCCATCGGAGAATTTCGCGTCGCGCAGCTTGAAGGTGTAGGTCAGGCCGTCCTTGGAAATCTCCCAGCTTTCAGCCAGGCCCGGCTCCATCTTGGTACCGAGGTTGTCCACGCGCACCAGGGTGTCGTAGACGTTGGCGAACACCCAGGTGTCGCGGTTCTGCGCGCTTTTGATCGGGTCAAACGTGGTGCTGTCTTCACGGCAGCCGATGGTCAGGACGCCGGCGGCCTGGGCGAAGCCGGCGGTCAGGGACCACGCGGTCAACGTCGCGGCGGCGAGCAACTTCAAGTGGCGCGATTGCATGTCATAACTCCTTGTTTATAGACGGCAGGGGATGGGTTAAAGCAAAGGTTCTTCAAGCACGCAACTGTATCGATGCTCGTGCAGGAAATGGGTCGGCGGCAACACCTCGGCACACATGGCCCGCGCATGTCGGCAACGCGGGTGAAAGGCGCAGCCTGTAGGCAAATTCAGTGGGCTCGGTGGCTCACCGGGTAGAGGCTCTGTAGGCAAAGGCCGATGCGGATCAATCTCGGGAATCGCCTGGATCAGCGCCGCTGTATACGGATGGCGCGGCGCGGTAAACACCGCTTCCACCGGGCCTTCTTCGACGATCTTGCCCAGGTACATCACCGCCACGCGGTCGCACAGGCGCCGCACGATGGCCAGGTCATGGGCGATAAACAGGATCGCCAGGTTCATGCGCTGTTGCAGCTCCAGCAGCAGGTTGATGATCTGGCCCTGGATCGACACATCCAGCGCCGCCACACATTCGTCGGCAATGATCAGGCGCGGCTCCACCGCCAGCGCGCGGGCGATCCCCACGCGCTGGCACTGGCCGCCGCTGAGGGAACCGGGTTTGCGGCTCGCCAGTTCGGGGCGCAGGCCGACCAGGTCGAGCAGTTCATTGACCCGCGCCGGGATCCGTTCAGGACTGACCTTGCGCTGCACGCGCAACACCTCGGCGAGGGTTTCGCCGATGGTGTGGCGCGGGTTCAGCGCGGCGTACGGGTCCTGGAAGATCATCGCGGTTTCATGCCGCAGGCGGCTGATGTCGATGGCGCTGCCGTGGGCCATGTCGATGCCGTCGAACAACACCTGCCCGGCGCTGATCGGATTGAGGTGCAAAATCGCCCGGCCCAGGGTGCTTTTGCCGCTGCCGGACTCACCGACCAGGCCCAGGGTTTCGCCTGCGGCCAGGTTCAGCGAGACGCCGTTTACCGCCCTCACCCACTGTTTGTTCAAACCGAACAGGCCGGTGCCGGAGGCGGCAAATTTCACCTCAAGGTCCTTGATCTGCAACAGGCTCATGGCTGCACTCCCAAAGGGTAATGACAGGCGACGCGCGCGCCTTGGGGCAGCACCTCGGTGCACAACGCGCCGACCTGCGGGCAGCGCGGGTTGAAGCGGCAGCCGGCGGGCAGCGCATCCAGCAACGGCGGCTGGCCGGGGATGGTGCGCAGCAACGCATGCCCACTGCTGTGGGCCGGCTGGCAGTCGATCAGACCGGCGGTGTACGGGTGCTGCGGATGGGCCAGCAGCTCGTATTTGCTGCCGTGTTCGCACAGGCGTCCGGCGTACATCACCGCGATGGAATCGCAGGTCTGCGCCACCACGCCAAGGTCGTGGGTGATCATGATGATCGCCAGGCCGCGCTGGTCGCGCAGGTCCAGCAGCAGGCGCAGGATTTGCGCCTGCACGGTCACATCCAGGGCCGTGGTCGGCTCGTCGGCGATCAGCACTTTGGGGTTGCAGCCCAGGGCCACGGCGATCATCGCGCGCTGGCGCATGCCGCCGGAAAACTCGTGGGGGTAGTTGTCGACCCGCGCCTGGGGGTCGGGAATTCCGACCTGACGCAGCACCTCGATGGCCCGGCGGCGCGCGTCCTTTTTCGACGCGCCCTGGTGCAGGCGGATGCCCTCGGCGATCTGCTCGCCGATGCGCATCAAGGGGTCGAGGTGGCTGCTGGGGTTCTGGAAAATCATGCCCAGTTGCCCGCCGCGCACCGCACGCATGCCGGCATCATCCAGTTGCAATAAATCCGTTCCGACCAGGTGTACTGCACCGCCCTGCACCCGCAGGCTCGGCGACGGTAGCAAACGCATCAGGCCACGACAGGCCATGGTCTTGCCCGAACCGCTCTCGCCGACCAGGCCGAGGATTTCGCCTTCGGCCAGGTCAAAAGACACGCGGTCCACCAGGGTCACATCGCGCCCGGTGTTGTTGGCAATCACGCTCAGGTCCCGGACCTGCAGCAGGCTCATGTGCGATCCCCCAGCACTTGCGCCACACCATCGGCCAACAGGCTGAAGCCCATGGCCAGGGTCACAATGGCCAGGCCCGGGAAGGTGCAGATCCACCAGGCGGTGGTGATAAAGGCCTGCCCTTCGGCGACCATCGTGCCCCACTCGGCGGTCGGCGGTTGCACGCCCAGGCCCAGGTAGCTCACGGCGGCGCCGTTGAGCAGCACCAGCACCGCGTCCGACATGGAAAACACAATCGAACCGAACATGGCGTTGGGCAACAGATGCCGAAACAGAATGCGCCCATGGCCAAAGCCCAGGCTCTTGGCGGCCAGGGCAAATTCGCTTTCCTTGAGTACCAGGATCTGCGAGCGGATCAGCCGCGCGTACGACACCCAACCCACCAGCGCCATGGCGATATAAAAGCTCTTCAGGCCCGGGCCGAGGATGGCCATGATCGCCAGCATCAACACCAGGAACGGGAACGCCAGGATCACGTCGATCACGCGCATGCAGAAGCTGTCGAAACGCCCGCCGATATAGCCGGACACCGCGCCGACAAAGGTGCCGATCATGAACGGGAAAATCACCCCGACCACGGCCAGTTGCAGGTCGATCCGTGCGCCCCAGATCACCCTCGACAGAATGTCTCGCCCATAGTTATCCGTACCGAATGGATGGGCGAGGCTCGGGGCGAGCAAGCTGAAATCGGTGTTCTGTGCAATCGGGTCATAGGGCGCGAGCCACGGCGCAAACAGCGCCAGGGCCAGCCAGATGAGCAATATCAGCAAACCCCACGCGGCAGTCAGGCGACCATTGCGAAAACCAAAGCGCAGGCGCAAGCGCCACGGGGCAATCAGGGGGCGGCTGCTCATTGCATCTTCACCCTGGGGTCGAGGGCCACGGTCGCCACGTCGGCAAGGAAGTTGACCACCACCGTCGCGCAGGCCAGCACCATCGCCACGCCCTGCACCACCATGTAGTCGCGGGTAAAAATGCCGCGCACCAGCAGTTGGCCGATGCCGGGGATGGCGAACAGGCTTTCGATCACCACCGTGCCGCTGATCAACCAGCCGATATTCACCGCCAGCAGGTTGACCGCCGGCACCAGCGAGTTGGGCAATACATGGCGTCGGAACACGGCCGCTTCCGACAGCCCGCGCGCCCGGGCAGCGGTCACATGGTCGGCCTGTAATTCCATCAACATGCTGGCCCGCAGGTTGCGCACCAGCACCGCCGACAGCGCCAGGGCGATGGTCAGGCACGGCAAGACCATGTGATGAGCCTTGTCCAGCCAGGTGCGCCCGTAGCCCGACACCGGGAACAGCCCCCACTGCACACTCAGCAGCAGGATCAGCATCAAGCCCAGCCAGAACGCGGGCATGCCCAGGCCCACGGTGGTGAACACGCGGATCAGGTTGTCTGCCCAGCCGCCTTTATTGCGCGCCGCCACCTTGGCCAGCGGCACCGCGATCAGCAGCGCGAGCACCACGCTGCCGAGCACCAGCACCAGGGTCGGTTCGATACGCGTGACAATCAGCTTCAGCGCATCGACCTTGTACAGCAGCGACTGGCCGAGGTCGCCCTTGAGCAGGTTTTTCAGAAAGTAGAAATATTGCAGCCACAACGGCTGGTCGAGGCCGTACTGGGCGCGGATTTTCAGCAAGGCGTCGGGCGTGCTGCGAGAGCCCAGCAGCGCGCGTGCCGGATCGCCGGGGATCGAGCGCACCAGCACAAAGGTAATCAGGCTGATGCCAAACAGCACCGGCAGCAATTGCAGCGGCCGGGACAGGACAAAACGGTAGCGCGCCAGGTTCATCCGTCAGCCTCGGTGGCGAGCAAGGAAGTCGAGCAGCACCGGAAAATACGCCTGGGGTTCTTCATAGAACGGCATATGGCTGCTGTTGGGGAATACATGTAACTCGGCGTGTTTGGCCGCCATCTTCATGCGCATGGCGCAGGCAGGGGTGAGTTCGTCGTGCTGGCCGGTGGTTATAAGCATCGGCATGTTGAACGCGGCCATCTCGGGGATGCGGTTCCAGTCCTTGAGGTTGCCGACGTAGAGGAATTCATTGGGGCCTTGCATGGTTTCGTAAGGGCCCATGTTCCAGTCGCCGAGGGAGCGTTTGACCGGTTCGGGCCATTCGTCCAGGCGGCACACGTGGCGATAGTTGAGCAAGGTGATCGCGGCCTGGTACTGCGGGTGGTCGAGGGTGCCCAGGGCTTCGTGACGTTGCATCATGGCCACGGTTTCGCTGCCGAGGGCGCCGCGCAGGCGTTCGAGCTCCTGGGACAGGTGTGGAATATCGCCCACGGTGTTTTCCAGGATCAGGCTTTTCAGCGCATCGGGATAGTGGATGGCGTATTCGATGCCCAGCCAGCCGCCCCAGGAATGCCCAAGCAAATGCACGCGGCCAAGGCCCAGGGTTTGCCGCACGGTTTCGACTTCTTCGACATAACGGGAAATTTCCCACAAGGAAACGTCGGTTGGTCTGGCAGAAGCGCCAGTGCCAAGCTGGTCGAATGCAACCACTCGCAGGTTATGGTCTTTGAGCCAGCCATGGGCGTCGCGCAAGTAGTCACACGGCAGGCCGGGCCCGCCGTTGAGGCACAACAGCACCTCATCGCCGTCGCCAAAGCTGTAGACCACGAGGTTATGGCCGTCGACTTGCACGTTGTACTGCTGGTCGGGGGCAATTTCACGCCACATGCATACATTCCTTGTGTTGTATCGGCCTGGCAGGTAGCGGCCGTTTATCAGGCCAACACTACCGAGGATGCCGTGCGTCCATAACCTAGCAGTTCTTATAGGTTTGGCCTGGCAGTCCTTCGCCGGGGCGTGGCATTCTACTTGCAGCAAGTCGAGATTCAAATGAATTCGGGAGCAGAACGGATGCTGGCCAAGCTAACTGCCTTCAACAATCGTCTGATGCCGGGCAGGAGCCTGGATGAGCAGATGGACAACAGTTTCATCCTCGCCCAGCAGTTGGGCTTCGATGCACTGGTGTATGACTACACCCCGGTACCCATCGACCAGGACGGTGCATTGATCACCCCCTCGGTGCTGGAATTGCGCAACACCCCGCCCGACTGGCACGCGTTGTGGTGCAGCAAAGGCTATTACCAGATCGATCCGGTGCAACACCTGGCCCTGAGCACGGTGTCACCGTTTGTGTGGTCCTACGAGGCCAAGGCCGATACCGCCCTGCAAAAGATCATCGACCCGTGCCATGCCCCCGTTTCGTCCTACCTGCACGACCAGCAACTGACTTGCGGCGTGAGCGTGCCGATGCATTTGCCCCGTGGCGGCTTCGCGTCGCTGACGGGCCTGCGTACCGGCAAAGCAAGCTCCGTGTTGCGGGATGCGCAGAAGACCTTGTCGGAATTCAGCCTGATTTCCCACGCCTTGCAGGAAGCGGCCTACCCGTTGTTCAGCAAAGAGCTACGCACCTACCCGCATATCCACCTGACCAAACGCGAACGCGAGTGCCTCAAATGGGCAGCCGACGGCCTGACCGCGGCTGAAATTGCCACGCAATTGAGCCGCTCGCTGGCGGTGGTGACCCTGCACCTGGCTTCGGCGATGCACAAGCTGGGGGCCAGGAACCGCGTGCAGGCGGTGGTTCGCGCCACCCATTACCGGCTGCTCGAAGACTGACGCTCGGCAAAAAACCTAGCTGTTTTGCTAGTTACCTGAATGTCGTGCGCGGTTTATCGTAGCCCTGATCCTTTTTTTCAGAGCAGGGTACGAAATGGAATTCATTGAAAAAATCCGCGAAGGGTATGCGGCGTTTGGCGACTACCAGACCTGGTACCGTGTGACCGGTGACCTCTCGAGCGGCCGCACCCCATTAGTGGTTATCCACGGCGGCCCCGGTTGCACCCACGACTATGTCGACGCATTCAAGGACGTCGCCGCCAGCGGCCACGCAGTGATCCACTACGACCAACTGGGCAACGGCCGCTCCACTCACCTGCCCGACCAAGGCCCGTCCTTCTGGACGGTCGAGCTGTTCCTCAAAGAGCTGGATAACCTGCTGGACCACCTGCAGATCAGCGATAACTACGCGATCCTCGGCCAGTCCTGGGGCGGCATGCTCGGCAGTGAACACGCGATTCTGCAACCCAAGGGCCTGCGCGCGTTCATCCCGGCCAACTCGCCGACGTGCATGCGTACCTGGGTCAGCGAAGCCAACCGGCTGCGCAAGTTATTGCCCGAAGGCGTGCATGAAACCCTGCTCAAGCATGAGGCCGCCGGCACTTACCAGGACCCGGAATACCTGGCCGCCTCACGGGTGTTCTATGACCACCATGTGTGCCGCGTGAACCCGTGGCCGGAAGAAGTGGCGCGCACCTTCGCCCAGGTTGATGCGGACCCGACCGTGTACCACGCCATGAGCGGCCCGACCGAATTCCATGTGATCGGCAGCTTGAAGGACTGGCAATCGATTGGCCGTCTGTCGGCGATCAACGTGCCGACCCTGGTGATTTCCGGCCGGCATGACGAGGCGACGCCGCTGGTGGTCAAGCCGTTCCTGGAGGAAATCGCCGATGTGCGCTGGGCGCTGTTTGAAGACTCCAGCCACATGCCCCATGTGGAAGAACGCCAGGCGTGCATGGGGACTGTGGTGAAGTTTCTGGATGAGGTGTGTTCGGTGCCTTACAGAGAACTCAAGGCCGGCTGAGTTCAAATGTGGGAGGGGGCTTGCCCCCGATGAGGGTGTGTCAGTTGATAAATCTGTTACTGACCCACCGCCATCGGGGGCAAGCCCCCTCCCACATTTTTAGACCTCCGTGGTTTCAGGTTTTGCGGTGTGCTTCGGCACCTCCGCCACCAACGGAATCTCCCTGCCCTCGGCATCAAACAACTTGCCGCCCTTGAAGTAATCCCCATCCCGCAGCTCCGACACATCGCGAAAGCACAAGCTGCGCTCGGTCCCCGCGACAAACACTGACTGCTGGTCCGAGTTACCCGCGGTGAAATGGTTGAAAGCCAGGTTCAGCAATATCGCCATGATCGCCGACGAACTGATGCCCGAGTGGAAAATGGTCGCGAACCAGCTGGGGAACTGATCATAGAAGCTTGGTGCGGCGATGGGGATCATGCCGAAACCAATGGAAGTGGCGACGATGATCAAGTTCATGTTGTTGCGGTAATCCACCTTGGACAAAGTGCGAATACCACTGGCGGCCACCGTACCAAACAGCACAATCCCGGCACCGCCGAGCACCGAGGTCGGCACTGCGGCAATCACCCGGCCCATGAAGGGCAGCAGGCCGAGGATCACCAGAAACAGCCCGCCAGTGGCCACTACAAAGCGGCTCTTCACCCCGGTGACCGCCACCAGGCCGACGTTCTGGGCAAACGCGCTTTGGGTAAACGAACCGAAGATCGGCGCGAACATGCTCGACAGCATATCGGCGCGCAGGCCGTTGCCCAGGCGTTTGGAGTCGACCTTGGTGTCGATGATTTCACCCACGGCCAGGATATCCGCCGAGGTTTCCACCAGGGTCACCATCACCACGATGCACATCGAAATGATTGCCGCGATATGGAAGGTCGGCATGCCGAAATGGAACGGCGTGGGGAAACCGAACATCGGCCCTTGGGCAACGCCGGAGAAGTCGGCCATACCCAGCAACACCGCAATCACGGTGCCGATCACCATCGCCAGCAGGATCGACAGGCGCGAGATGGTCGCGCTGCCGATCTTGCTCAATAGCAGCACCAGCACCAGGGTCAGCGCCGCCAGGCCAATATTGGGCATGCTGCCGAAATCCGCCGCGCGGCTATTGCCGCCCATGGCCCAGCGCGCGGCGACGGGCATCAGGGTCAGGCCGATGGTGGTGATTACGATGCCGGTGACCAACGGCGGGAAAAACTTGGTAATCCGCGAAAATATCGGCGTGATCAGTAATCCGATCAACGACGCGGCCATCACCGCCCCAAGAATCGCCGGCACCCCGCCAGCGCCGTTGCTGCCGACAATCGCCACCATGGTTGCCACACCGGCAAACGACACGCCCTGCACCAGCGGCAACTGACAGCCGAAAAACGGCAGGCCCAGAGTTTGCAACAGCGTGGCCAAGCCCCCGGCAAACAGCGACGCGGCGATCAACAGGCCGATATCCGCCGGCGACAACCCGGCGGCCTGGCCGACGATCAACGGTACCGCGACGATGCCGCCGTACATGGTGAGCACATGCTGCAGGCCATAAGCCATGTTGGCGGCGACGCCGAGATTCTCATCTTCTGGCCGCTGCGGTGACGCCTTCGGGATAGTCATGGTGAGGGGTTCTCTGTTTTTGTTGTGCGGCCACTGTATGCAATGTAAGGACTAGATGTCCATAGAGTTGTATACAATCAATCGAACAAGATACCCTTCGTCGGCGTTACAAAAATAATCCGGCCGTGATGAGCCAGAACGCCAAAGGACCTAGAACAATGAAAAAGGCATTACAGGGCGCAACCGTCGCACTCACCCTCCTCGGCGGCGGGGAGGCTGTCGCGGTGGAATGGATGAACAACAGCCTGGGGTTCCGCTACGGCCAGCAGTTCACCAACCCGAATAACCCCGACGATTTCAGCAAGCGCATCTACAGCTTCACCCACGCCAGCGGCTACCGTTACGGCAGCAATTTCCTCAACCTGGATGTGTTCCTGTCCGACAGCCGCGACCCGCGCAAGGGCACCGATCACGGTGGCAGCGAGGTGTACGCGGTGTACCGCCATCAGCTCTACGCATCACGGGTATTCGACGTACCGCTGGGCACCGGGCTGATCAAGGATTACGCGCTGACCCTGGGCTTCGACGCCAATCGCAACAACAACTTCGCCTCGGCGAAAAAGCGCGCGCTGGTGATCGGGCCGACGTTGAAGTTCAACACCGTCGGGGTACTGGATTTGAGCCTGATGTACTACAAGGAACGCAACCACACCGGCATCCCCGGCGCGCAGGAGTCAGACCACACGTTTGATGACACCTACATGCTCAACCTGACGTGGATGCGCCCGTTCGAGATCGCCAATCACGGGGCGAAATTCCAGGGGTTTATCAACTATGTCGGGGAAAAAGGCGAGGACTACCACGGCCGTGATACGGCACCGGAAGCCCTGATGCGCACGGCGCTGATGGTTGCGGTGCGACCGGGGAAGAGCGTGAAGCCGAACCTGTATCTGGGGGTGGGTTATGAATATTGGCACAACAAGTTCGGGGTGGATGGGGGGCGGGGGACTCGGACCTCTACGCCAACGCTGAATATGGAAGTCACCTTCTAAGCCCTGAAGAAACGCGGTCAAAATGTGGGAGGGGCAAGCCCCCTCCGACATTTGGATTGCATTATCAAGTTAAGCGCTTGCGAGCTCTGAATCATTCACCTTGGGCCGCGCCAGCCAGTACCCCAACACCGCCAACGGCGCGGTCGCCAGCATTACAATCACAGTGATCAGCAACGGCTGCTCAAGCATCGACGACACCAGCAAACTGCTGAGAAAGCACAACCCCAGTTGCAGGGTGTTTTGCAGCGCCGCCGCCTTGCCGGAATTTTCCGCAAACGGCATCAGTGCATTCGCCACCACAATCGGGTAGCTGGCGCCATTGACCAGTGCCATCAGGCAGAACGGAATCAGCAAGGTGGTCAGGGTCGGCACGGTCAAGGTCGCCACCAGGTACAACGCCACCATGCTGATGCAGTACGCCAACAGCAACCACGGCAACAGCGTCTTGCCCTGGAAATGCTGCAGGGCGCTGCGGCAGCTGTAGCCACCGATCAGGAACGCCAGGGTGGGCAGCACATAGCTCAGGCCGATGTCATTGGGGCTGTAACCCATGTCGCCAAGGATGAAAGGCGACGCGGTGAGCCAGGCAAAGAAACTCGCCGAACACGCGGCGAAGATCATCACGTTGCCGGTGAACACCCGGGAGGTGAGCAGTTGCCCATAACCCAGGCGTGCAGGCGCTTGCGTAGGGTTTTTCGGCACGGGGCGCAGGAACAAGGTCGGCAACAGCAACAGCAGCGACACACCCAGCAATACGCCGAAGATCGCCTGCCAGCCAAAGTGATTCAACACCATCGCCCCCAGCAGCGGCGCCAGTGCCGGCGACAACGACATCAGCGGCATGATGCTGGCGAACACGCGGTGCGCCTTGTCGGCGGGGTAGCGGTCGATCACCAGCGCCTGCCAGCTCACGGCGGCGGAGCACACGCCAATCGCCTGCATAAAGCGCAGCGCCAGCAACTGCGGCGCCGTCTCGACCCAGAACATCCCCGCGCAGCCCAGCACAAACAGGCCAAGGCCCGCGAGCAGGATCGGCTTGCGGCCGAGCCGGTCGGACAACGGCCCCCACAACAACTGCCCCACCGCAAAGCCGGCGAGGAAAATACTCAAGCTGGCGCCCACCGCGCCCGCGCCAATCTGCAGTTGCTCGCCCATGGCGCCGAAGGCCGGCAAGTACATATCCATGGCCAGATAACCGAGCATGCTCAGCCCCGCCAGGTACCAGGTGAAACCAAAAGAATTTTTCATTGAAGCCTTGTAGAACCTGCCATCAAACTATTTGCTGACTGGCGCCCATTATGAAGCTGACAGATTTACTGTGAAGCGATAATAATTGGACGCTCTTATCAATAATTTTGAAGGCAGCTGTCATGTGGTCTGAATACTCCCTGGATGTAGTCGATGCGGTGGCGCGCCATGGCAGCTTCAGCGCCGCCGCCCAGGAATTGCACCGCGTGCCGTCGGCCATCAGCTACACGGTGCGTCAGATTGAAGAGTGGTTGGCAGTGCCGCTGTTTATAAGGCGCCACCGCGACGTGGAGCTGACCCCCGCCGGCCGTCTCTTTATAGACGAAGCCCGCGGCGTGATGAAAAAAATGCTCGGCACCCGGCGCTTGTGCCAGCAGGTGGCCAATGGCTGGAGCGGCCAGTTGAAGGTGGCCGTGGATTCCATCGTCAAGCCCCAGCGCTGCCGGCAGTTGGTACTGGATTTCTATCGGCAGTTTCCCGAGGTGGAATTGCTGCTGGAGTACGAGGTGTACAACGGCGTGTGGGACGCGCTGGCGGATGAGCGCACCGACATTGTGATCGGCGCCACCAGCGCGGTGCCGGTGGCCAGCCATTTCACTTTTCGCGACATGGGTTTGCTGAACTGGCTGTGCGTAGTCAGCGCGCGTCACCCGTTGGCGAGCGTGGAAGGTTTGCTCAGTGACGACCAACTGCGCCCTTTCGCCTCGCTGTGCATGACCGACACTTCACGCAACCTGCCCAAGCGCGACACCTGGACCCTGGATAACCAGCGCCGCCTGGTAGTGCCCAACTGGGCCTCGGCCATCGACTGCCTGCGCGACGGCCTGTGCGTCGGCATGGCGCCGGCGCATCAGGTGTTGCCGTGGATCGAGCGCGGTGAGCTGGTGGCGTTGCAACTGACCCGGCCCTTCCCCGCCAGCCCGTCGTGCGTGGCCTGGGCACAGAACAAGCTGTCCCCGGCCATGGCGTGGTTGCTGGAATACCTGGGCGACAAGGAGACGCTGAACCAGGAATGGCTCAATGGCCCTGACCCAATAACCGGCTGATGGCGCGCACGATCATCTCCACCTCCTTGGCATCCAGGGTCAACGGCGGCAGCAGGCGAATGACTTTGCCGCGCGTCACATTGATCAGCAGCCCATGCTCCTGGGCGGAGCGTTGGGCCAGGTCGCGATAGGGGCTGGCCAGCTCGATACCGACCATCAGGCCTTGGCCGCGAATCGCCAGGACCCGCGGATGGTCAGCCAACTCGATCCGCAACCTCGCCAGCAGGCGCTCACCTTGCTGCGCGGCGTTCTGCAGCAGGCCTTGTTCTTCGATGATGTCCAGCACGGTGCAGCCAACCCGGCAGGCCAGCGGGTTGCCGCCAAAGGTACTGCCGTGGCTGCCGGGGGTGAACAGCTGGGCCACACCGGACCGGGCCAGGCAGGCGCCGATGGGCACGCCGTTGCCGAGGCCTTTGGCCAGAGTCATCACGTCGGGCACAACGCCTTCATGCTGGCAGGCAAACCAGCGGCCGGTGCGGCCGATGCCGGTCTGGATTTCGTCGAGCATCAGCAGCCAGCCGTGGCGTGTGCAGTGGTCGCGCAGGGCCTGCAAATAGCCAGGCGGCGCGGGGAGCACGCCACTTTCGCCCTGGATGGGTTCCAGCAGCACCGCCGCGATGCGCGCGCCATATGCTTGGGTAAGCGCCTCGATCGCCGCCAGGTCACCAAACCTGACCTTGAGAAAATCCCCCGGCAGGCGCTGAAAGCCGAGGCGCACCGATGGTCCATCGCTGGCGGCCATGGTGCCCAGGGTGCGGCCGTGAAAGGCATTTTCCATCACCACCACCAAGGGCTCCTCAATGCCTTTTTTCCAACCGTGCAGCCGTGCCAGTTTCAGTGCCGTCTCGTTGGCTTCGGCGCCGGAGTTGTTGAAGAAGGCGCGGTCCAGGCCCGACAGCTGCGTCAGGCGCTCGGCCAGGCGCTGTTGCCAGTCGATGCTGTAGAGGTTGGAGGTGTGCAACAGCAAGCCGGCCTGTTCGCTGATGGCGGCCACCAGTTTCGGATGGGAGTGCCCGACATTGGTCACCGCCACGCCCGCCACCGCGTCCAGGTATTCGCGGCCCTGCTGGTCCCACAGGCGCGTGCCCAGGCCACGGGTAAAACTCAGGGCCATGGGTTGGTAGGTGGTCATCAGGCAGGCGGCGGTCATGGTGGCGGGCTCCAGTGCATCGTTGTGATGCCGTCAGTATCGTTAGCCACCCAAGCTGGATAAACTGCGCATTCCTGCAATGACTTTAAACCAGGACTTGATAATGGATCTGTTCCAGGCGATGTCGGTGTACGTGAAGGTGGTGGAGACCGGCAGCATGACCGCCGCCGCCCAGGAATGCGGGATGTCGACCACTATGGTCGGCAACCACCTGCGTGCCCTCGAACAGCGCCTGGGCGTCAGCCTGCTCAAGCGCACCACGCGCAAACAAAGCCTTACGGAATTCGGCGGCGAGTACTACCAGCGTTGCCTTGAGGTGCTCGGGCTGGTGGCTGACTCCGAGTTGCTGGCGGAGCAGATCCACAGCGAAACCCCCAAAGGCAGCCTGCGCATCACCGCGCCACCCGTGTTCGGCACCGAACGCCTGGTGCCGGCGTTGAGCGAATTTTCCCAGCGCTACCCGCAGATCGACCTGTACGTGGTGCTCAGCAATGAGCGGATGGACTTGATCGACAGCGGCTTCGACGTGGCGATCCGTCTCGGCGAACTGGAAACCTCCAGCCTGATCGCCCGGCCACTGCAGGCCTACACCCTGACCCTCTGCGCGTCACCCGCGTACCTGGCGCGACGCGGCACGCCTTCAACGCCGGATGACTTGCGCCACCACGACTGCCTGGCGTTTGCCTATCCGGCGAACGACAACTGGCGCGACAGCGGCAAACTGTGGCGCATGAGCGACGAGGACGGCGAGGTAGAGGTTCCGGTCGGCGGTTCATTGACCATCAACAGCTCGCAGGGCTTGCGCCAGGCGGCCGTCAACGGCATGGGCATCATCATGCTGGCCGATGCCCTGGTGCAGCCGGACCTGGAGAGAGGCAAGCTGGTGGCCTTGCTGACCACCTATCAACTGCCGAGCCGCCCCATGCACTTGCTCTACCGCCAGGACCGCTATCGGCTGCCCAAGCTGCGGGCGTTTGTGGATTTTGCGATGGAGAAGTGGGCACGCTGATCAAGGCGCACACAAAAAAATGTGGGAGGGGGCTTGCCCCCGATAGCGGAGTGTCAGTCAGCCTATGTATGACTGACACACTGCCATCGGGGGCAAGCCCCCTCCCACATTGTTTAACCGACGTGTCTTAAGCCTGGATCAGGCCATTGATCTTCACAGTCGGGTTCACGTCAGCGTCGTAGTCCACGCCATCGACTTCAAAGCCGAACAAGCGCAGGAACTCCGCCTTGTAACCGGCAAAGTCGCTGATCTCGTTGACGTTGTCGTCGGTCACCTGGTTCCACAGCGCCGCGACGGCGTCCTGAACCTTAGGCTCCAGCTCGGCCAGGTCGGCGCGCAGGCGGCCGTCGGCGTCGAGCTTCGGCTGGCTGCCGTACAGGCTGTCCTTGAACAAGCCGTAGACCTGCTCGATGCAACCTTCGTGGGTGCCCTGCTCTTTCATCACTTTGAACAGCAGCGACAGGTACAGCGGCATGATCGGGATCGCCGAGCTGGCCTGGGTGACCACGGCCTTGAGCACCGACACACGGGCGTCGCCCTTCAGCGCAGCGAGGTTGTCGCGCAGGGTCAGGACTTTCTTGTCGAGGTCTTTCTTGGCTTCGCCGATGGAGCCGTTCCAGTAGATATCCTGGGTCAGCTTCTCGCCCAGGTAGGTGAACGCGGTGGTCTTGGCGCCTTCGGCCAGTACATCGGCGTCACGCAGGGCGTCGATCCACAGCTGCCAGTCTTCGCCGCCCATCACTTTGACGGTGCCGTCGATTTCTTCCTGGGTCGCAGGCTCCAGGGTGGTGTCGACCACGACGCCCTTGTCGGTGTTGATCCCGCGCAGGGTCACGGCCTTGCCGATCGGCTTGAGGGTGGAGGTGTGCACCACGCCTTGCGGGTCGGTACGGCGTGGCGCGGCCAGGCTGTAGACCACCAGGTCGATCTTGCCCAGGTCTTTCTTGATGGTTTCGATGGTCAGGCGCTTGATCTCGTCGGAGAACGCGTCGCCGTTGATGCTCTTGGCGTACAGGCCTTTTTCGACGGCAAACTTCTCGAACGCGGCGCTGTTGTACCAGCCGGCGGAGCTCAGCTTGCCTTCTTCGCCTTCTTTCTCAAAAAACACGCCCAGGGTGTCGGCGCCGCAGCCAAACGCAGCACTGATGCGCGCGGCCAGGCCGTAGCCGGTGGAAGCGCCGAGAACCAGCACCTTTTTCGGGCCGCCTTCGATGACGCCGTGTTGAGTCACGTAGTCGATCTGCTCTTTGACGTTCGCTTCACAGCCAACAGGGTGAGCGGTCACACAGATAAAGCCACGAACCCGCGGTTTGATGATCATAAAATTTCTGCCTCTTCCAAGGTGCCGAAGGCCAATGGTGGCCATTCAACTTAATCGTACCGGTCTATGACGCCTGAAAAACCGAAGCGTCACGATAGTCGCAAATGTTCTGTTTACAAAATCCAATCCCGCACAGCGTTCACAAGGTTCACATCTGCGTAACGCCTTCACAATTTCGCACTATTTAAAACGCCAATCCGCCGCTGAACGCCTTATCATGACGCAGTTGTTTCAATATGTTTCAAAACCCCCACCACTCGCAGCCAGGGATCCGGACCTGTCGAATGGCGTCCTGCTGGAGCTGTGTCATGAACAAGCCTGCTTTGCGTAAAAAAGCGATCTCGGTCGCCTGGGTATTCGGCGTACTTTTGATTATCGATGTATTCCCTGAAACCACGCTGGTGTTTCTCGGCCTGGTGCTGGTGTGCGGTATCTACGATTTCCTGCGCAACGGTTTGTATGACGCGCCCACGATCAAGAAATACTTCGTCGGCAGCGGCCGCAATACCTGGCTGCTGGCACCGTTCAACACGCTGTTTGACCTGTTGAGCTCGCGTAACCGCCATGTTTATACAATGCGCGACCTGCCACCCGCCTGGCGTGAAGACCTGCAAAAGGTGATCAACGATGCCATGGCCCACAAGGATGAAATCATCGGCTACCTCGATGAGCGCATGGCCGAGAAAAAACGCGGCATGTTGTTTTTCCAATGGTACGGGCGGCCGATCGAAACCACTCTGGACATCCCGCAACTGCGCGAAAAGCTGCCGTTCGTGAAGACCATCGGCGTATCGGTGTTCAACGAAAACCGCTCCACCTCGTTTCACTTCGGCCCGCTGCGCATGATGTTCCGCGTGCTCTACAACATGGCCCCGGCGCCCCATCACGACGGCGTCTACATCCAGGTGGGCAAGCACAAGCATTACTGGCACGACGACCCGCTGTTTATCTTCGATGACACGCTGATGCATGCGTCCTTCAACAAAAACGATGCAAAGCGTTACTGCCTGTTTATCGACATTGTGCGCCCCACCCCGCTGCCGTCGGTGCTCAACGCCGTGATCGCTGGGTTTGCCGGCATGGTCTTTACCCTGCGTCGGGTTTTCTACAAAAACTGGAAGCTGATTCAGTAAGTTCTGCGGCATGATGGTGGTGGACGGTATTTGCGCTCGGCCTGGCGCCTGAGGTAAATATCGTCGCGTGCGACCGTAATCGGCGCCCACCCTTCTCAAGCCATCGCGCCTCACGGGCTGCGGTGGCTGCGTTTTCAAGGAATCAGAATGCCCCAACGCCAAGTCATCAATGCCTCCGTCAGCCCCAAGGGCAGCCTCGAAACCCTCTCCCAACGCGAAGTCCAGCAACTGAGCGAAGCCGGCACCGGCAGCATCTATACCCTGTTCCGCCAGTGCGCCCTGGCCATCCTCAACACCGGCGCGCATATCGACAACGCCAAGACCATACTCGACGCCTACAAAGACTTTGAAGTACGTATCCACCAGCAGGATCGCGGCGTACGCCTGGAGTTGCTGAATGCACCGGCCGACGCCTTCGTCGACGGCGAAATGATCGCCAGCACCCGCGAGATGCTGTTCAGCGCCCTGCGCGATATTGTCTACACCGAGAACGAACTCGACAGCCAGCGCATCGACCTGAGCAACTCCCAGGGCATCACCGACTACGTGTTCCACCTGCTGCGCAACGCCCGTACGCTGCGCCCGGGCGTCGAGCCGAAAATCGTGGTGTGCTGGGGCGGCCATTCGATCAATACCGAAGAATACAAATACACCAAGAAAGTCGGCCACGAGCTGGGCCTGCGCAGCCTCGACGTGTGCACCGGTTGCGGCCCTGGCGTAATGAAAGGTCCGATGAAAGGCGCGACCATTTCCCACGCAAAACAGCGCATCACTGGCGGCCGCTACCTCGGCCTGACCGAGCCGGGCATCATCGCTGCCGAAGCGCCGAACCCGATCGTCAACGAGCTGGTGATCCTGCCGGACATCGAGAAACGCCTGGAAGCCTTCGTGCGCGTGGGCCACGGCATCATCATCTTCCCGGGCGGCGCCGGCACGGCCGAAGAATTCCTGTACCTGCTGGGCATCCTGATGCACCCGGACAACCGCGACCTGCCGTTCCCGGTCATCCTCACCGGGCCGAAACACGCCGCGCCGTACCTGCAACAACTGCACGCGTTCGTCGGTGCCACCCTGGGCGAGGCAGCCCAGGCGCACTATCAGATCATCATCGACGACCCGGCCGAAGTGGCGCGCCAGATGACCGCTGGCCTCAAGGCGGTGAAGCAGTTCCGCCGCGAGCGCAACGACGCGTTCCACTTCAACTGGCTGCTGAAGATCGACGAGGGTTTCCAGCGCCCGTTCGACCCGACCCACGAAAACATGGCCAGCCTGCAACTGAGCCATGCGCTGGCGCCCCATGAACTGGCGGCCAACCTGCGTCGCGCGTTCTCGGGGATTGTGGCCGGCAACGTCAAGGACAAGGGCATCCGCCTGATCGAACAGAACGGCCCGTACGAAATCCACGGCGATCCGGCCATCATGAAGCCGCTGGACGAGTTGCTGCAGGCATTCGTCGCCCAGCACCGCATGAAGCTGCCGGGCGGCGCAGCGTATGTGCCGTGTTACCGCGTGGTGCAGTAAGCCGTCAGCGCTGGATTGCCACGCATTTGATTTCCACCAGCAAACCGGGGTGCGCCAGTTCAGACACCCCAATGGTGGTCCAGGCGCAATGCCCGCGTGGGAACAGGCGGTTTTTCACCTCTCGGAAAACCGCCATGTGCTGGCTCATATTCACGTGGTAGGTGGTCATGTCCACCACGTCGTCGAAGGTACAGCCGCCCTCTTCCAGAACCTGCCGCAGGTTGTCCCAGGCGGCGACGAATTGCGCCTCGGGGTCCTCGATCACCGCCAGTGCTGGCGTACGCCCCACCTGCCCCGCGCAGTACAGCGTCTTGGCGACTTTGACGGCAGGCACGTAACCCGCGCGCTCGACGATGGGCTGCATGGCAGCGGGGATGATGAGCTGGCGATCGGTCATATGCTGTATCTCTTTACAGGGGCTTGAGGGCGTGCGGACGGGACGAAGCGGGCTATCTTTTTACCTGTTCCGATCAAACCACACCAGAAGAGCGACCTATGGACCAACGGATCTTGTCCTCCATAATTCCTTACCCTAATGTAAGGAATATCACGATGGAGATTTTCGATATGGCAACCGCCACACTGACCTCAAAAGGACAAATCACTATCCCGATCCAAGTCAGGACCGCCCTGGGCCTGGAAACCGGTGACCGGGTTGAGTTTGTCGAAATGGAAGACGGCAAATTTTCCATAATCGCCGCGAGCAAAACCGTTCACGACCTCAAGGGCCTGATTCAAAAGCCAGCCAGGGCTGTGTCTCTGGAGGACATGAACCGCGCCATCGCCGCACAGGGAGCGAAAGCTGGATGATCGGCCTGGATACCAACGTGCTGGTGCGCTATGTCACCCAGGACGACCCGGTTCAATCGCCCAAGGCATCCGAGTTGATCGAATCCCTCACCGCGTTTTCACCCGGTTTTGTCAGCCTGGTGTCGGTGGTGGAGCTGGTCTGGGTGTTACAGAGCTGCTACCAGTCGGCCAAAAGTGATGTAGTCACCGTTCTGGAAACCCTCCTGCGCACCCGTGAATTGACCATCGAGCACGCCGAAGTCATCTGGCAGGCGTTGCGACGATTCTCCACCAACAAGGCTGATTTCGCCGACTGCCTGATCGAGCGCTGCGCCCACGCTGCCGGGTGCGAGTACACCGCCACCTTCGACCTCGCTGCGGCGAAGGCAGCCGGCATGAAACGGCTGGCATGAGTCGCAGCGTTGCGGCAACCGGCAGGCTTTGGTAAAAACCGCATCTACCCCTTGATCGAGAGAACGACCCACGTGCGCATGCTTCTTCTCGCAGCCTTGGTCATCGCGCCAACGTTCGCCCAGGCCAACACCATCACCTGGCCCGACCTGCCGCAAAGCTGCTTTGTGAGCGGCCGCTCCGCTACCAGCCTGGATGTCGACAGCGGTTGTGCGGCGTTCCTGATCAATGTGAAAGGCCAGGCCGCCGGTACACCCATCAAGCTGGATATTCCCCAGTACGCGTTGCACATCGACGAAGCCACCGGCAAAGAGACGCCGGTGATCATCATCCAGGCCGAAGAGAACGGCGAAATCAAGGCCGTGGGTTACCGGGAACTGGGCACTGACCAACTCGGTGCCGCACTGTTACGTGAGGTTCGGCTGCTGGGCACACAAAAGCCGGGCTAGCCAGGGCTCAGCGAACCCAGCCACCGCCCTGCCAGTGGTAACCATCGTTGCGTTGCACCCAGTGCGGATGCACATAGCGATAGCCCTCGCGCACCGGCTCCCAATGGCCGTGCACTGCGACGTAACGCCCGCCGTCCCAACGCCAGTAACCGCGTGACCAGACATAGCCGTAGCGCACCGGCGGCTCGACTTCGATCACCTGCACGGGCGGCGGTTGCGGCGCGACGACTTCGACATACTCGCGTTGCACCGGCCTGCGCTCATGCACGACACGCTCTTGCACACACCCGGACGCGGCGACGACCACGGCCGCCAATGCTGCATAACGTAGCAACATACAAACCCCTCGGGCGCTGACGCCCAACACCTGCAAACCGTAAAAAATCCCCCTTGTTACCGCCATGCTCCTGCTTGGCCTGGGTAAGTTTTAACAGGTGATGTCTGTCAGCTTGCTGAACCCTCGGGCCTCAAGAAGCACACACGACGGTCGGTCGCTGCCGGCGTACCACTAGCAACCCCGCGACCACCACGGCAACCCCGGCATAGGTGGACGGCTGAATCGCGTCGCCAAACATCAGTGCTGCCCAGGCCAGGGTAACCGGCGGCTCCAGGTAGACCAGTGCGGCGACGCGGGTTGCGGTCATTACCCGTAGCAACATCCACAGGCTCAGGTAGGCGATAAAGGTCGAGAACACCGTCAGCCAGACAATCGAGATCAGCACGTCAGGGTCACTGGGAATACTCAGGGTATCGGTATAGAGCACGGCCCCGGTAAACCCGATCAGGGTCAGCACCGACTGGATAAACAGCGGCAACACCAGGCCGGCGTTCTGGTGTTGTACGGTGCGGCGTTCATACAAGGTGGCCAGCGTGAGCCCCAAGGCCGCAGCCAACGGCAACAGGTACATGACCAAACCGACGTCTTGGCCCGCGCTGCCGTATTGCCCGGCAATCACGATCGACACCCCGGCAAAGCTGATCGTCAGCCCCAGCCACTGCCAGCCGCCACTGCGCTCGGCCACGCTTGCCGTGGATAACGCCGCCGTCATCAAGGGCTGCAGTGCCGCGATGATCGCCGCGATGCCGGGCGGCAAACCGTTCTGGATCGCGACATAGAGGCAGCTCAGGTACAGGAACTGCGAGAGAACGCCGATCACGGCGTAATGGCGAATCAGTGTCCATGAAAGCTTGCGCAACCTGACATTCAAAAATAGCCCCAGGCACACCGAGACCAAAAGGAACCGCCAGAACAGCAAGTTGAACGCCCCGCCACCTTGCGTGCCGAGTTTGGCGCCGATATAGCCGGAGCTCCACGACAGGACGAATGCGGCTTGCAACAGCAGCAGCCCCAGGGATGATCGCTTCATGCAGCCTCCAGCCGTTCTATGTTGACGGTCAGGCTAAGGGCCGCGCATGATTCTGTATATTTGAATAACCTGCACAACCAGTCCTAAAAAGTGGAACCATGGCTAAACAACTGAATATCGAGCTGTTGCGAACCTTCCACGCCGTGGCGCGCTTTCGACGGTTCAATGAGGCCGCCGAACATGTGCACCGCAGTGCGTCCACCGTGACCACGCAAATCCAGAAGCTGGAAGACCAAGTCGGTCAGCGCCTGTTCAGCCGCAGCAACCAGGGCGTGGAATTGACGCTGTATGGCAACAAGTTGCTCGGAGAAACCACCGAATTCCTCAAAAGCCACGACCGCTTGCTGATCTCCCTGATGCCCCAGCGCATGCAGGGCAAGATCCGCCTGGGGGTACCGGACACCTATGCCCCCGACTTTATGCAGGAATTTCTGCCACGCTTGATCGCCGACAACCCGCTGCTGGAGCTGGAAGTCGAAGCACGCACCAGCGGTGAACTGCTGAATTTGTTTATGGCAAACCGGCTGGACCTGGCTATCACGGTTACTGCGCACCCCTTGGCACAGGGCGAACGCTTGGGGCCTGTTCAGCCACTGTGGGTTGCGGCCGAGCACTTCAGTTGCGCGGCCAATGGCGCGCTGCCCATCACTGTGCCGGTCGCGGGCTGCCCGTATCGCGCGGCGGCGCTGCAAACTCTGAAAGACCACGGAATTTATCACCGGGTGTTACTCGAAAGCCCTAACTCTACCGCCGTCGAGGCCTGTATCCGCAGCGGTGTGGCGGTGGGGCTGATGGAGGCAAGCCGCATGGGCGAAGGGCTGACACAAGTAATCGCTGGCTTCGCGCTACCGCCGCTGCCGATTCACCATCTGTACCTGCTGTGCGATACCAGCAATGCGCTGGCCTTGCACCTGTATGAGCAAGTCAAATACGGGTTCCACATCTGAGCTGCCGCCCGTCCCGCGAAGCCATCGTCGCGCCTGAATAACCGCCACAAAAAAGCCCGCTGACCGTTACCGGTTCAGCGGGCTTTTTATCGGTGTTGCTTACAGCGCCAGATCAGACGCCGGCTTGCTCGGCTCAGCCGCAGGCTTGGCAGCCTCGGTAGCGGTTGGAGCAACGCCCTGCGGGATCACAGGCGGTGTCGGCAGTTGCAGGATGTTGGCGGTGTAGGCCCATTCCTTGGCAACCGCTTCCGGGCTGTCGTTCAGCTTGGTGCCGTAGCTCGGCACGATCTGGTGCAGCTTGGCCTGCCACTCAGGGGTCGCAACCTTGTCCTTGAACACTTTCTGCAGCACGGTCAGCATGATCGGAGCCGCGGTGGACGCGCCTGGCGATGCACCCAACAGGCCTGCGATGGTGTTGTCGGCGGAGCTGACCACTTCGGTACCGAGTTTCAGGACGCCGCCCTGCTCTTCGTCACGCTTGATGATCTGCACGCGCTGACCGGCTTGCCACAGGCGCCAGTCTTCTTTCTTGGCGTTCGGGAAGTACTCTTGCAGCGCCTTGAAGCGGTCGTCATCGGACAGCATCAGTTGGCCGGCGAGGTACTCGACCAGTGGGTATTCACGAATACCGACTTTGGTCATTGGCCAGATGTTGTGGGTGGTGGTGCTGGTCAGCAGGTCCAGGTACGAGCCTTCTTTCAGGAACTTGGTCGAGAAGGTCGCGAACGGGCCAAACAGGATTACGCGCTTGCCATCCAGCACGCGGGTGTCCAGGTGCGGAACCGACATCGGCGGCGCGCCAACCGACGCTTTACCGTAGGCCTTGGCCAGGTGCTGCTCGGCAACCGATGGGTTATCGGTGACCAGGAACGAACCACCTACCGGGAAGCCAGCGTATTCCTTGGCTTCAGGAATGCCCGACTTTTGCAGCAGGTGCAGTGCACCGCCGCCGGCGCCGATGAACACGAACTTGGCGTCGGTTTCAGTCTTGGTGCCGTCTTTCAGGTTTTTGTAGCTGACACGCCACGAACCGTCGGCGTTCTTGGTGATGTCCTGCACTTCGCTCGACAGTTTCAGGTCGAACTTCGGCGTGGTCTGCAGGTGGGCGACGAACTGGCGGGTGATCTCGCCGAAGTTCATGTCGGTACCCAGCGGGCTCCAGGTGGCCGCGATTTTCTGGTTCGGGTCACGCCCTTCCATCATCAGCGGAACCCATTTGGCGATCTGCGCCGGGTCTTCGGAGTACTGCATGCCGGCGAACAGCGGACTGGCTTTCAGCGCTTCGTAGCGTTTTTTCAGGAACTTGATGTTGTCATCGCCCCACACGAAGCTCATGTGCGGAGTGGTGTTGATGAACGAACGTGGGTTCTTCAGCACGCCCTGCTGGACTTGCCAGGACCAGAACTGACGGGAGATCTGGAACGCTTCGTTGATTTCGACCGCTTTCGGGATCTCAACGGTGCCGTCCTTGTTTTCCGGGGTGTAGTTCAACTCAGCCAGGGCCGAGTGACCGGTACCGGCGTTGTTCCAGCCGTTGGAGCTTTCTTCGGCCACGCCATCAAGGCGCTCGACCATTTCCATGGACCAGTCCGGCTGCAGCTCGTTAAGCCATACACCCAGGGTTGCACTCATGATGCCGCCGCCGATCAGCAGCACATCGACTTTCTTTGCCTCTTCCGCGTGAACGGACGTAATCCCCAGCGACAAAGCCAGCCCCAGCAGGGCAGTGTTTACTTTTTTAAACATCAGTAGCACCTATGATAAAACGCCATCCGCCCTACCGCCCCTGATCATGGGCAACCGTCAATCACGCTGCGCCAGGCAACGCATCGCGGGGTTTGCACATTCACGTGAGAGCCGCAGGGTGGGCACACAAGGTCGATGTATCGACCTCACTTTTATGTCCCTTCTGCGCTGACTTCTTATCATTATTGGCTTCAGCTACCTGGGCGACAGCCAATCGCCGGGACGTATACGGGTGTACGTACCAGAGAAAGACTAGACCAAGACGGCGCGCAGAATATCACGCCAAACGGCTGATATGCGCTGTTTGGCCAATTGACAGCTCTAAAACGCGGGTTTTAACGCGGCTGCCAGGGCTAAGTGTCAAGCCTGGCAGGCGCGACGTGAGGTCACAGGCCTGCGACGCTCGCATAAAGGGCTGTCCTAGACACCTTCGCCGCTGCTTGCGTAGGATCGGCGACTCTTGTTCGTACGATCCATCCCAACAGAGCGACACATGACTATCCAGCAAACACCCGGGCATGTGCTGCCCGCGCGCAGTGCCGCCAAAATGGAAGCGGCCATGGCCGTGGGCGCCTTCGCGATCGGCACCGGCGAATTCGCCATCATGGGCCTGATGCCCGATATCGCCCACAACCTGAACCTCAGCGAGCCCCAGGTGGGCCACGCCATCAGCGCCTATGCACTGGGCGTAATGGTCGGTGCGCCACTGTTGGCAATCCTCGGCGCCAAGCTGCTGCGCAAGCACATGCTGCTGCTCTTGATGGGCCTGTATGCCCTGGGCAACCTGGCCACGGCGTTCACGCCGACCTTCGGCTCGCTGGTGGCCTTCCGCTTTATCAGCGGCCTGCCCCATGGCGCCTACTTCGGCATCGCCGCCGTGGTGGCCTCGAGCATGGTGCCCACCGACAAACGCGCCGGGGCCGTCGCGCGGGTGATGATGGGGCTGACCCTGGCCATGTTGCTGGGCAACCCGATTGCCACCTTCCTCGGGCAATACCTGGGCTGGCGCTCGGCGTTCGCGCTGGTCAGCGTGATCGCGCTGTGCACCATCGCGCTGGTTTGGCAATTCGTGCCGGATCGCCGCGACGAACCGCGCAGCGACCCACGCAAGGAACTGCGCGCGTTCACCAAGCCCCAGGTGTGGATGGCCCTGGCCATTGGCGCCATCGGCTTTGCCGGGATGTTTTGCGTATTCAGCTACCTGGCTCCAACCATGCTGGAAGTCACCAAGGTGTCGCCCCAGTGGATTCCGTTTGGGCTGGCCGCGTTTGGCGTGGGCGGGATTATCGGCAACATCGCCGGCGGCAAACTGTTCGATCGCCTGCAGTTTCGTGCGGTGGGCTTGATACTGGTGTGGTCGATGGCGGTGCTGGTGTTCTTCCCGTTTGCTGCGGGGTCACTGTGGGGCGTGCTGCTGGGCATCGGCCTGGTCGGCACCATGGTGTCGCTGGCCGCACCGCTGCAGATCCGCCTGATGGACATCGCCCACGAGGCGCCGAGCCTGGCGGCAGCCTCCAACCATGCAGCGTTCAACCTGGCTAACGCGTTGGGCCCCTGGTTTGGCGGGATGGCGATTACGGCGGGGCTGGGCTGGACGAGCACGGGATACATTGGAGCGGTTACGGCACTGGTTGGGCTCGGGGTTTACTTGATAGCGCGTCGGATGCAGGGCGGGCATTAAATGATGGGGGCAAACACACTTGCCCCTGTGTTATAGAGCTCCATGAACGATTGTCGCCTTAGAGTGCTCAAACACCTGCGGCTGGATAATTCCAGCCCCGACTAACAGGAACCATTCTCACCTAAGGCGCTTAGGAATAACAACTGCTGTATTGCGGCTTTTTCTCTACAATCCGGGAACGCAAAGAAAGGAATTTTTCGTGAGCACTACAACCAAGCCAACACCCCGCCCCATTGATGACGAAATAGATTTGGTTCCGCTACTGCAAGCCTTGTGGTCAAGCAAGATCACCGTAGTAGCCACAACCTTGGCCGGCGCTGCTATTTCTTTCGTGCTCGGTATTACGTCGGCGGAACAGTGGAACGCCAGCACTTACATTACCAAGTCTTCGCTTTACAGCTTATATGGCGGCGTGAAAGAACAATACGCGAGCACCTCGGCGAGCCCGCCACCGCTGGATACCAAACTCTATAGTTCGATACAGAACGATATGTTTTACACCGCTATGGGTGTGATGACGGCGAACGCCGTTACCTTGAAAGAGACTACGCCCAAGTCCAACAATAACGGACCAGTTATCTATATCGCATCGACGACAGCCACGACCGAGGACAGGGCGAGAACTCTGCTGACATCAGCCTTGGACAGCGCCAACACCGACGCCATCAAACTTAACTTGCCCGCCTTGGCCGCAGGCAATAACGTCAGAGCGTTTAATACCCTGGACGAAGTAAAAGTCACCAACAGCAAAAACCCGAAGAAATTTTTACTATTGGGCGCGTTTCTCGGACTTATCTTAGGCAGTTTATTCGTGATCGGTAAGTTTTTGACACAGCAATACAAAAAAAATAACCACGCCTTATAGAAGCGCATCCGCCAACAGATAAATAATACAGACCAATGATGCAGCAATAAAAACGATAAACAATTTCGCAAAAAATGTTGTTTTCATTAATAGCACTTAAAATTGAAATAATGGCCTAGAGCCATTATTGCACCGCGCACGTCTTTTTCCACAACATTTTTTTGCTGCCAACTGCGCGGAAATGGGTTGCCGCGCGAAAAAATACGATCACTGAAAACATGACTTATCAATACAGGAAACCCCTTAGCTCGAGCGAGATGACAATAATTTCATTTTCGTTCAGGAAAGGTTCAGGTTGGATCCAATAGCTCGAGCATGTAACATGCCTGTAATATTTTTCCGACATGACAAGGACGTGTTTTGAGCTTTCCTGACAGCAGCGTGCTCCAAAGCTTTCCTTCTACACTGAGCCATCGCAATGCCACGGTTTTCACCATGCGCAGCGCGAGCGACAGTGCCCAGCAGGCGATTCAGGACCTGATCGACACGCGTCATCAGATAAAAGACCGTATCAGCGCCCCGCTGAAAGGGATGGAGAACAACCTGTTCGCCAAATCCCAACCGCTTGACAGCCTCCGGCCAAAATTGAGAGTCACCTTCGGGCGCGCAAAACGCGACGGCACATTCGATTGGCCGGTCGAAGAAGTCATCAACACCCTCGGCGCCCAGAAACGCGGCGCCCCGGTCGCCGGCCTTTACGGCTTCGGCTACAGAAAGTCGGCTCTTGGCCTGATCCAGGAATTCTTCATCTTTACCGAGATGCTCGACGGCTACGTCAGTGGCCTGGATTGGCTCGAGCAGGCGCGCGACGTACAAAGCCTGATCAACGTTTCGTTCAGGCTGCTGCGCTCCCTGCACAGCAAGGGCGTCGTCCACATGGACTTCTGGGCCAACAATGTGATGATCGACCCGCGCCAGCCCAACACCGCCAAGGCCATCGACCTGGAAAACTGCTTCCTCACCGAATCGGACTACCTGACTGAAGTGCTGGCATTTCAGTTCGGGTTCTACTATCGGCGCGAGATCTTCCGGTTCGTCATCGAAAAAGAATACGACCAGATGGTGCTCGAAGAGCTGGCCAAATATGAAGGCATTGATCGCGAGCGTTTCGACGCGATGTACGCAGCCAGCAAGCATGAAAACATCAGCCGCCGCGCACGGCGTGAGATTTTCCACAAAGGCACCGTGGTTACGGGATAACTCCCCCCGTGGCGAGGGAGCTTTCTCCCGCTGAGCTGCGCAGCGACCCCATTGCTAAATCAATCGTCGTGCAACAACCCCGAACTGTACTGACTAAAGCTGCTACCCAGCGCACTGCCACCAAAATTCACCTTAGTGGCGTTGTTGTTGGCGCCATGGCCATCAAACGCCTGGCACCCCTCAGAGAAACACGTGCTGCTGCTTATGCC
Source organism: Pseudomonas sp. AC463 (assembly GCF_979253585.1). Lineage (NCBI taxonomy): Bacteria > Pseudomonadati > Pseudomonadota > Gammaproteobacteria > Pseudomonadales > Pseudomonadaceae > Pseudomonas > Pseudomonas sp. AC463. The sequence continues at coordinate 100,260 of NZ_CEEDDZ010000007.1, read as the reverse complement.
GGAGCAGGCGCTCAGTAGTAACGTGCCGGTGATCATCACGACTTTGATGAGATTCGAGATCATGTTTTCAGTCCCAGTAGGCAGGAGGCGCGCTGATACGCTCTTGACAGTGATCGTATGCCTGCGCGATGCAGGGAATTATGAAATCTTGCGGCGCGACAGGTTTGGTTCAGGTTAGCGCCTTGCGACAAGGCAGTGGAACACCTCCCCGACACCCTGGATACATCCCTGATAAACTACGCCACTCGCCTCGCTGACTCAGATTTCCAATGCCCCTACAAACCGCTCCCCTCTCCCGCCGCTTCTCCGTCGCACCGATGATGGATTGGAGCTACTAATCCAAAAGCACCGGTAATATTGGCCTTGTAGAGCCACTCATAAACCCACGTACCACTTTCGTACCAACACCATCCCCAAAGGTTGACCAAAAGCGGGCGTTCGTCCGTGGGTACTTGTCCCACATATGCTTATATGCGTATATTCGATTATCCACATATAAAAGTATTCGGCATGATAACCCCTCCAGAAGTATTCAAAAGCCTGGCAGATCAAACCCGTGCCCGCGCCACATTACTGATCGCCTCCCATGGAGAGCTTTGCGTCTGCGAACTGATGTGTGCTCTCGACGATAGCCAATCGAAGATCAGCCGCCACCTCGCACATTTACGCGGTAGTGGCTTGTTGCAGGATCGTCGCCAGGGGCTATGGATTTACTACCGTCTAAATCCGGACCTTCCCGCCTGGGTGTACGAGATATTGCAAGTGACATTACGGGCTAACGTTCATTGGCTGCAGGAGGACGCTTCCCGCCTACAGAATATGGATGGACGCCCTTTCCGCGATATTGCCTGCTGCTAATCCCAATCGATAACACCCTCGAACTGGCGCTGTGCCTAAGTCTTTGGTATCCGCGAAGAGCGGAAGGAGCAATAAATGCGAGTCCTGTTCATGTGCACGGCCAACAGCTGCCGTAGCATTCTTTCAGAAGCCATGTTTAACCACCTAGCGCCGGAAGGATTCAAAGCGGTGAGCTCCGGAAGCTTTCCCAAAGGGCAGGTACTGCCACGCAGTTTGACTACCTTGAAACAGTCGGGCATCTCCATCGAAGGCTTGCACAGCAAGGGCAATGAAGCATTCGAAGATAACCCTCCGAATATCGTCATCACTGTATGCGACAAAGCGGCGGGTGAATCTTGCCCGTTGTACTTCGGCCCGGCCTTGAAATCTCATTGGGGCCTAGAAGATCCGTCCGATACCGTGGGTGACGAATCAACGGTTGATGCCGCGTTCAGCGTCACGCTTGCTCGAATCGAACAACGCTGCAAAGCGTTCCTAGCCCTTCCCTTCAACAGCCTCAGCCGCGATGAACTCAAACGTGAGCTGGATCGAATCGGCACAATCTGAGAAGGAGTACTTATGTCAGAGCAACTACCCAACCTGGACCTTTCTCTGTTCGACGCTCCGCAGATGACGCCTCGCCCGAACGATCAAAAGCCTCGGATCCTGTTGCTATATGGATCGACTCGTGAGCGCTCCTTCAGCCGTCTGCTGGTAGAAGAGGCCGCGCGCTTACTTGAGTACTTCGGTGCGGAAACCCGAGTCTTCAATCCTACCGGGCTCCCACTGCCCGACGACGCTCCGGTGGATCACCCTAAGGTGCAGGAACTGCGCGATCTGATGTTGTGGTCGGAAGGTCAGGTTTGGTGTTCACCGGAAAGACATGGCGCGATGTCAGCCGTGTTCAAGGCGCAAATCGACTGGGTACCTCTTGAGCTCGGCGCTGTTCGCCCTACCCAAGGGAAGACACTGGCAGTGATGCAGGTCTGCGGCGGTTCACAGTCCTTCAACGTGGTCAATCAGTTGCGTGTATTGGGTCGCTGGATGCGCATGTTCACAATTCCCAATCAATCCTCTGTACCGAAAGCCTATATGGAATTCGACGAGGCTGGTCGAATGAGGCCTTCTGCGTTCTACGATCGGGTGGTCGACGTGATGGAGGAGCTCATAAAATTCACGCTACTTCTGCGTGACAGTCAGGCCTTCCTGGTAGATCGGTATTCAGAACGCAAGGAAAGCGCCGAACAACTCATGGCACGCGTGAACCAACGCTCAATCTAAGGTCATATATGTCTTTCGAAATAAGGGTGGCACAGCTTGACGACGCTTTGACCATCCAATCTATCTACGCTCCGATAGTAACCAGCACCGCAATTTCTTTCGAAGAGGTGCCACCGACCGTCGAAGAGATACAACAGCGTATCGCAGTGACACTGCAGACCTATCCTTACCTGGTTGCGGTTCGAGAAGGCATAGTGGTCGGCTACGCCTATGCCAGCCAACATCGAGCTCGCGCGGCGTACCGCTGGGCAGTAGATGTCACCGTCTACATTGCCGAGAGCGAACGTCGCAAAGGTGTGGGCCGCAGCCTTTATGAAGTGTTGCTGCCCACCCTAGCTCGACAGGGCTTTCGTTCTGCCTATGCAGGTATTTCCCAGCCTAATTCGGGTAGCGTAGGAATGCATGAGCGACTTGGTTTCCGTCACATCGGTACCTACCCGAAGGTCGGTTACAAGCTCGGTCAATGGACCGATGTGGGCTACTGGCACCTTGAGCTAGGAGCGAGCAATTGCCCGCCGAGTGAGATCCGTCCGTTTCGGGAACTTGCGTATTGAGCGTGCGGATGGGGGGGATTGAAACCATTCACGCTCAAATTCAACAGGTTTATCGGTTATGGATTGGACTGATTTTTTGTAAACCCCTTAGATTTCATGGCCCATACAGTAGCGTAAAACTCTCCGTACCACTTTTGCACCATCGATAGGTGATCCTCGCGTGGCATCTGCTTCCATTCCCCCACTCGTAGTGGCATCGTGCCTATAACAGATAGCTGTGAGTTCGCGGCGTTGGCAACTGACAGCTAACAAGCATTGAAACAGGTATCGGACGGAAACCCGTAGGGGGCGTATGCAAACACCACCAAATCCACTCTACTTAGATTGGCAGTTTTGGTCCGCACTCATTGCGGGCTTAGCCATTGTCTTATCGCAACTTCCCCCCATACACTTATTACTGCGACCCAGGCGACTTGAGGTTGAGGTTCATAGTAGAATCCATATAACTCACAAAGTAGGAAACCCTAACATTGGAATGTTCGTAAGCGTCAGAAATACTGGCGGACGTGAACTAAGAGTTCGCTCACTACAAATCTTAGTTTCAAGAGACGGTGTCGCAATTGGCACGTTTCCAGCACAAAATTACTACGAAACCCCTTCATCCAAAACCTCTGTCCTCTTCATTCCATTCTCACTAAGGCCTGGTGAAAGTTGGGCTCATGGAACTAATTTTTTAACTTGGTTCGATCGTAACACCGAAAAATTTTTTAGAGAGGGCCAAGCGTCTCTAACCAAAGACATCCGAAATAAAATCAAAGCTCGCCCAAAAGACGACGACCAAGATGTGATCGCAGACCCCGAGCTAATAAGACCTTTTACGGAACTTTTTAACCGTTTATTTATTTGGACACCTGGTGAGTACGTAGTAACTCTTGAACTGCAAGCCGAGCCACAATCGGCATCATTCAGCAAAAGATATAGATTTACACTATATGAATCCGACTCAACAGAGCTCAAATCCCAGATAGAAGACTACAAGTTCGGAGCCGGGATTTCTTATGAGGTGGATCATCACGTACCAATACTAGTACCGATTACTTCACATGACGCATGAGGTCGATAAGGATGGCGAGCGAATACTCACTGAGGGACGTGCTGGAAAGGTTGTACGAAAATCAACTGACGTTAGAGGCTGCAGGAATGAAGCTAACCTTCGGACAGAACATCAAGGCGCATCCGCGCCTGGAGAAAATGTTCGGGGATTCTTCACACGATTGGGGAAAATGCAGGCCATATTAAATAAGGCCTAGCCCAAATGAAAAACTTGATTCCCCGTGAACCCTTGTAACTAACAAAGCAAGTGAGGATCTATGCGCTACGCTGTAGGTGCGTTTTCAGGCTTCGTAATAACGCTATTCGCAACATTGATTTATTTTGCCTTCGGAGACGGTACTGTCTCTCCAGTAACCAAAAGCCATTACGAAATTTTTAAAGATTATGTAAGCCCTATGGTCGCCGGTTTTGCTGGCGCAACTGCGGGTGCTCTATGTGCTTATGCACTTTCAATTATACAGAGGACACGACAAGATCTAGAGCAATCAGCAGAAGTTTTTGTTTCTTCAGTATATGCAATTGCTGCAATGATTGAAAATGTATCTAATACCATTGAAAACGTAGTAAGACCACATGAAAATCAACAAGCTAGGTTTTTATTAATACCACACATTGGATACACACTCCGCTCTTACGAACTAGAAATTGACAAGCGAGTATTTGGTTTATTTGTTCGACTGAGAGCTGTTGAAGGCAATCAAAAATTATTTTTGGCTGAAGGCCAGTATAAAAATCTTATACACCAGATAAGTGCTAGGCGCGATTTAATGAATGAGTACTGGAACTTTAGAAATAGCTTACCCATCAAAGACAAGCTCATAACACTTTCAGAACTTACAGACGCAGTAGGTGCTACACGAATCTTAAATATGTACGCCGCTTCTGAAAATTTCATAGAGTCTTTGATAAGCACACGCACGGCCTTAATTGATCTAGCAAATTATCTTGTATCCCTTGGCCGAAAGCACTTTACCGGCAAGGGAGTGAGTGTTTTTTTTCCAATACTTAGAGAAAGTCTACCTGGACTGAGTCCTCCCTTTATTAAATCAATCGAAGACCTTAAATCTATTATTGGATCGAGTCAACTTTATCCCACGCGAATTTCAGCACCAGATTGGTCTGTACCGGGAAGATTGACTGGCAGTTCTTTTTATTAACACAGTTGAGTAGTGTTAGCTCTGTATGCGCATGCGCTGCCAGCCTGAAGTCGTATCCCCGCAAATCTAATCAAATAAACAGTGAGACCGGGCAGTCGGGACCTGTGCAGCCTGGAGGGTGATTCCAAGCGCCACAAAGCTCTTGGAAGGTTAGAGGCGGCGATGAGCATAAAGACATGCACCACAGAATCGCAACGAGCTACGCACGCTCTCCGTTTGCACTTCCAGCCTAATAAGTCAGGTTGAGCCTAACTCTCCTCCCAATTTCGGTATTACTGATATGCGCATCTTAGCGGCGACAACCAAGTGCGTGAGAGTCTCTGCATATGCTGGTTATGAGCGAATAAAGAAGCGCGTGCAGGCTCCGCGTGTACAGCGATCGCTTTTTTGAGTTGGGCGTCGGAAAAAGGTAATGTGGGTAAGGAGGTACGCCAAACCCTCTACAGCCCTTAATTTTAAAGGGATTGAGACAAAATCGGAAAAGTAATATCCAAGTAATATATAGGTTATTAAATTACTATTCTTAAAGGTAATATCAATCACAGGCTAACTCCTTGCAAATCAATTAGTTACGTAAAAATTACTTGAAGAATTACTAAAAATAACTTCTCCAAGTAATAGAAGAGACCCAACGAATTCGGGGTTCTCAAGCACCCGCCTTGCACCATATTTCCTAATTACCTTTTTCCGATGCCGTTCCTGAAAAAGCATCCAGCCAGTACCAACACCATCCCCCAATACACCTACCCTCGCAGGGTTCCGCAGGCTTTTAACTTCTCCACAACGCCAAGCAAGCGCCCAGCCTGTGCCGCCGGGAGTGGTCCGCAGGGGCGCAGAAATAACGACCCATTTAGCCCGCAGGCGAGGTGGGGGGACGACGGCGCGCGCCGAGTGCTGAAGCACGCCACTGCCCCACTTGTGACACGTCAGTGGCCCGTTCGTGGCACGCCAACTCCCCGGACTGCCGGCGGCGAGCCGGGGCCTGTCCTGCCTGCGAATGCCCGGCAGGCCAAAACAGGCTGAAAGCCCCGTGTTTATTGGCCCTAGCAGGAACCTACGCTTGCCGTGACAGCCAGCAAATGCTATGTTGAGCTGGGTTTTTTCATGCTGCTGAAGGGCAAACTTTCATCTATGCCAGCTGACTTTTCCGGCCCAATCTCCGCCTTCCCTCTTACAGCTCGTCGCCTCAAATCGCGTCATGGCTAAACGTCATTTACTGTATGTGCATACAGTATTGGATTCGTAACCATGAATAACGATGAAGACACCCTAGGATGGCTTGGCCTCCCCACCCCACTGCAGATGTACCGACAGCATTGCCGTCTGCTAGAGAACGAGATCCAGGAACTCAACCTGCAATTACGAAAAGCGCGGGCGGACGTTTTCGGTATCAGTGAAATGCTGCTGGAAACCCAGGCGAAGAACACAGAGTTTGCGGGGTATCTGCGGGAACGCGGGGCCGAGGCCGCAACAATGCGTAAGCAAATCGCCGATCTGACCACGTTGTCCAATGTGAGCAGGCGGGAAGCGGACGAGCTGCGGCGCATCGTCAATGAAATGAGACCTCGACCGACCACGATTGTCTAAGGTCAAACGTAGAGAGGGTTTGCTATGTGCGGAAGACTGTCGCAGTACCGGGGAATCCACGACTTTGTTGCGGCACTGAGCATGCCCAATGCCCTGGCAAACTCGGTGGGTGATCAGCCGATCGAGCGATACAACGTCGCCCCAACGACCCACGTGGCATTACTACACCTGCAGGGCGAGCTGCTACACGCCGATCCTGTGCGATGGGGCTGGCGCCCGCATTGGGCGAAAGACCGGGCCGCGCCCATCAATGCACGCGTCGAAAAGGTTGCACACGGCCCCTTCTTTAGGGCGATCTGGCCACACCGTGCGATCACGCCTATCGACAACTGGTTCGAGTGGGTGGACGAAGGCGGACCGAAGAAACAGCCTTATCTGATCCGCAGGCGGGACGGCGCGCCGATCTTCTGCGCAGCCATTGGCCAGCTACCAGACGCTGATGAAGGCCCGGGCGAGCATGACGGCTTTGTGATCATCACCGCAGACAGCGCCGGCGGTATGGTGGACATCCACGACAGAAGGCCCGTGGTACTTACGCCGGACCTTGCCCGTGAATGGCTGAACCCAGCAACGCCAAAAGAGCGTGCTGAGCAGTTGGTGTTGCACCAGGGCGAGCCGGCCGAGGCCTTTGAATGGTTCAAGGTCAGCACCGCCGTGGGCAATGTTAGAAACAAGGACGCCGCCTTGATTGAGCCGGTGGCGTTGTAGTATCAAGACGGGATGGGTATTCAGCATGGTCTGTAAGGACGCTAGGAGACGTACATGCAAAGAAATATGGATCTGATCCGCGCTATCGTTTTGAAGCTGGAGTCATGGGATCTAGGTCCAGGCGCGATAATCATCGTGAGTGACATTGAAAAGGACTTCCCAATAGACGGCTATACAGCACACGAGATCAGCTATCACTTCAACTTGATTGCTGAAGTAGGCTGGGTAGATACAGGAGGTAGAAACCCCTCCAGTAGAAGCTTCACGTTCCGAAGCCTCACATCGAAGGGTCACGATTTCGCCGACTCTGTCAGAGACGACAAAATCTGGGCTGTAACAAAAAATGGTGCGGTTAAAGCCGGTGGGTATAGCTTGGAATTACTGGGGAGCCTCGCTAAAGGTCTGTTGAAAAAGCAGATTGAAAAACATACAGGCATCGATCTTTAATGCCTGTTGGCTCAAGCCAGTAATACCTATTGACCCAACAAAAAGCCGCCAAATAGGCGGCTGATTTGTTGCGAAAATTTCAGCTACTGAGCCGTAACCTCAGCAAATGGCTTGAACCTCACCACCTCTTCACCGACCCAGTCATTCAGCAGCGCCAGACGCGTCTGGATAGGCTCAAGCTCTAAGGTTGCCCACACACCCGCGGCTTCCTGCGGCGAACCGAATCCCCCCGCATTTTTCGGCACGATACCCATCAGCTGTGGATACACCCGCAATGCCGCCAGCACATCGCCCTGGGTTTGATCCTTGATCGAGTTGAATTCGTCCTTGGCCGACACTTCGCTCACCGGTATCAACTGAATGCCCTCCTTTTTCCCGTTCGGTGCGTACACAAACAAATTGCGGAAGTTGCCCGGCCCCTTAGAGTTTTTCAACGCCGTGCGCAGGTCATCGATGTCGGATTCGTTCTGCGCCGCGTCCGTCATGTACAGAATGAAACCCGCATGGCTGCCGTTCTCGTAATATTTGCGGCGGAACAACGTTGCCGACTGGTTCAACAGCGCCGATTGCAGTGCACACAGCCACTCCGGCAACCCGTAAATTTCCTGATGCAGATCCAACTCGCGCAAATGGAACACGCTGCCCTGGTCAAACTCGTGCTCATTCTTCCAGCCCTGCACCTGGAAAAAGCGTTCGTCCTTCCCCACTCGCATGTACTTCGCCAGCGGCGGCTTTAGCGCCACAGTCGAGCCCAGTAGTGACCGCCGCGCCTCCACGTACGCATTGCCCAATGCCAGGTAGTCCTGAGCGTATTGGTCAAACGCCTCGCGGGTCAGCAGCTTGTGCGGGATGAACGTTCGGGTCAGTTGGTTACGCTTGAAGCGCAGCCCAGAGTCGAGGTGAACGCTCGCTTTAACCGACCGGGCAAGTCCGTCCAGTGACAATGGCGGCTCATACCACCGCCCGTTAAACCAGCACTCCAACGAGTCGAATATCTCCCTGGCCGACAACACCGACTCCGGCTCACCGAACGTGAATGCCACCGATTTGTGATCACTCGCCGCCTGCTCAGTGGCAACCGCCACCTCATTATCTGTACTCATCAAAAAAGCTCCATCCGCCCGGTATTGGCAGCCGTCTGCCCTTCGAGCGGTTCGTGGTGTAGTGCATGGAAAAGCGCCCAGGCCAGGTCGGCATGGCCGGTTGATTCGCTACGCCCGGCCGTATAGGTGAACTGCCGGCCGCTGGCGGTGATGGTTTTGCGGATAGCCATCAGTGATTGCGCGAAGTCCGTCCAGCCGGCGTCGAACTCCAGTCGGCCCTTGTTGATCACGTCATAGGCCTTCATGACCAGGCGCGACTTCACCTCTGGCGAATAACTGAAAGTTGTCAGTCCAGGGAAGAACTGCCGCACCAGCTGCGCCACGCCCGAGCCCATACCTGTTACGTCGATGCCGATATAGGTCACCCAATATCGCTGGGTCACCATGCGGATGGATTCGGCCTGCGCCGCGAAGTCCATGCCACGGAACTGGTGGCGCTCAATCACCCGGAACTTACCGCCCGGCACCATCGGCGGCGCTACGACCACCAGACCAGAGCTGTCGCCCGTTTCGGCCGGGTCATAGCCCAACCACACTTGGCGGTCAGCCAACGGGCGCGGCGCCAATGGTTTGTAGTCCTCGGCCCAGTTGACCCAACTGTCCACCATGCACGACTGCAACATTGCCAGCGGAAAGATGCTCGCCCCGTCGTCCACAAACTGGCACATCAGCAGGTTCTGGAAGGCCTCGGCGTCGTACTCCTGGCGCAGCTCTTCAAGGTCGAACAAGTCACAGCCGCGCTGCTCGGCGTCCAGAATCGTGACGATCTGCCGCCACACCTTGTCCTCGCACAACCGTCCCTGCTGCAGGGCATCGTGGGAAACATCAACCGAAATACGGCTGGCGGCCGGTTTGCCCTTGTTGAATCGCTCCCCCGTCCAGAACGTGTATGCCTCATGAGCCATGCTCGACGGAGTGCTGAAGTACGTGCGGCGGTACTGCTTCTGCATCGCCATCCCCGAGGCGACCTTGTTCAGTTCCTTGAACTTGAACGTCCAGAAGAATTCATCGAAGTAGAAGTTGCCGTGGTAGCCCTGGGCGGTTCGGGCGTTGGTGCCCAGGAAGTGCAGCTCTGCGCCGTTCGCAAGCGTGATCGGATCGCCGGTCAACTCGACGCCGACGACTTCCCTGGCAAAGGACTGAATATACGACTTGAAAATATGGGCCTGATTCTTCGACGCCGACAGGAATATCTGGTTACGGCCCGTGGTCAGGGCATCAATCAACGCCTCCCGAGCGAAGTAGAAAGTCGCGCCGATCTGCCGGCTTTTCAGGATTGCCCTGGTGCGCTGATTACCCGCCTTGTACCAGTCCAGCTGATAACCGAAACATCCATCGACAAAGGCCTGGGTGAGCAGCTCGATATGCTCTTCGCTGAACTCGTTGCGGCTTGGTTTTTTCTTCGGCCCGCTGTTGCGGTCATTCAGCTTCGGGTTTAGCTCAGACTCGGTGCCGCCGCCCTGGAACCTCTGAATACGGGCCTGGCGCTCCAACTGCCGGTGGAGCAGATCAATTTCCTTGAAGTCGCCGCCGGTCTTGCCTTCCTTCAGGATTAACTGCACCAGTCGGGCCTCCAGCGCCCCGCCGATGCGCTCGACGTTATCCGCCCGGTCCCATTCGTCACGGGTTTTCCAGCTGTGGACGGTCTTCTCTTTTTCGTCCAGGTACTCGGCAATTTCGGTGATGCGCCAACCCGTCCAGTACAAAAATTTGGCCTGGCGACGGTTATCACGGACGGGAATTTCAGCGAGAGCATTCATGGCGCAGATGCTGCCTCCCGCGCGCGTGGTACACCCGCCCCGCTCACTGTAAGGCGGCGCGCTACAAGTCCGGCTCGTTGCCCGCGAGGCCGCAGCTACCGACCATGCCCACATCGCAACGGCAGTTCGCCGCCACCGCACTGAGGACTCCCCATGGCCAGCAGCACCAAACAGAAATTCCGCTCCAAGTGGACCCGCATTGCCGTAGAAGGCGCGACCACCGATGGCCGCATCATCGAGCGGAGCTGGATTGACGACATGGCCTCGCAGTACAGCCAGAACACCTATGGTGCTCGCATCAACTGCGAACACATCAAGGGTTACTGGCCCGGCGGCGAGTTCGGCGCTTATGGCGACGTAGTGGCGCTCAAGGCTGAAGAAGTCGAGATTGCCGGAATCAAGAAATTGGCGTTGTTCGCCCAGCTCGAACCCAACGACGCATTGCTGGCCTTGAACAAGGCCGGTCAGAAGGTCTACACCTCGGTCGAGATCCAACCCAAGTTTGCCGATAGCGGCAAGGCCTACCTGGTCGGCCTCGCCATCACTGACACTCCAGCCAGCCTGGGCACCGAAGCCCTGAGCTTCAGCGCTACACATGGCACCTTGGCCGGACGCAAACAGGACAAAGACAACCTGTTCAGCGCTGCCGAGGAGGCCTTACTCGAATTCGAAGAAGTCACCGACCAACCGAGTGCTTTTGCAGCAATCAAGGCCAAGCTCGGTGAGTTCATCAAACTGAGCAAGGACAAGGATGGCAAGGACGCCAACACTTTCTCCGACATCGGTGAAGCGCTGGAAAGCCTGGTAACCCTCGCCACCCAGCAGGCTGAGCAAGCTGACGCTTCAAGCAAGGCCTTGGTCGATCTGAAAAAGCAGTTCACCAGCCTGGATACCGAGCTGAAAGAGCTCAAAACCAAGCTCGGGCAAACCGCTGACCTCAGCCAGCCACAGCGCCCGCACAGCACTGGCGGTGCAGGCACCGTACTGACTGCTTACTGAACCCACGGCCCAACACCGACAAGCCTATTCACCGGAGAACACCCCCATGCGTAAAGAAACACGCTTCGCCTTCGCCGCCCTGGCCGTGCAGATCGCCCTGCTCAATGGCGTAGCCAGTGCCCACGAAAAATTCAGCGTCGACCCCAGCATCCAGCAAAAACTGGAAGTTGCGGTGCAGGAATCCGATGGTTTCCTGAAGCAGATCAACATCATTGGCGTCGACGAGCAGTCCGGCGAGGCCCTGCTGCTGGGCGTAAATGGCCCGGTTGCAAGCCGCACTGATACCTCCGGCGGCACCCGTCGCAGCCCGTCGAGCCGTAGCACGCTGAGCAAAGACAGCTACGTCTGCAAGCAGACGAACTTCGACAGCGCGTTCCCCTATGCCCTGCTGGATGCCTGGGCCAAGTTCCCCGACTTCCAAGTCAAGCTGAGCAACGCGATCATCCTGCGCCAGGCCCTGGACCGCATCATGATCGGCTTCAACGGTACCAGCGCTGCAGCAACCACCAACCGTGCCGCCAACCCCCTGTTGCAAGACGTCAACATCGGTTGGCTGCAAAAAATTCGCCTCAGCGCCGACGACCGCGTGTTGGACGCTGCCACCATCGGCTCCCGCAAAGTCATCAAGGTTGCGGGAGTAGAAACTGTATTCGAGGGTGATTACGCCAACCTCGACGGCCTGGTGTTCGACGCGATCCAGATGCTCGACCCATGGCACCGCACCCGCCCGGATCTGCGCGTCTTGGTTTCCCGCAACCTGATGCACAGCAAACTGCTGGCAGCAGTGGAAAAGGGGGCCGACTCCAACCAGGAAGAAAACGCCGCTCAAGAGATTGTAAGCCGTGCCCGTTTGGGTGGCCTGCCGGTCGTCGACGCCCCGTTTTTTCCGGATAACACCGTGCTGGTCACCACCCTCAGCAACCTTTCGATCTACTACCAGAACGGTGCCCGCCGTCGTCACCTGAAAGACGAACCTGAGCTGGATCGAATCGCTGACTATCAGTCTTCGAATGAAGCCTACGTGATTGAAGACTTCGGCCTGGTCGCCCTGGTGGAAAACATCACGGCCGTCAACTACCCAGCCCCGACCGAGGCCTAAGAGGCGCGCCATGCACCAGACACCAGCCCAACGCAACCAGCTGCGCAAACGCGCAGCCATTGAGTCCGCCGCAACTGCGCCGGCCACTTCAATGGAAGGCGCAACCGCCTACGAGCACCAACTTGCCCAGCTGGCTCAGCACCGCGCGCGTCTGAAGCAGGTGCAGTCCAACCAGGGCAAAGCTGAGCTCAAGGCGCTACTGATCCCTGAGTACGAACCCTACGTGCAGGGTGTGTTGGATGCTGGCAACGGTGCTCAGGATGAGGTGCTCACCACCATCATGCTTTGGTGCATTGATGCCGGCGGCTACCCCGGAGCGCTGCAGATCGCCGAATACGTCATCAAACACGGCCTGAAAATGCCGGACCGCTTTGAGCGCACCACTGGCACCTTGATCGCCGAGGAAATCGCCGAAGCGGCTCTCAAAGCGCAGAAGGCGGGCGAAGGCTTCCCGTTGTGGATTCTGGAGCAGGCAGCACGCATTACCACTGAACAGGATATGCCCGACCAAGCCCGCGCCAAGCTGCACCTGGCCATCGGTAAGGAAAACGCTGCCAAAGTCCCGAATGAAGACCTCACGACAACCGACGTTGGTTTTCTGGTGGTGGCAAAGGCTCACCTGAGCAAAGCAATCGACCTGCACAGCAACTGCGGTGGCAAAAAGGATCTGGAGCGCGTTGAGCGCCTCCTCAAGAAATACGCTGCTCCCAGCAGCTAACCGAGCGTCCCCACGCACCCCGCCGGCTCGGGGCGGATCGGCCAGGCCGCTCCTCCTGAACGTGATGCCCCGACCACCGGCGACCTATTTTTGAGTGCCGTTCCATGAGCGCATTTGTAGCTAGCGGCCCAGTCACCGGCGGCCATATCAACACCGACCCGTTCTGGCCCTCAATCGACCTTGAGCAGCTGCGGGCCACCCTGCGCATCGACAACAGCGTCACACCAGCCCGCCTGGAAACTGCCGTAATCGCCGCAGCCATCAACCTCAACCGCGAATTGAAGTCCTGGAAGGCCACGCAACAGGCCGCCGGCTACGCCACGCTGGCTGATATGCCTGACGACATGATCAAAGACGTTTCAGTCCAGGCCCACCTGTACCACCGTGCGATCGAGGCCGGTACCGGCGCGGAAGTATGCGAGCGGTACCGCGACTACAGCGCGACTAATACCGGCAACGACAAAGCCGAAGAAACCACCCCAACCATCGACGACTATCGCCGCGATCTGCGCTGGGCCGTTCGTGACTTCCTAGGGATCAGCCGCACCACCGTGGAGCTGATCTGATGCCCGTCGCCGTCCGCACCAATCAAAACGACACCGTCGACGCCCTCTGCTGGCGGTTCTACGGCCGCACCGCCGGCGTCACCGAGGCCGTGCTGGAAGCCAACCCCGGCCTGGCCGACCACGGCCCAATCCTGCCGCAAGGCCTTGTCGTCAACATGCCCGAAGCCCCAACCACCGCGCCCCAGCGGCAGATGGTGCAGCTATGGAACTGACCCCCTGCATCCAAGGAAAACCACACCATGGCTGATCCGACTTCCAGCGTTGTGACTGGCCTGCTCATTGGTTTGGGCCTGTCCACCGTAACGCCCGTTATCGACGACGGGGCGCTATTCGGCGCCATCCTCGGCGCCTGGCTGGTTACCAGTACCAAGCGCGACCTCAAAGTCTGGCAGCGGCTGGGCTCACTGTTCCTGTCGGCCGGCGTGGGTTACCTGTTCGCGCCCATGGCCTTACAGGCAATTCCGTTTATCACCAGCGGCGGCAGTGCATTTCTCTGTGCTCTGGTGGTCATCCCGATCAGCATCAAGCTGATGGTATGGGTGGAAAAAGCGGACATCTGGGACATATGGCGTCGCTTCAGAGGGGGCACCTGATATGCCGAACATCGAACTGGCCGTGCAGTTGATCGCGGCGATTGCCTACCTGCTGAGTGCCCTGCGCCTGGCCTGCTACACCCGAGGCGATGCGCGGTACCGGCGCAGCATCTCACTGCTGGCAAGCCTGTTTGGCGCCACGTTGTGCATCTGCGGTCTGGAGATCCTGCTGGAGCGCCAGCCCACTAGCCTCGGCCAGGCCGCTGCCATCGTACTGCTCTGCATCCTGATTTTCCGTTCACGCGGCAATGTCGCCGCCCTGTTGAGGCCCAGCGCATGACCACCACCCTTCGCCATGGCGACCGCTCGCAAGCGGTGCTGATGCTGCAAAAGAACCTCAATAAGCAGGGCGCCAACCTGGTGCCGGATGGACACTACGGCGACACCACCGAAGCTGCCGTCCGCGCCTACCAGGTCAAAGTCGGACTGGTCGCCGACGGCATCGCCGGTACAAAGACCCAAACCAGTCTGGCGGGTGGCGACTGCGCCCAGCTGCTGCGCAACAACGACCTGGTGACCGCTGCCGAACGCCTCGACGTGCCGTTGGCGAGCATCTACGCGGTCAATGAGGTGGAATCCAAGGGCAAAGGGTTCCTCGACAACGGCAAGCCGGTGATCCTGTTCGAACGGCACATCATGTACCGACAGCTCGCCACGGCTCGACATGCCGGCGATGACGCTGCCGAACTCAAGCGTCACGCCGATCAGCTCGCCACCGCCAACCCTGCCTTGGTCAATCCGAAGCCGGGCGGATACATCGGCGGTACCTTCGAACACCAGCGCCTGGCCATGGCCCGCCTGATCGACGACACGGCCGCCCTGGAGTCTGCTTCCTGGGGAGCGTTCCAGATCATGGGCTTTCATTGGAAGCGTCTCGGTTACACCAGCGTGCAGGCCTTCGTCGCGGCAATGGCGGCCGGCGAATCGCAGCAGCTCGACGCTTTCACCCGATTCATCGAAACCGACCCTGTGCTGCACAAGGCGCTGAAGGGCCGCAAATGGGCCGAGTTCGCCAGGCTCTACAACGGGCCGGATTATCTGCGGAACCTCTACGACACCAAGCTCCAGCGCGCCTACGAGCGGCACACCGCCTGCGAGTGCGACAGAGGGGTGGCGGCATGATCGACTTCGAAGCGCTGCAAAAGCTGATGGTAAAGGACGGTGACCTGCTGGTCGTACCGGAGTCGACCGAACAATGCGATATGGAGTTGTTGGCCGAAGCCATCCAGATCATGAACGGAGCACGGGCCGTAATCGTGCGCGGCCCGATCAAACAGCTCGATACCGCCGACATGAACAAGCTCGGCTGGTACCGAGCGTGAGCACGCTGCGCCAGGCCCTATATGGCCTCGCCCTGCTCGGCGCTCTGGTGCTGCTGATCTGGGTCCAAGAAACACGCATTGACGTCGCTGAAGGCAAAACCGAACGGGCAAAAGATGCGGCCAAGTCCGCCCGCGACGACGCCGCTCGCAACCTGAAAACCGCCAATACCCTCGCCGATACCCTGACACAGGAACGCGACGCACAGATCACTCTGCGCGGCCAGCAGGACCAGCTGCGCCAGAGCCTGGCCATACGCGAGCGAACAATAGAGGATCTGAAACGTGAAAACGACGAACTACGGGACTGGGCTACTCAGCTTTTGCCTGATGCTGCTCGCCGGCTGCGCGAGCGCCCCGCCCTCACCGGCGCCGCCGCTTATCGTGACTGGCTGTCCGGCCGTGGTGCCGTGCCACCTGCCGGCGACAAGCCCCCTCAACAACGGTGACCTATTGACCGACGAAGACCGCGCCGAAGCTGCCTGGGCTGACTGCGCGGCGCAGGTCGACATGGTCTACAAACACCAGCAGGCCAACCCATGAATAAGCCGGAAAGCCTACGCGCCCACCTCCTGGCCACCGTCGCCGAGTTCAAGCACAACCCCGACCGTCTGCTGATATTCATCGACAACGGCAAAGTCCGCTGCACTGCCGCCCACACCCTGTCGTTTGAATACAGCTTCGACCTGCAGATCATCCTTACTGAGTTCGCCGGCCATCCCGATAGCGTGATCTTGCCGATCCTGGGTTGGCTCAGCGTCAATCAGTCCGAGCTGCTGGAAAACCTCGACAAGGTCAAAGACGGCATCCAGTTCGAAGCCGACATCCTGGACAAGAACAAGGTGGACCTCAGCATTACCCTGCCGCTGACGGAACGGGTTGTGGTCGGAGAGGATGACCAAGGCAACACCACCGTGAAGCATCCGAACGAACCGCAGTACGTGGCGGGCTACCTCGATCCGAACTGGAAGCCTGGAGCCCATGGCAACACCAGTGAGTGGAGAGTGCCTGGTGGTGAATAACCTGGAAGCGCTGGAAACCTGGGCGGCGGTGCTGCTGGATCGGCTGGAACCGGCGGAGCGCAGCAAACTGGCTCGAAACGTTGGGCAGGAGCTGCGTCGCAGTCAGCAGAAGCGGGTGATTGCGCAAGAGAACCCGGATGGGACCAAGTTTGCGCCGCGTAAGCAGCGAAACCTTCGCGGGAAGCAAGGACGTCTTAAGCGAAAGCTGGCGATGTTCAAAAAGCTGCGGACTGCGTCATACCTGAAGGTTCGTGGTGACAGTAACGCCATTACCGTTGGTTTCACCGGGCGTATAGCCCGGATTGCTAGGGTTCACCAGTACGGTTTGAAGGACCGGGCGGAACGCGGGGCCCCCGATACACGTTACGAACAACGGGAATTACTGGGGTTTACCGATGCGGACTTAGATATTGTTCGAGACCAGCTTTTAAAACATCTGACTCAAAGCTGATCAGCCAGTATTTCCTCAATCTCGATTTGGTCTGGTGATTTATAAAGAGCTGAGCGTTGAACGTTCCCTTCGAATCCAAGATGTTCTTGAAAAAAGAATTTGAAGGCGCGAACCAATTCATCCGGGGCTCTCGGATCAAGGAGAATTCTATCAATAAAGTTGTGCGGATCAATTGGAACAGTGAACCCTTTATGCTCATGCAAAAGATCCACAGACTTAGCATATAGCGTCCCACGCCATTCCTTTTCGTGATCGAACGCTTGACGCTTCATATAAAGCGCATCTATCGCTCGAGAAATCTGAAAGGCCTCAGTTAAATCTTTACCTATTTTTTTTGCCTTCCAGTCCAACTCTTCCTGAGGATAATAGCTAACCTCCGCGACTCTAAACTGATAGTTCTTTAACTTAGCGGACGCCTTTAAAGCAGCTCTCAATTTTGAGTCGGTGGTGGAGACTCTAACTCCCATACCGTTATGAGAATAGATACGCCACATAGCATCGGATATTGGTGCGCTGCTCCAGCACTGCGCGAAAACCGCATTAACCTTTGAGTGTTTTATACGTTTCTCATATGGATCATCCCAAGAGTTTGGGCTGGCAAAAAACAGCTCCTTCTTTTCAAAAATCTGAACAACCCTTGTGAAGTCCAAAATTCGATACAACCGTTGAGGCTTTTCCGTCTTTGCCATAACACTGCTCCTAGTTATTTCCCGCACTGTAGCAATTCGAGGATCGCCTTGTAACGTACAGTCCTACAAAGCCTGAGCGCTGCACTAGCGCGCGCGAGCAATCACCATCGGCGCCATGAACGACTTCGCCGCCCTCTCCCGCATGCTCGAAAACCTCATCCGCTTCGGCGTCATCGCCGCCGTGCAGATGGCCCCTCCGCGCGTGCAGGTAAAAACCGGAACCCTGGACACCGCTTGGCTGCCATGGCTCGCCCTGCGCGCTGGAGCTGACCAGGAGTGGGACCCGCCCACCGTGGGGGAGCAAGTAATCCTGCTCAGCCCATCCGGCCAACTCGCAAACGGCATCGTCGTAACCGGCCTGTTCAGCGACCACATCCCCGCCAACGGCAACCGCCCCGGCCTGCACCGCCGAACCTACGCCGACGGCGCGGTGATCGAATACGACAGCGTCTCCCATCACCTGAACGCCACCCTGCCCGACAGCGGTACCACCAGCCTGGTCAGCAAGGGCGGGATCAACATCATCGGCCCCATCAATCACCAAGGTGATTACAACCAAACCGGCAACCAAAACGTGGTCGGCCTGGTGACCGTCTCCGAAGACGTGGTCGCGGCCACCATCAGCCTGGTCAAGCACATGCACGGCGGCGTGCTGGTGGGCGGCGCGAAGACGGGGAAACCAGAATGAACCGCGAAACCGGCGCAACCATCAGCGACCTGGACCACATCGGCCAGAGCATTTCGGACATTCTCACCACCCGCATCGGCACGCGCGTGATGCGCCGCGAATACGGCAGCCTGTTGCCCGAGCTGGTCGACCACCCTTTCAACGATGCCACCCGCCTGCGCGTGTACGCCGGCACCGTCATGGCGCTGATGCGCTGGGAAACCCGCATAACCCTAAGCCGCGTGCAGTTCCTCGGCGCAAACCTGCAAGGGCAGTCCGTGCTCGAGCTGGAGGGCTCCGTCGTCGACACCAATGAACCCTTGAGCCTGAGCCTGCCGCTGCAACTGGGGGGAAGCGTATGAATTCCTTTGCCGCAATTGACCTCAGCCAACTCCCCGCACCACAGATCGTCGAGCAGATCGACTTCGAATTGATACTGGCCGAGCGCAAGGCCTACATGATCAGCCTGTGGCCGATCGAGGAGCAGGAACAAATTGCCGCACGCCTCGAAATGGAATCCGAGCCCCTGGCAAAGCTGCTGCAGGAGAACGCCTACCGCGAAACCATCTGGCGTCAGCGGGTGAATGAGGCGTCCATGGCGAACCTGCTAGCCTTTGCCAAAGGCCCCGATCTGGACCAACTGGCTGGCAATTTCAACGTACAACGACTGGTGGTTCAGGAAGCCAAGCCCATGGCTGTCCCGCCTGTCGCGCGGATAATGGAAGGCGACGACAGTTTGCGTGAACGGGCGCAAATGGCCTGGGAGGGGCTGAGCACCGCCGGCCCGCGCCAAAGTTACATTTTCCATGCCCGTGGGGCTGATGGCCGCGTTGCCGATGCGACCGCTGAAAGCCCATCACCCGCCGTGGCAGTGGTCACCGTGCAGGCCCTGCTCGGCGACGGCACCGCGTCGGCCGACCTGGTCGCCACCGTCAAGAAGTATCTGAGCGACGATGACCGCCGGCCCGTGGCCGACCGCCTGACCGTGAAGCCCGCAGAAATCATTCGGTACCAGGTGAAAGCCAAGCTGTACTTGCTGACCAGTGGCCCCGAGTCTGAGCCAATCCTTGCTGCGGCTGAACAGAGCTTACGGGCCTATGTGAACCAACGTCGCCGCCTGGCTATGGAGGTGTCGGAATCCGCCCTGCACGCGGCGCTGTTCGTCGAAGGTGTACGCAAGGTCGTGCTGGAAGATTGGGTCGATATCGTCGCCACCAAGGAGCAGGCGCCCTTCTGCACCGGCGTCACCATCACAAAGGGCGCTGAGTAATGGGCGTCCAGCAGCTGCTACCGAACAACTCCACAACGCTTGAGCGCCAGGCGGCACAAGCGCTCGCGGAGATTCAGCGCGTGCCGATCCCGCTGCGGGATCTGTGCAACCCGAACACCTGCCCGGTGGCAGTACTGCCCTACCTGGCCTGGGCCTTCTCGGTCGACCGGTGGGATAGCAATTGGACCGAGGCCACCAAGCGCGCGGCCATTCGCTCGTCCCGCTATATCCACGCACACAAAGGCACCATCGGCGCCCTGCGCCGCGTGGTCGAGCCGCTGGGCTACCTGATCGAGGTTGTGGAGTGGTGGCAGACCGTACCGGAAGGCTTGCCCGGCACGTTCGCCTTGAAGGTCGGCGTGCTCGACACCGGCATCACCGAAGAAATGTACCTGGAGCTGACCTGGCTGATCGATGACGCCAAGCCGCTCACCCGCCCACTGACTGGCCTGGCCATCAGCCTTGAAAGCACCGGCACCGTGTTTATCGGGGCCTGCGTTTACGAAGGCGACGAACTCAGCGTTTACCCACCGACCCAGCGCGATATCGACGTCAGCGGTGTGTACCGCATCGGTGGCCGCGAACACCATATCGACACGATGGACATCTACTCATGACCGACCAAAACAGCCAGTTCTTCGCGATCCTCACCGCCGTAGGTGAAGCCAAGCAGGCGAACGCCGCAGCCCTCGGCACATCATGGACGTTCGCCCAGATGGCCGTGGGTGATGCCAACGGCACAGAACCTATCCCCAGCCGCACACAAACCAAACTTATCAACGAGCGCCGACGTGCACCGTTGAACCAAGTGAAGGTGGATCCGGCCAACGCCAGCGTGATCATCGCCGAGCAGATCATCCCCGAGAGTGTCGGTGGCTGGTGGGTGCGGGAGCTGGCGTTATACGACGCGGACGGCGACATGGTCGCAGTGGCCAACTGCGCGCCGACCTTTAAGCCGCTGCTCGCCCAGGGTTCCGGCCGGACGCAGGTGATTCGAATCAACCTAATCGTCAGCAGCACGGCCAACATTGAGTTGAGGATTGATCCAAGCGTAGTACTTGCGACCCGCGAATACGTCGACACCGTAGTTGTAGAGGCGCTCTCAAAGCTGGACTACAAACACTCGGTGTTGGCGGCAACCACGGCAAATATCGTGCTGAGTGGCATCCAGACCATCGACGGGGAGTTGTTGCCCAGTGGTGCACGGGTGCTGGTCAAGGACCAGGCCCAGGCCAAAGACAATGGGATCTACGTTGTGCCCGCAGCAGGTGCGTGGAAGCGTGCGCAGGACGCGGACACCAGTGTGGAGGTAACGCCGGGGCTGTTCGTCAGTGTTGAAAAGGGCACAGTCAACGGAGACAGCGTCTGGCAGTTGGTGACGGATGCTCCGATTGTATTGGGCACCACCGCGCTGGCCTTTGAGATGGTTGCTGGGCCTACGGGCGTCAGCGCGGGCGCCTACACCAAGGTAACGGTCGACAAATACGGACGAGTGATTGCCGGTACCACGCCGACTACTCTGGCAGGCCATGGCATCACCGATACCTACACCAAGGTCGAAATCGCGGCAATGATTGCCCAAGCCTCGGCGTTGCCGGTGGGCTCGATGATCGGTTTCCCGGTGGGTCAGGTAGCCCCAGGCTTCCTGGAGTTGGACGGCAGCGTCAAAAGCGCGACGGCTTATCCAGACTTGGCCACGTTTCTGGGCGGTGTATTCAACAAGGGTGACGAGGGTGCAGGAAACTTCCGCCTGCCTGAGTCGCGCGGCGAGTTCCTGCGGGGCTGGGACCACGGGCGCGGGATTGATGCAGGTCGTGCGATTGGCAGCTACCAGCTCGACGCGCTGCAAAACATCACTGGCGAGTTAGCTGCTGATCCTGGACTGGCCTATCAGTTTTTGGGAGAGGGTGGCCTTACCGCAACGGGTGCTTTGTCGGTTAAGACACGCCAAGGTGTTTTGATTGGTGATGCGAGTGTTTCCGGGGTAGTTGGTGCGAGCTTTTCGTTTGATGCTTCCCGTGTAGCTCGGACCTCGACGGAAACGCGCAGCCGTTCCCTTGCTGTGATGTGGTGTATCAAAGCCTGGAACGCGCCGATCAATCAGGGAATTGTTGATATTGCTGCGTTGTTGCCACTTGCGGCCCAGGCAACCGAAATCAATCAAGGCACGGCCAGGGTGTCCACGGCTGCGCAAATGCTCGATAGCGCAAACGATTCGGTCATGGTCACGCCAAAAAAGCTACGCCTCGGGTTTCAGTTCAGCGTTGCAGCCAACGGCTATTTGGTTTTCCCGACCTGGCTTGGCGGGCTGATTATCCAATGGGGGGTCCAGACAGCGGAGCCTAGCGCGGCAACGAACTACGGATACCCTATGGCATTTCCCACCGGATATCTGTTTGGCGGCGCGCAGGTAGGAAATGCAGCAGGCGTGGACGCGTCAATCCGAAATATCAACATGAACTTGAGTCAATTCCGACTAGATACGTCGTACTCGTCTGCGCACGCTGCGGCGTGGTGGGCCTTTGGATACTAGGGGTTATTCAATGAAACGTTTTTACAGCGCAAGCACGCAATCGAGCTACCTGCTTGGCATGCACTCTGACATTCCGGCAGATGCTGTTGAGATTACCGAGGCGCTATACCTGTCGGTAATTGGCGATCCCGCACCTGGGAAGATCCGGGCTCATGATGAGAGTGGCCTACCCTACCTGATAGATGCGCCGATACAGCCGATTGTCGTGACAGGGAGCCAGATAGATGCAGAGCGTGACCGCCGGATCGACGCTGGCATAACGTTCGATGGGGTGCTCTATCAGTCGAAAACGACCGACCGAGAGAATATTGCAGGAGCTGCCCAAATGGCGTTCATGGCAGTGGTAGCAGGCGTTCACCCCGGCAACTTGCGCTGGTCAAACCCGGACCAAGACTTCGCCTGGATCTGCGCCGAAAACACCCTGGTGCCCATGGACGCACAGACCGTTGTGGAGTTCGGGCGAGCCGCCGCCCTGCGGAAGTCGGAACTGATCTACGCCGGTCGCGCATTGAAGGATCTGCCGGAGACTCCTGAGAACTTCACCGATGACGTGTGGTGGCCGGCGTGAGCAAGTTCCTGAACACCCTCAAAACCGAACAGGACGGCAAGTGGGAACGCACGCTGCTGGACGAGCTGTCGCTGCAGGACGACGAGCACGGCCTGATCACGGTACCATCGGGCTTCAGGACCGACTTCGCCAGCATCCGTTTCTTGCACAACATATTCCTGTTCGTGCTGTATGCGCTGCTCGCCGGCTACGGTAACTACGCCGCCACCGTGCACGACTGGCTCTACACCACCGGTCCCCTCACGCGCAAACAGGCCGACGCCGTGTTGTACCGTGGCTTGCGCGCCGAAGGGATCGCACGCTGGCGGGCCTGGCTGTTCTGGGCCGGTGTACGCATTGGCGGCGCTAAGCGCTACAAGATCACCCCCGCCTGATCGTCCGCCACCTGTAACCCCCATTCCTACAAGTCCGCACGCTCGCCCATCCGGCGCGCGCGCGGCAGCCTGTGCACTGTCATTCCATCACAGCGCAGGCAACCACCCATGGCCGGTTCAGACTATCTCCACGGCGTGCGGGTTCTCGAACTCAACGACGGCACCCGCCCCATTCGCACCATCGCAACCGCAGTCATCGGCCTGGTATGTACGGCTGAAGATGCAGACCCGCTCGCTTTCCCGCTGGACACCCCTGTCCTGCTGACCAATGTGCAAACCGCCATCGCCAAAGCCGGCGTGAAAGGCACCTTGGCGATGAGCCTGCAGGCCATCGCGGACCAGACCAAGCCCTACACCATCGTGGTGCGGGTCAAGGAAGGCGCAGACGAAGCCGCCACCACCAGCGCCCTGATCGGCACCACCACCGCCGACGGCAAGTACACCGGCATGAAAGCCCTGCTCGCCGCCAAGGCCCGAGTGGGCATGACGCCGCGCATTCTCGGTGTGCCAGGCCTCGACAGTCAGCCGGTGGCCACCGCCCTGGTATCGATCGCCAAGGACCTGCGCGCCTTCGCCTACGTCAGTGCGTGGGACTGCAAAACCAAGGAAGAGGTGGTCGCCTATCGCGAAAACTTCGGCGCCCGTGAAGTCATGGTGATCTGGCCGGAGTTCCAGAACTGGGACACGGTCACCAGCGCGACCGTCACCGCGTCGGCAGTAGCCCGTGCGCTGGGCCTGCGGGCGCTGATCGATAAAGACATCGGCTGGCACAAAACCATCTCCAACGTCGCCGTCAACGGCGTGACCGGTATCAGCGCCGACGTGTTCTGGGACCTGCAGAACCCGGCCACCGACGCCAACTACCTCAACAGCAACGAGGTCACCACCCTGATCAACGAGGGCGGTTTCCGCTTCTGGGGTAGCCGCACGTGCAGCGACGATCCGCTGTTCGCGTTCGAAAACTACACCCGAACCGCGCAGATCATCGCCGACACCATGGCCGAAGCGCACATGTGGGCCATGGACAAGCCGATGCACGCGTCCCTGGTCAAAGACATCATCAACGGGATCAACGCCAAGTTCCGCGAGCTGATTGCACAGGGTTACCTGATCGGCGGACAGTGCTGGTACCCGGAAGACATCAACGATAAGGACACCCTCAAGGCCGGCAAGCTGACCCTCGACTACGACTACACCCCCGTGCCGCCCCTGGAAGACCTCACGTTGCGTCAGCGAATCACCGACCGCTACCTGATGCAGTTCGCCGCCGCAATCGCTGCTTAAACCGGGCCTCCCCGCGAGGGGAGTTAACCCTGTGCCATAACTCCGGAGATCCCCGCCATGGCCATGCCTCACAAACTGAAAAACATGAACCTGTTCAACGATGGCGGCAGCTACGCAGGCAAGGTCAAGACCGTCACCCTGCCCGCCTTGGGCCGCAAGATGGAGGCCTGGCGCGCCGCCGGCATGAATGGCCCCGTCAAGGCTGACTTGGGCATGTCCGACGACGGTATCCAGCTGGAATGGAAGCTGGGTGGCCTGGATCTGATCGTGCTCAAGCAGTTCGGCGCCGTCAACGCAGCGGGTATTGCCCTGCGCTTCGCTGGAGCCTTCCAGCAGGACGACACCGGTGAAATCAGCGCCGTGGAGGTGACCGTTCGCGGCCGTCACGAAACCATTGAAATGGGTGACGCCACACCTGGTGAAGACACCGAACACTCTGTCACCACCACCTGCACCTACTACAAGCTGACCGTCGACAACGAAGACATCATCGAAATCGACCTGCTCAACTTCATCGAGAAGGTCGGCGGCGTCGACATGCTGGAGAAACAGCGCAGCGCCATCGGCCTTTGATCGGCGGCATCGATCGCTAACCGCATACCCTCACCAACCGGAGCTTTCCCATGAAACCCGCAGCTACCGAACAACCAGACGTACAACCCCTGGCCGACGACAACACTGTCATCCTCGACACGCCGATCCGCCGTGGCACCACCTCCATCGACAGCATCACCTTGCGCAAGCCCAACTCGGGCGAGCTGCGTGGCGTGAGCCTGTCCGAGCTTTTGCAGATGGACGTCAACAGCTTGGTCAAGGTCGTACCGCGCATCAGCAGCCCCACCCTCACCGCCGTCGAAGTTACGTCGATGGACCCTGCCGATCTGTTCGCGCTCGGCACCAAGGTGTGCGGTTTTTTGTTACAGAAATCGATGAAGACGGACGCATCCCTCGTTGCGTAGAAGACGCCATGGCCGACCTGGCCGTGGTTTTTCACTGGGCTCCAGCTGACATGGATCAGTTGGGCCTGAAGGAACTGATGGACTGGCGCGAGCGCGCCAGGGTGCGGAGCTCCACCGATGGGAAATGATCTGAGACTACAGGTGCTGCTCAGTACCATCGACAAGGCTACCCGCCCGCTGAAGCACATCAGCGAAGGGGGCATCGAGACAGCGCGTGCCCTCAAGGCCGCTCGCGACCGCCTGAAAGAACTCACCTCCCAGCAGAAAGACGTCAGCGCCTGGCGGGCTCAGCGAGCAGCTGCCGAGCAAACCGGTGCTTCGCTCACTGCTGCACGCGATCGAGTCAAATCCCTCAGCCAGGAACTCGCCGCGACCGACGCGCCGACCAGGGCAATGACCCGCAGCTTCCAGGCAGCGGTGCGCGAGGCCACCCGGCTCAAGCAACAGCACCAGCAACAGAACGTGCAGTTGCAAGGGCTTCGATCGAAGCTCTACGAAGCCGGCATCAGCACTAAAAATCTCGGTACCCACGAGCGCCAGCTTCGCGAGCAAATCAACTCCACCAACGCCAGCATCAGTACGCAATCCAAGCGCATGGCCGAGCTGAGTGCCCAGCATAAGCGTGCGGCGGCTGCTCGCAGCCAGATGGAGAAGACCCAGCGCGCCGCCGGTAACCTTGCCGTGAACGGCGCCGCCGGCTTGGGTGTTGGCTACGCAGCCAGCCGCCCCATCGCCGCCGCAGTGAAAGCCTTTGCGCCCAATGAGGATTCCGCCACACAGCTCAAAGTGTCGATGATGGACAACACCGGCAAGGTCTCCGAGGACTTCCAAAAGATCACGGATCTGGCCACCAAGCTGGGCGACCGCTTGCCAGGCACCACGGCTGACTTCCAGAACATGATGACGATGCTCCGGCGCCAGGGCATCAGCGCACAGAGCATCCTCGGCGGTACTGGTGAAGCCGCAGCGTACTTGGGCGTCCAGTTGAATATGGGAGCGACGGAGGCGGCTGAGTTTGCCGCCAAGATGCAGGACGCCACGCGTACCAGCGAAAAGGACATGATGGGGCTGATGGATACCATCCAACGCGGCTTCTACGCTGGTGTTGATCCAACAAACATGCTGCAGGGCTTCAGCAAGATTGCCCCAGTGATGGACGTGATCAAGAAGTCAGGGATCGATGCTGCAAAAGAACTGGCGCCGCTGCTCATCATGATGGACCAGGCCGCTATGGACGGTGGCTCCGCAGGCAACGCTTTCCGCAAAATTTTCCAAGCAGGACTGAACCAAGACAAAGTCGACAAAGCGAACAAAGCGCTCGCGAAATCTAACCCAGGGAAGTCGTTCAAGTTTACGGATGACAAGGGCAACTTTGCTGGCCTAGAAAATCTGTATGCGCAAATTGAGAAGCTGAAAGGCCTGAACGATATCGATCGAACAGAAATAAAACAGACGCTGTTCGGGGATGATGCGGAGACGATGTCGACTCTGGACGCCATGATGAACAAAGGTCTGGCGGGATATCGGGAAGTCCAGCAGAAGCTGCAAACTCAAGCTGACCTGCGCACCCGCGTCAACGAACAACTCGGCACCCTGACCAACGTGATGGAGGCTGCGGAGGGCAGCTTCACCAATGCCATGGCGGAATTCGGTGCTGCGGTCGCCCCGGACCTGAAAGATCTGATCAACACCTTGGGCGCAATCGCCAATAGCATCGGCACCTGGGCCCGGGAGAACCCTAAATTGGCCGGGGGGCTGGTCAAGGTCGTGGCTGCAATTGCTGCGATGGCATTCGTTTTCGGCGGTTTGGCGCTGACTATGGCAAGCATGCTGGGGCCGTTCGCAGTGCTGCGTTACGGCATGACCATGTTCGGTCTCCAGGGTGGCGGCATCACCAAAATGCTCGGCCGGTTGATGCCCACGCTGACCGGGCTGGCGCGCAATGCGTTCCCGATGTTTGCCCAGGGTGTTCGTATGGTCGCCTCGACAATGGGCGGCGCCCTGCTGACCGCCCTGCGCACCGTCGGCGTGGCTCTGTGGGGTCTGGCAGCGAACCCAATCGTTCTGATCATCGCCGCCGTGGTCGCCGCGCTCGCCGGCGGGGCCTACCTGATCTACAAAAACTGGGATGCGGTGAAGAACTACTTCGCCAACGCCTGGACCGAGATCAAAGCGGGTTTCGATGGTGGGATCGGCGGCATCATCACCACCCTGGTCAACTTCAGCCCGCTCGGTTTGTTGTATCAAGCGTTTGCCGGCGTCATGAGTTACCTAGGCATCGAACTGCCCGGCCGCTTCACCGAGTTCGGCGGCATGATCGTCAACGGCCTGATCAATGGGCTGACGGCCGGAATCGGCGCCGTCAAAAACGCCATTGGCTCGATCGGAGACGCCAGCATCGGTTGGTTCAAGGAAAAGCTCGGCATCCATAGCCCGTCGCGGGTGTTTGCGGAGCTTGGCGGGTTCACCATGGCCGGGCTTACTCAGGGCCTTGAGGGAGGGCAGAAAGGCCCGCTGAAGGCCTTGACCAGCATGGGCAAGCAGATGACTGCCGCAGGTACATTGGCCCTCGGCGCCACCGCGATGCCGGCGTTTGCCGTGGATAACGCGCCCCCGATCAGCGGATCGTCTTCAGCCGCTGTTTACGACAGCCACGACACCTACCAAATCACCATCACCGCAGGGCCTGGTACCGACATGCAAAGCTTGGAAAAAAGCCTGCGCACAATTCTGGCCCGCATCGAAAACGAAAAGAAAGCGCGTCAGCGCAGCAAACTCTCCGACCTGGAATAACCACCATGATGATGGCTCTCGGCATGTTCGTGTTCAGCCTCCACACCGCCGCCTACCAGGAGTTGCAACGCCAAACCGATTGGCGCCATGCCAGCAACAGCCGCATTGGTGCAGCGCCCGCGCGGCAATTCGTTGGCCGGGGCGAAGACGCCATCACCCTCCCCGGCATCCTCTTCCCCGAACTAGCCGGCACGGCTCTCAGCCTCGACTCACTGCGCCTGATGGCAAATACCGGCAAGGCCTGGCCCATGGTCGAGGGCACCGGGCGGATCTACGGCCTGTGGGTGATCGAAAGCCTCAGCGAAACCAGGACTATATTTTTCCCCGATGGCACGGCACGGCGCATTGAGTTCACCCTGAGCCTGAAGCGTACCGACGATGACCGTATCGACCTTCTCGGCGCCGGCACCAGCATCGGCGTCAACATCCTGCGGGGCCTACTGTGATCGAGCCCATCATTGCCAAAGTCACCGGTTACCTGCGGAACACCGCAGAACGCTTCGTCCGGGACGCCGCCTATCCGGTGCCGGCCTTCCGGCTCGCCGTCGATGGCCTGGACATCGCCCAAATAATCAGCCCGCGTTTGATGAGCTTGGAGTTGACCGACAATCGCGGCGTCGAGGCCGACCAGCTCAGCATCACCCTCAGCGACCATGACGGCCTGCTGACGATTCCGCCGAAGGGTGCAGTGGTCCGATTGTGGCTGGGCTGGAGCGACACCGGCCTGGTGGACAAAGGCACCTACACCGTCGACGAAACCGAACATAGCGGCGCGCCGGACGTGCTCAGCATCCGCGCTCGATCGGCAGATCTGCGCAAGGGCCTGAAAACCAAGCGCGAGCGCAGTTGGAGCAATACCACCCTCGGCGACGTCCTGGGCGATATCGCCATAGGCAATGGACTCACCGCCACCATCGCTGGCGCGCTCGATGGCTTGCCCATCCTGCAGCTCGACCAAGCCAACGAATCCGACGCCAACCTCATCAGCCGCCTGGGCGAAGAGTTCGACGCGGTGGCCAGCGTCAAGGCCGGGTGCCTGCTGTGCCTGCCGGCGGGTGGCGGCAAGACCGCCAGCGGCATGGACCTGCCCCACATCACCCTCACCCGCGCCGAGGGTGACCAGCACCGCTACCTGCAAGCCGACCGCGACAGCTACGACGGCGTGCGCGCCTTTTACTACGACGTGAACAGCGCCAAGAAACAGGAGGCAATCGCCGGCGGCGGCGACAATCTGAAAGATCTGCGACACACCTACAGCGACCAGCAATCCGCACTGCGCGCTGCCCGGGCGGAATTCCGGCGTCTGCAACGTGGTAGCGCCACGCTGAGTTACACCCTTGCCATGGGCCGGCCGGATCTGATTCCCGAGCTGACGTATACGCTTCAGGGCGTGAAGGCGGAGATCGACGAGATCATTTGGTATGGCGGCAACGTGCAGCACAGCCTTACTGACAGCGGCGGGTACACGGTGAGCCTGGAGCTGGAGAGCAAGCTGCCGGAGGACAACGTTGAAGACCTGGCAGAAGAGAATCGAGGCGATTACACAGGGATCATTGCCTACTACCGAGATCAGAAAACCGGGACGGAAAAGACGATTACGGCGGGGGATCAAACGAAGCCGAGGCGGTTGCGGTGGCTGTACGCCACTGAAAAGACGGCCAAGCGTGCAGTGGATCGAGAATGGAAGAAAGCTCAGGCGGACAAGCAAGTTTAAACCCCGGAACTTGTCCGGGGTCCGCCAGCGAATTAATCAGGGGCCTGAGTGAAGGCCTCCAACAACCGCAACACGTCTTTCTGACGCTGGTGACTGATCGACCTGAACATTGCCAGCAACATCACTTCCTGATCGCTAAGGCTGTTCGCATCTGCGACTTGCGCTTGGCTTTCCGATACACCGCTGTTCTCCATCATGCGAATACTCCTTTCACACGCAACCGGTACCCGGCGCCACCGCGGCGCCGTTGAGGTTTCCCGGGGAACAGCTAATTTCAATCACGTTTTTGTGTGTCATCGCACTACGTGAAAAAAAACTATGAGCCTCTGTTACCTTACAGTTGCCCAGGTCGAGCGCGGACATCAAGGATCTGGTTATTCGCGGGATTGAAGTCACATTCGTAAATGTGTTTTTGAAAGGCACCAAAACCGTTCTGAAACTCGATTTTGTCGCCGATGTAGGTGAGGGTGCCTTGAGATTGATTTAACCAACGGAAATGGCTGAACTTCGGTTCAAAGGTGCCGTCTGTCCATCGGGAACTGTACTTAGCAAGGCGTGCCACAGAGTCCTTGCAATACACACCGACCGCAACAGTGTACTTGTCGCCCGCACATTGAAGGTCTTTACGGCAGGCCGCTTCATCTACCTGCGCTTTTTTCTCGGCGTCCTTATCTTCTGGTTTGTCGCTTTTTCCGCCAGAACACATAGAAACAGTCACGCCAATGATGACCGCTAAAATCAGGAAACCGCCGATGGCGCTTCCTGTCGTAACGCCTGGGTTTGATACGCCACAGTTAGGGCAGGTTTTCGCAGATGCATCAACGGTGTGTTTGCAGGATTTACAAGGCTTCAGCGCCATTCCTCTACTCCTTTAACTTCCATGAAAAAACCGACCATCTTGGTCGGTGTGAAAATCCTCGGCTGCCTCTGTCGACTTGCTTAGTCGCGATTTAAATTCCCCTCCCCATCTGCTGCGTTCGCAAACGCCGAAACCATTCGAAACAGCACCTCACGATCAGCATCTTTAACGCGCTGATACACCTTCAAAAACTGTGCGACTTCCGCACTGATGCTGTCCGATGGTACGGGTTTCCGTTCGCCAGTTACCAAATACAGGATATCTACCCCCAGCGATGCTGCATGGGCTAGATAGGCGGTATCAGGATTCCGGTCGCCCTTCTCGTAGGCAAGTTGAGTGTTTTTAGTCACACCGCATTTTTCCGCCAACACAGTCTGGTTTACACCGATCCGTTGGCGTTCTTCTTTCAGGCGCTCGCCCATAGTCATAAAAGTTGTACCTTAGGCGTTGACAATCCCAATTTACAGGGACAAAATCGCCACATCATCACGCGAAATCACACGAATCCGAACTATGCACGCCACCTACGCACCCGAGCAAGCATGCCAGGCCGCTAGAACCCGCCTGGAAATGAAGGGCATGTCCGTCAAGGACTTCGCCATTCAGTACGGCCTTCATCCTTCAACTGTCTATGCAGTACTGAACGGGCAGAAAAAGTGCCTGCGCGGTGAGGCTCATCGCGCCGCAGTTTTACTAGGCATCAAGAAAGACGGCGTGATTACAAACTAGGGCCTCTGGCTCCAAGGGGAAACCAGAAGATGAAACGCCCAGTTCTAGACAGCAGAAAGAGCGTCGTAATGGCCGTCATCGGCGCCTACCCAGGAGGTCGGTCGTATGCCTCGGCAGACCTCGGCATGCCGCTGAAGAAGTTCGACAACCAGGCCTACGAGAACGCCGGCAGCCGCCCGCTGACCGACGAACACATCCACCGTCTGGAACAGGTCGCCGGCACAACGTTCCTGGCTGATTACATTGCCTCAATGTACGGCGGCATGTTCGTACCGCTGAGCGTCACAGAGAACCTGGACAACGTGGAATTGTATAGCCGCTCGCTCAAGGCCTCGGCCAAGCGCGGCCGGGTCGATCAGATCATGTCTGCGGCTCTGGACGATGGGGTCATTGAAAAGCGTGAAGCCGACGCAATCGTCGCAGCCCTGTTTACTTACATGTCGGCCCGTTACGCCGAGGTGTTTGCGACTATCCAGCTCTACAGCCAGGGAGCTGTCTAGTGAGTACCTACAAACTGGTCTGCCCCCATTGCCACGGCCGCATGCGCATTCGCACTAGCGAAGGCCAGCACATTTTCCTACGTATCGCTTACTTGCAATGCACCAACGAGGCTTGCGGCTTCGTGGCGCGTGCTGAGTTTCAAATGACCCACGAACTAAGCCCCAGCGGCATGCCAAACCCGGCTGTACAGCTACCAGTCGCAGACGTGGTCATTCGCCGCCAGACAATGAAAACCGCCAACGATCAACCCGATCTGCTGGACCAACTGGAAATGGAGCGCGCGTGATGAACCTCGATCAACAGACTCATGACTACCGCAGCAGCATGCAACAAGCCGCTTTCGCTTACCTGCAACGCCACGAGGCTGAACACCTGGTGGATTCCGATTTGCTGTTCGATCGCTGCATTCGCCACCTGACCCTTGCGTTGGAAGTGCCTGTGTTCATGGCGCCAAAGCTTGTACACAACGCATGGACTGAACTGCAGATGATCAAAAAGCGCCGTTGGATAGGCGTTGACTGGGCCACTGGGGCTGACAGCACCCGTGTGCACCTGGTGGATGTTCTGGCGGATCAACGTTTCCCCGTCCCGGCTCGTTTTCTACCGCAAAAAATGCTCGACCAGCGCAACGCCGTACACAAGCCACACCCTCAGTAACGCTCCCTTTTAAACCCCCGCCCTGCCCCGATCCCAATGGGTTTGGGTGAGCTTTGCCCGCAATCCGAGGTGGACCATGGAAATCGACATCGCCATCACCGCAAAACTGCCCCGCGCCCAGGCCGAGGCACTGCTCAAAGACCTGCGCGCGCAGTACGCGGTGCTGTTCAACGAGCATTGGTATGACGACCGCTTTCGCATGATCCCCGAGGGTTTGCGGCACGGCTCGTTGCTGGTGGCCTTCCCTGCGATGGCTGCACGAAAAAGCCTGATAG
This sequence comes from Pseudomonas sp. AC463, assembly GCF_979253585.1. Lineage (NCBI taxonomy): Bacteria > Pseudomonadati > Pseudomonadota > Gammaproteobacteria > Pseudomonadales > Pseudomonadaceae > Pseudomonas > Pseudomonas sp. AC463. The sequence continues at coordinate 67,134 of NZ_CEEDDZ010000007.1, read as the reverse complement.
GCGCCCTTAAACATAGCCTCGGCGAAGTGAAGTAAGCCCCAATGACAATGGAATACGAGTTGCGCGCCGACATCCTGGACCGCCTGAAATCCGATTACGGTTTCAAGCACAAGGCCGGCCAATACATGCGGGAAGGCAAATGCCCAGCCTGCAATAAAAAAGAACTGTACGCTTTCCATGACGCGCCATGGGTCATCCGATGCGGTCGTGGCAAGTGCGGCCAGACCTGGCACGTCAAAGAAATTTATGAGGATCTGTTCAACGACTGGAGCAGCCGCGCCCCAGCCACTGAGCAACATCCAAACGCCACCGCACGCGCTTATCTGGAATTTGCCCGGGGCTTCCGCTTCGACGTCATTCAGGGCTGGTTCACCCAGGACTCGTACTTTTCCACCGAGCTGAACGAAGGTAGCGCCACAGTGCGGTTCGCACTGGATAAAGGTGGTTACTGGGAGCGGCTGATTGACCGTCCGCACCGCTTCGGAAAGATGAAAGCCCGTTTCAAACCCGGCGACAGCCCGCGTGGCGTTTGGTGGTGCCCGCCGTGCGTTGAGCTGCTGGACGTCAAGGAGCTGTGGATTGTTGAGGGCATCTTTGACGCTATCGCATTGGTGCACAACGGCATAGCGGCGGTTTCAGCAATGTCATCCGGCGCCTATCCCGAAGAATCACTGAAGGAACTTGCTCGCCAACGCGGTGGCAAGCTGCCCAAGCTGATCTGGGCTCTGGACAACGAGCCAGGGGCTCACCGGTACACCAAGCGCTGGGTGCGTGAGGCACGCGCCCTGGGCTATGTCTGCGAAGCGGCACAAATCCCCCAGCCTGACAGCCGCAAGGTCGACTGGAACGACCTGCACCAGCGTTGGCAGTTTGTCGATGGCGATGAGCAGCGCGCTAAACAGGTCGAAAAGGATTTGGACAATGCCCGCTATCACGGCGACCTGCTCCTGGCTGAAAGCGCCTCAGAGAAAGGCGTACTCATGTACGACCATTTTGAGCGCCACGAATTTTTCTTCGGGTTCGAGAGTCGGCTTTACTGGTTCAAAATGGACTTTGAAAAATTCAACAAAGCCATGCAGGCGCTGGAGACTTCCGAACGCCAGGAAGACCAGTTGCTCAACGACAAACAACGCCGAGACAAGGCTCTACGCCAGTGCGGCGGCGTGGTCGAAATCGCCAACTGCTACCCCCAGGCCCTGTACTTTCAACGCAACGAAGTGACAGACGAGTCCTGGTACTACTTCCGCGTGGACTTCCCGCATGACGGTGGCAGCGTTAAAAACACATTCACCGGTGGGCAGGTTGCCGCCGCCAGCGAGTTCAAAAAACGCCTGCTGAGCATGGCCGCAGGGGCGGTGTTTACCGGCAGCGGGCAGCAGCTCGACAAGATCATGAAAGACCAGCTCTACGGCCTGAAAACCGTGGAGACCATCGACTACGTGGGCTACAGCAAGGAACACGGCGCCTACGTGTTCGGCGACCTCGCCATGCGTAACGGGATTGTCAGCCAGGTCAACAAGGAAGACTTTTTCGAGTTCGGCAAGCTGCGCCTGAAGACGCTGCAGAAATCGATCGCAATGCATATCCAGCGTGATGCCAAGCATTACCGCAGTGACTGGCTGCCAATGCTCTGGATGTGCTTCGGCGCCAAAGGCATTGTCGCTCTGGCTTTTTGGTTTGGCTCGCTGTTCGCCGAGCAGATCCGCGCGCAGTACAAATCCTTTCCATTTCTGGAAGTCACGGGCGAAGCCGGCGCCGGTAAAACCACGCTGCTGATGTTCCTGTGGAAATTGCTGGGCCGCGAATACGAAGGCTTCGACCCGTCTAAATCAACCCGAGCAGGCCGCCAGCGCGCTATGGGCCAAGTATCCAACATGCCGGTAGTGCTGATCGAGGGCGACCGCAATGAGCCGGACAAAGCGCATGCCAAGGGCTTCGACTGGGACGAGCTGAAAGACTTTTTCGGCGGCGGCACCCTGGGCACCAAGGGCATGAAAACCAGCGGCAACGAGACCTACGAACCACCGTTTCGAGGGACCATCGCCATCAGCCAAAACGCCGACGTCAGCGCCTCTGAAGCGATCCTGACCCGGATTATCAAAACCCACTTTGCACGCCCGGACGTGACCACCGAGAGCCGTGCAGCGGCAGACAATCTCAACCTGATCCCAGTGGAGCAGCTCAGCCATTTCCTGCTGATGGCCGTGCGTGCCGAAGCCCAGATCATGGCGAAATTTGCCGAACGGGTTCTGGTGCACGAACAACACCTGCGCAAGCTCAAGGAAATACGCGTCGAACGGATCATAAAGAACCACAGCCAGATCATGGCCCTGGTGGACTGCATGTGCCTGATTTGCCCGCTGAGTGAAAACCAACGGATCACAACCCACCAGGCCCTGACGGTCATGGCTTTGGAACGCCAGTCCGCGATCAGCGCCGACCATCCGCTGGTGGCCGAATTCTGGGAAGTCTACGAGTACCTCGAAAGCCTGGGCGATGGCCCGCAGGTCAATCACAGCACCGACCCCAAGTTGATCGCCATCAACCTCAACGAGTTCGCCGAGCTAGCCAGCATCCATCGCCAGAACCTGGCCGACCTCAAGACCTTGCGTTCCCTGCTGACGGAGAGCCGCAGCAGAAAGCTGCTGGAAACCAACAAGTCAACGTACAGCGCGGTCCGCGCCTCTCAAAGCGCCGGCAATGCCTTGTTCAATAAACCATTAACCGTGCGCTGCTGGGTGTTCAAGAGCACGTAGCTACTGGGGTGACTCAGTGAGGGAATGACCATGAAATGGGCAGTAAAACGAAACAGAGACGGGCAAGTGCAGCAGAACTGCTGGATCACCGACAACGGTTACACCGTCGCCGAGTGCCGGTTGCCTGAGTCGCGCTACCCCGTGACTCGACCAGGGGGAGAACTCCCGTTCGCTTATGCGAGGGACCGTGCCGAAGTCGTCGCGATTATTGAGCAGGATATGGCCGACGAAGCCTGACAACCACACATGGGGCTGCAACCCCTCGACACCGACCACCCAAAGGAGAAGCACCATGCACGTACAAGTCATCACCGGCGACGGCCAACAGGGCGAAACCAACCGCCTTCGGCACCTGAAAGAGCTGAAGGACTGGTTTAACGAGTCCGGGAAGATCGTTCACGCCGAAGCATACGACCCAGCCGGCCTGGTCGCGATCCTGGAGGTTCGTGCGGTAAGCGACAAAGAAATTCTGGTGCTTGAGTGCAGCCGGGAACAGATCCAGGCAGTCCTGGAATGGCAGTCGGCAACGGATGAAGTCGTTGAATTTGAAAACCTGCTGCTGCACCTGGTGCGGAAGCAAAACCCAACCGGCGAATGCCAGTAAGAAGGTGGTGCCGAGGGGCTGCAACCCCTCGACACCGACCACCCAAAGGAGAAGCACCATGCAAGTGAATCAACCCCAAGGCGGCACCGCAGAGGCTACCACAACCCCGATGGCTGTCGGCGACAAGGTCTGCTACGTCGCTATGAGCGGTGGTGGCCAGCAATACCAGCTCAGTGCTCGTACCGGCGTCATAGAAGCGATCGATGGCAGCGTTGCCACCGTGCGAGCAACGAACGGTCGTAGCATCACAAAACCGCTCAACAAACTGACCCCGGACGGCAAGCCCAATGCACTGACGCGCATGCTCATGGGAGGCCAATGATCATGTCTGACCTCTTCTTCTTGCAGGACAGCCGCAGCAATGTCGGCAGCCGAGCCATTTTCTGGCGAGAGGGTGGCGGCTACACCTCGAACCTCAACGAGGCTGAGCAATTCAAGCGCGAGCCCGCGGTCAAGCAGTACGAATGCCGCGAAACCGACCTGCCCTGGCCAGTGGAGTACGTCCGCACCCGGGCAGAGGTCGGCGTTGACTGCCAGTACCTCACCAAGTCAGAGGCCGAGGCCTACCGCAACGAAGACGGCCGCGTATATGTCGCCTACGCACGCGAGTGGGACGGCAATGATCTGGTGTGGCGCGGCGGCAAAGGCCCAACCGCCAACCTGCATAACGCCATCCACCCCGGTGCGGCAGATGCCGCTGGTTACCTGGCCCAAGGCTTTGAGCTTTGGCCATGCGGATACATCGTCGAGCGCTCCCGGCCGGTGGTCCCGGCCGCGCTGCTCGACCACAGGCAGGCACTGCGCTCAGTCGGCCTCAAGCTGCCCACGATCAAGCGCCCGCGCAACCGCACCTACAGCGACCGGCTTAACTGCGAAGGCTGCGGGCGTTTTCTCAGCGAACGTCAGCGTTTCGACGACTGCCCGAACTGCGGCGCAGGGAACGCACCATGACCGTATTTCTTTTGCTTTACCTGTGCGCGGATGCGACCCGTACGGATTGCCAGGTGATTAGGGCTGATAGCTGGAGCGGACCTCACGCCTACGAGCAATGCGTCGAAGTCTTGCCAGGTCTGACTGAGGCGCTGACTGCGCCCAATCGGAAACGCCATCGGTTTGTTTGCGAGATCCAGGGCGACGGACCAAAGCCTGCAGAACACAAAGCGCTGCTGGCCTTCATTCATCAATCGTTACGGATGTGAGGGGATCACCATGAACACAGCCTTAATTCTCATGGCCCAATACGACGGCCAGGCGATTATCTCGCTGGAGCTGGTTTGCCGAGATTACTTCACGCACCTGACGCCGGACATGTTCCAGCGCAAGGTGATGAGCGGTCAGATCAAGTTGCCCATTACACGCCTGGAACCGAGCCAGAAATCGGCCAAAGGCATCCACCTCACCGACCTCGCTGCCTACCTCGACTTGCAGCGCGCCGCCGCTGTGAAGGAACACAACCAGCTCAACGGGATAAAACACGCCGTTTGAGCCACTTCTCTGATGCGGCGCCCAGTTGGACGGGCGCCCTCAGTATCTTTTCGTGCCATTCCCAACCCACATAACGGTCACCCTTGCCACGCAGGTGGGTGTACCGCCGCATAGAATTCCAATCTCGGTGGCCGGACACACTCGCCACTCGCGGGATGTCCCAATCCATCTCAAACAGGCGGCTGACGCCTTCATGGCGAAGGTCGTGGAAGTGCAGGTCCGCGATGGTCAAGAACTTGCAGGCTTTCGCCCAGGACGTGGAGATGGATTCAGGGCTGTAGGGGAAGATGTCTTCGCCGGCCCTCGGCATGGTCTGGAGGATCTGCCACGCCTCGTCCGGTAGGTAGCACCACACGTCGTTGCCGATCTTCTGGCCGGGGTTTTTCATGTCGCGCACCAGCACCCGCTGGCCTGGCACGTCGACGTCGGCCCACCGGATGCGGGTAATTTCATCCAGCCGACGGGTGGAGAACAGGGCAAAGCCCACGACCTTGAGCATATTGATGACGCTCGGGCGCCGCACCTGCATGGCCTGATAGTGCGTCAGCACCTTCGCCAGCTCGTCCAACGTCGGCCGGCGGTCACGCTCGCGGCTTTTCAGGTTGTAGCCCAGTTTGCGCAATACTCGGCGGGCGCCGCCCATGGCGAGCGGGTCGACCTGGTAACCCCATGCGTCTTTGGCGATCGCTAGGACGGCACCGAGGTGCGCCAGGTCGTTGCCGGCGGTTTGCGGCTGGACACCGCCGCCCTCGCTGCTCATCCGAAACAGCGCAAAGTCGACCAGGCATTGGGTGGTGACGTTGGTATCGCTCAGTTGGCCGATGTCCATCTTGCCGATGGCTTCGAGCGTGGCCTTCTTGGTTTTGCCCAACGGCCGGGCCTTTCCCACTTCCAACAGGTACTGATCGATCATGTCTTTGACGGTGACGCCCTTCCGGCTGGCCCGCTCGATCGCACCAGGTTCGTCCAACTCCGATTCGCGCTTGCGCGTCCACGCCAGGGCAGCCTGTTTCCGGGCGAAGGTCTGGCTCTCTTGGTAGACTTGCACTCCGTCGCGTTTGATGCGGATTTGAGCCGTGTAGCTCACAGTCCCATCCGCCAGTTTTCTTGCCCTGATAGTCGCCATATCGAAAGTGGTACGCGTCAGTTTTGAAGTGGTACATCGTACCACCGAGCCTTAAAAAACGCCTGAAAACGCCCTAAAACTCGCCCAGAACACGTTGAGTAAAATGCTAGATAAACAGAGCTTTAGCCCAGCAGAATCAAGCCCCGCACTGTCTCGGCGCTTTAGCGTTGCACCTATGATGGACTGGACCGACCGCCACTGCCGGTTCTTCCTACGCCTGCTGTCCAAACACGCCCTGCTCTACACCGAGATGGTCACCACCGGCGCTATCCTCCATGGCGACCACGACCGCTTCCTGCGCCACAACGAGGCCGAGCACCCGCTTGCGTTGCAGTTGGGTGGTAGTGTGCCGGCAGATTTGGCCGCGTGCGCGCGGATGGCCGAGGCGGCGGGGTATGACGAGGTGAACCTGAACGTCGGCTGCCCGAGCGATCGGGTGCAGAACAATATGATCGGCGCGATCCTGATGGCGCACCCGGCGCTGGTGGCCGATTGCGTGAAGGCGATGCGCGATGCGGTGTCGATTCCGGTGACGGTCAAGCATCGTATCGGCATCAATGGCCGGGACAGTTATGCCGAGCTGTGTGATTTCGTCGGGACGGTGAAGGACGCGGGCTGCACCAGTTTTACCGTGCATGCGCGGATTGCGATTCTGGAGGGGTTGTCGCCCAAGGAGAATCGCGACATTCCACCGTTGCGTTATGACGTGGCAGCGCAGTTGAAGCAGGATTTTGCCGAGCTGGAGATTATTCTCAACGGCGGGATCAAGACGCTGGAGCAGTGCCATGCGCATTTGCAGGCGTTTGACGGCGTGATGCTGGGCCGCGAGGCTTATCACAATCTGTATCTGCTGGCGGAAGTGGACCAGCAGTTGTTTGGCACCTCGCAGCCGGTGATCACCCGGGCTGAGGCGCTGGCGCAGTTGCGACCTTATATTGCCGAGCATCTGGCCAGCGGCGGCTCGATGCATCACATCACGCGGCATGTGCTGGGGTTGGGCACAGGCTTCCCGGGAGCACGCAAGTTTCGGCAGTTGTTGTCGGTGGATATTCACAAGGCCACAGACCCACTTGCATTGCTGGATCAGGCTGGGGCGTTGCTGGAAGGGCGCTGACTGTCATTCGGGTTGAACCTGCCGGCCGTTTTGCCCTCCTATTTACCGCCAAGGCCGGTGATTCAAACGGCTGTTTTCAGGTAGTTGCCCTCGCAAACGATCGAACGCATTTGCGCCCTTGAGCGCCTGCTGGCGCTCGGGTAATGTCATCAGACCCATAGGACAGAGCACGCCCATGACTTCCAAGCTGGAACAACTCAAGCAGTTCACCACCGTAGTAGCGGATACCGGCGACTTTTCCACCCTCGCCAAGCTCAAGCCGCAAGACGCCACCACCAACCCTTCCCTGCTGCTCAAGGCTGCCTCTATCCCGGGCTATGCCAAGCTGCTGGAAGAATGCGTGCAGGACTGCAACGGTGATGTTGGCCTGGCCAGCGACCGTTTTGCGGTGGCAGTGGGTCAAGAGATCCTGAAAGTGGTACCAGGGCGCATCTCCACCGAGGTGGATGCCCGCCTTTCGTTCGACACCGACGCCGTACTCAAGCGCGCGCATCGTCTGATCGACCTGTACGAAAAAGCCGGCGTTGGCCGCGACCGCGTGCTGATCAAGATCGCCGCCACCTGGGAAGGCATCCGCGCCGCGGAGAAGCTGGAAAAAGAAGGCATCCAGACCAACCTGACGCTGCTGTTCTCCTTCGCCCAGGCCGTGGCCTGTGCAGAAGCCGGCGTGTTCCTGATCTCGCCGTTCGTGGGCCGTATCTACGACTGGTACAAGAAGGCCAACGGCAACGACTACACTGGCGCCGATGATCCGGGCGTGCAGTCCGTAACGCGCATCTACAACTACTACAAGGCCAATGGCTACAAAACCGTGGTGATGGGCGCGAGCTTCCGTAACCTCAGTCAGATCGAAGAGCTGGCCGGTTGCGATCGCCTGACCATCAGCCCGGACCTGCTGGAAAAACTCGCCGCTGATACCGGCAAGCTGGAGCGCAAGCTGTCCCCAGGCCATGCCGGTGAGGCCCGCGTGCATTTGAGTGAAGCGCAGTTCCGCTGGGAATCCAACGAAGATGCGATGGCCACCGAGAAGCTGGCCGAGGGTATTCGTCAGTTTGCTCGGGACCAGGAGAAGCTGGAGGCGCTGTTGACTGCCAAGCTGTAAAGCGGGCTCAGCAAAAAGGGCGGTACCTGTGAGGGTACCGCCCTTTTTTATGTGCTGGTCTCAAGCAGGTCACAGCTCAAGCCCCCTCCCACATTTGGAGGGTATTTCAACTACAGCTCAGTGGCGCTCCAGAGCGTTGACGAGGTCGTGGAACGCTTCGCGATTGGACTCGTTCAAGCCCATCAGGATCTTGTGCGCTTCCAGCACCTTGACCCGCACCACTTCCTCGGACTGGTCCTGGGACGGCAGGTCGGTCAGGCATTCCGGGCAAGGGATCGGGCGGTCAACGATGTTGAACACCTGGTCGAAGCCCATGGATTGCAACAGACGGGTGATGTCTTCGTGGGTGGTGACGACCGTTGGCAACAGGCCGACCTTCTGCCGAGACAGAATGGACAACTTGGCCAGCAGGCCAAGGGTGGTGCTATCGATGCTGCGGGTTTCAGTCAGATCGATCACGATCGCCGAAAAATTCAACGCCGTGAAAATCCGCTCAATCGTCGCATCCAGCGCCGAACACAAGGTCAGGCGCACTTCACCGACGAATTTCAGGACAAAAGTCCCGTCTTGCTCGGCGAATTGGATTCTTCCGGTACTCATCAAAGATTCCTGCTCAACACCAATAGGGCGATATCATCCGGCATCTCCCCTAGCGTGGCCAATCCAAAAACCTGCCGCAGGCCATCCAGGCTGCCGCCCGCCGACTTGACCTTTTGAGGCAAGGCGGCTTCTTTCTCTTTGAGTGTAGGCTCTGGAAGAAGGTCCAGGATGCCGTCGGACATCAGCGTAAGGCTGAAGGTCGGTGGCAACTCCAGAATGTGGTCTTCGTAGGTGGCTTCGTTGAACAAGCCCACGGGCAGACCACGCCCCTCCAGGTAGCGCACACTGTCAGGAGTGTACAAAACCGGCATCGGCAGGTGGCCGCCAATGCTGTAGGTCAAAAGACCGGTTTCTTCATCAATCACGCCGCCGACCATCGTCACGTGCTTGCCCAGCTTGCAGCTGATCAGGCCTCGATTGATGTGGCCCAGCACCTCGGAGGGAGTGAACTCCGGCAAGGTGCCATTGCGTTTGGATTCGAACAACAGGCGTGTGGTCATGAACTTCAACAACACGGTGACAAAAGCAGAGGAAGCGCCATGGCCGGAGACATCGGCCAGGTAGAACGCGACGCGCCGCTCATCAACGCGGAAGTAGTCGACAAAATCACCCGACAAGTACAACGACGGGATGATCTGGTGCGCAAACTTGAACTCGGCGATGCTCCACGGGCTGACCGGCAGCATGTTCATCTGCACCTGGCGACCAGCGTTCTGGTCTTCCTGGAGCAGGTTCAGGCTGGCTTCGAGTTCGCGGTTGGCGGTTTCGAGCTTTTCGCGGTAACGCTGATTTTCTACCAGCAGGCGTGCACGATCCAGGGCACGGCGCACCGAGTGCTCCAGCACCGCCAGGTCTTCCAGGGGTTTGATCAGGTAATCGGCGGCGCCCAGGCGCAGGGCCTCGACGGCATCGTTCATCACACCGGCACCGGACACGACAATCACCGGCGTCTGCGGCGCGCGCTCGGTTACCTGACGAATCAGTTCCAAGCCGCCCATCTGGGGCATGCGCAGGTCGCAGATCACGAGGTCGGGCTGGTCGCGCTCGAACACCTGGAGACCCTGTTGGCCATTGCTGGCCTGCAGGACGCTGAAGCCACTGTCTTCCAAATAGGCCGCGAGGCTCGCGCGCACTACTTCGTCGTCATCGATTATCAGCAGCGTGGCACTGGTTTTTTGCATGTGGGCAAACGGCGCCAGAATTAGGTTGGCGTAGGTGGCTCGACAATGGCCGGGCTCACGTACTGGATTCGCTTTCTAGCCTCTCTGTCCTACAAAGCACGGGGTTTTTACCCACGCACAACGGTAAAGCAGAGGTGCCCTTCTAAGGCGCAGACGGTACTCCCATCCGCCAGGGGTTTCAAGCTCATGCCGATGGTCGCCGGGCGTCTTTACACCGCAAATCACTGGGAGTTATAAGAACAGCCACGACCACAACACAAAGTAAGGATGGAACCTATGAGCGAACACGAGCGCGACTACGCCGAAAAACGCGATTTCATCCGCATGCGAGTGGATGCCGATGTGTCGCTGATCCACGCGGGCCAGGAGATTGCCGGGGTGTGCGTGGACCTTTCCAGCTCCGGGATGCAGGTACAGGCACCGCGCCAGTTCCAGGTGGGTGATCGACTGACCGTGCGCATCGATTCGGAGCACGCCGCCCTCAAGGGGCTGGAAGCGGACACCGAAGTGATCTGGACCAAGACCACCGGTGCAGACCAGCACTTGGGCCTCAAGATCCTGAAAATGCGCTGAAACCCGCGCATGAAAAAGGCGACCGTCAGGGTCGCCTTTTTTCATTTCAAAGTGTCACGGCTTAAAAGTCGTCGACGACCTTGCCATCCTTGACCTTGAACTCGCGGTTCTGCAGGTAGGCATTGCGGATAAAGGTGTACTTGTCACCGGTGATCAGCTTCTCGCTGTCGAGCAGGCTGGCACGGGTGTCGACGATGCCAAGGCCCATCACGCTGTTGCGCAGGGACACATCATCCATATAGCGGTAAGGCTGGGTGTAACTGTCCACATATTTGGACGGCGCATCACGCAGCGTGCTCGGGCCCAGCAGGGGAATCATCACGTATGGACCACTGCCGACGCCCCAGTAGCCAAGGGTCTGACCGAAGTCTTCGTCACTGCGCTGCAGCCCCATTTTGGTGCCGACATCGATAAAGCCCAGCACGCCGAACGTGGTGTTAACCAGCAAACGGGCGGTGTCGACACCGGCATTGTGGGGCTTGAGCTGCAGCACGTTGTTGGCCAAGTTGCCGACATCGCCGATGTTGCGGAAGAAGTTATGAACGCCATCCTGCACGAATTGCGGGGTCACGAACTGATAGCCTTGGGCCAATGGTTTGAGGGCGTAGGTATCAACGGTGTCGTTGAAGGTGAAGATCGGACGGTTGACGCTTTCCCACGGGTCATCTTCCGATGCAGCCTGGGCAGCGAACGGGGCCAGCAGGACGGTGGCACACACCGACAGCTGAGCGAAGTAATGGCTCCAGCGCATAGCTTTTGCTCCTTGAATGGTCTGTCATGGGCGCTATGCCCTGAATAAGGTTGGCAGTATATGACGGAAGTGTGGAATTAGGCAGCATGCGAGAAACGTCATACGCCAAACATACAAAATTCCTACAATTACCGCCGCTTTCACAGTCCTGTCATCGATTTGTCATCCCGCACCGATAGCGTCAAAGCTATTTCAGGGAAGTCGACATGCCCCACGCCGAGATTGCCAACGCCAGCGCGCCCGCCTTGACTGCTGTTCTGTTCGGACTGAGTGGCTGCCTGGTGGACTTTGGTTCCCGGGCCCGCACCGACACTCCCTCCCCCGACTCCCAGGCCACGCCAGGCGCGCTGAAAATCCTGCGCAGCCTCAAGGACCAGGGCGTGCCCTGCGCCTGGCTGGATGAACTCCCCGCCTCGGTGACCACCCCGCTGGCCGCCGCACTCCCCGACTGGCTCAAGGCTGCCGCCCCCGCCTCGATCCGCTGGCCGGCGCCCCACGCCTGCTGGCAAGCCTTGATGGAACTGAACATCGAACGCCTGGAAGGCTGCGTGCTGGTCAGCGGCGAACCACGCTTGCTGCAATCAGGGCTAAATGCGGGGTTGTGGACCATCGGCCTGGCCTCCTGCGGCTCGCTGTGCGGCCTGGCCCCCGAGCAATGGCAAGCGCTGAGCGAACAGGAGCGCGAATACAAGCGCGGCAAGGCCACGGTGGCACTGTACGGGCTGGGCGTGCACTCGGTGATCGATCACCTGGGCGAACTCGGCAGCTGCCTGGCCGACATCAGCCTGCGCCAGCTCAAAGGCGAGAAGCCCTGATCGAGATCATGCACACTCGGCGCCGGTGGATTAATCTACAGGTCAGCCCGTAGACCTTTCTCGGCGTGCCGTGGTCTATGCCAGTGCCTATCGATAAAAGGAAGAACGTCATGCCTGATCGCAAAAAGTTGGAAGAACAGGTCGAGATCCTGCGCGGGCAGTTGGAACAGCAACCTCCGCTGCCGGAAGAAAAGCGTGAAGCGCTGGAAGAGTTGATTGCCAAATTCGAAGTGCAACTTGAACTGGAACCGGCCACCCAAACCCCAAGCATCGCCGACGATGTGAACCGGGCGGTGGAAGGCTTTGAGTTGGATCACCCGGGGATTGCCGGGACGCTGCGCAATATTGTGATCACTTTGGGCAATATCGGCATCTGACCGAACCCAGAACCAAATGTGGGAGGGGGCTTGCCCCCGATGGCAGTGGGTCAGACACACATACTGTGACTGACACTCCGCTATCGGGGGCAAGCCCCCTCCCACATTTGGTTCTTGGTGATGTTTACTGACGAGCCAGACGCAGATTCTGGAACGCCACATCCTCAGTACTGCGATACGGGTTGATATCCAACCCACCCCGTCGCACATACCGCGCATACACCGTCAACTTCTCCGGCTTCAGCAAACGCTGCAAGTCCAGGAAGATGCGCTCCACACACTGCTCATGGAAGTCCGAATGCTGGCGAAAGCTCACCAGGTATTCCAGCAGACTGGCATGGTCCAGCGCCGAACCGCGGTATTCCACCGCCACGCTGCCCCAATCGGGCTGGCTGGTGACCGGGCAGTTGGATTTGAGCAGATGGCTGTGCACGCTCTCCTCGACGATGCGTGAAGCGTCGCAACGCAGCAGCTCCGGGCGCGGATGCGCGTAGTTGCTGACGCTGATATCCAGGTCATCGATGCACACGCCCGGCAACGCCAGCACACCTTCGGCCTCAACCTCGGCCAGGCTGCGGATGCGCACGCTCACCGGCTTGCCGGCGGCCGCACTGAGATCGGTGCGCAGGGTCGCTTCCAGGCTAGGGGTATCGGCGAACGCGGTCTGGTTCAGCGAGTTGAGGTACAGCTTGAACGACTTGGATTCGATGATGTTCGGCGAATCGGCCGGGATGCTGAATTCACCGATGGCCACCACCGGCTTGCCCGACGGCAGCAGCCAGGACAACTCGAAGCAGTTCCAGAAATCCACGCCCTTGTAAGGCAGGGTCTCGGCGCTCAGGCCCAGCTCGGCCCACTTGGCGGCGCGTGGAATCGGGAACAGCAACGATGGCGTGTAAGTGGAGATGTATTCACTGGACTTGCCCAGCGGCGAATGTTCGGCTGCGGGATGCATGGCGGAAACCTGGCTAAATAAACCGCGCCAGTCTACCAGCCTTTGCTCCCGCTCTTAAAAAACACCTTACTCAACGGTCAGCTTGCCGACCATGCCCGCCTGGTAATGCCCGGGCAGGTTGCAGGCAAACTCCAGCCCCGTGGCCTTGGTGAAGGTCCAGGTCAGTTCGGCGGTCTTGCCCGGCTCCACCAGGACGCTGTTGGGATCGTCATGCTTCATGCCGCCCATGTCGCCATGCCCCATGGCGCTGTGGTCCATCTTGCCCACGCCGGTCGCGGTGAGCGTGCCGCTGGCCTGCATCTGTAGCATTTCCTTCTGGTGTTCGGCATGCATCGCCGCGTCGCCCAGGTTGAATTCGTGCAACAGTTGGCCTTTGTTGACCAGTACAAAGCGCACCGTCTCACCGGCTTTAACGTCGATGGCCTTGGGCGAAAAGGAAATGTCCTGCAAGGTTACTTCCACGGTACGCGTGGCCTTGCTCGCCGCAGCCGGCTGGCCGAATGCATAGGTGTGGGCCGAATCGGCCAACGCATTGAAACTCAACGCCAGCAGGCAGCCCGCCAACAACAGGGGTGTACGCAACGCCATCGCTCTTCTCCAAAAATGTGTAACACGCTGGGGCAGCACTCTAAGATGGCGCCGCTGCCAGCCAGCTGACTGCTAGATTACAACTTTGTCAGGTTGCGCCCCAAGCCGCGTACCCACGGTATAAAGCCCATCGTTACCCGCTGCCAAGAGTTGCCCATGAAACTGCTGATCGTCGAAGACCAACCCAAAACCGGTCACTACCTGCGCCAAGGCCTGGCCGAGGCGGGGTTTACCACCGAATTGGTGGCCGACGGCACCAGCGGCCAGCACCTGGCGCTAACCGGCGACTATGACCTGCTGATCCTCGATGTGATGCTGCCCGGCCGCGACGGCTGGCAGATTCTGCAAGCCGTGCGCGACGCTGGCCTGGAGATCCCGGTGCTGTTCCTGACCGCCCGCGACGCCGTGGAAGACCGCGTGCATGGCCTTGAGCTGGGCGCCGACGACTACCTGGTCAAGCCCTTCGCCTTTTCCGAACTGCTGGCCCGGGTGCGCAGCCTCTTACGCCGTGGCACCAGCACGCCGCAGGAAACCGCACTGCAACTGGCCGACCTGCGCCTGGACCTGATTCGCCGCCGCGTCGAACGCGACGGCCAGCGCCTCGACCTCACCGCCAAGGAGTTCTCCCTGCTGGAACTGCTGCTGCGCCGCCAGGGCGAAGTGCTGCCCAAATCGCTGATCGCCTCCCAGGTGTGGGACATGAATTTCGACAGCGACACCAACATCATCGAAGTCGCGATCCGCCGCCTGCGCCTGAAAGTCGACGACAACTTCCCCACCAAGCTGATCCACACCGTGCGCGGCATGGGTTATGTGTTGGAGGAGCGCTGCAATTGATCCAGCGCCTATCCCTGGCCAGCCGACTTGCGCTGCTGTTTGCCGCCTGTACCGCCGTGGTCTCGCTGCTCGCTGGTGTGCTGTTCAACCAGGCCAGCGAGGCGCACTTTATCGAGCTGGACCAGCAACAGCTCGACAACAAACTCATGGCGCTGCGCAGTACTTTGCAGGGTGTTGACTCGCATCAGGCCTTCGCCCAGCGCGAAGCGCAACTGCGCGCCGAAATCGACCGCCAACCCGACCTCGCCCTGCGCATCACCGCCGCCGGCGAGCGCTGGCTGGACACAGCGCCCAACGTCAGCCTACCCACAGCGCCCGGCCTGCACAGCCTGCAAAACGCCGGCACCGATTACCGCGTGTACAACGCGCCATTAGTCGCCAGCCAAGCGGGTTCGCCGCAACTGAGCCTGATGCTGGACATCACCCACCACCAGCACTTCCTGCAGCGCATGCAGCACTTGATCTGGCTTACGGTCGGCCTCTCGGCCCTGGCCACCGCGCTGCTGGGCGCCTGGGCTGCGCGCAGTGGGCTGCGGCCGCTGCGGCGCATGGGCGAAGTGGCTGCCGGCGTCTCGGCCCATTCCCTGACCCAGCGCCTGCCCCAGCAACAGATGCCGGCCGAACTGGCAGAACTGGCCCAGGCCTTCAACGCCATGCTCGGCCGGCTGGACGACGCCTTCCAGCGCCTGTCGGCGTTCTCCGCCGATATTGCCCATGAACTGCGCACGCCGCTGTCCAACCTGCTGACCCAGACTCAAGTGATCCTCACCCAGCCGCGCCCGCTGGAGGAATACCGCGAGGCGCTGCACAGCAATCTCGAAGAACTGCAATGGATGGCGCAGTTGGTCAACGATATGTTGTACCTGGCCAAGGCCGATCATGGTTTGCTCATGCCCAAGCGCGAGCCTTTGGCGCTGGCTGATGAAGTGGATGCGTTGCTGGAGTTCTTTGCGTTGCTGGCCGAGGACGCTCAAGTCAGCCTGGTTCGCGAAGGCACCGCCCATGTGTCGGGCGATCGCGGCATGTTGCGTCGGGCGCTGTCGAACCTGTTGGATAACGCGTTGCGGTTTACGCCAGCGGGCGGCGCAGTGCGGGTGCGAATGGGGGATGGCGTGACACTCACGGTTGAAAACACCGGAGAAGGCATTCCGGCGAGCGTACTACCGAGGCTGTTTGACCGCTTCTACCGCGCCGACCCGGCGCGCCGTGAAGGCAGCAGCGAGCATGCAGGGCTGGGGCTGGCGATTACCCAGTCGATTGTGCGGGCGCATGGGGGGAGGATTTTTTGTGAGTCTGGGGCGGGGTGGACGCGGTTTGTGATTGAGTTGCCAATGGGGGATTGATGCTGACTGGGCCGGCCCCATCGGGGGCAAGCCCCCTCCCACATTCGACCGAGTACATCCTTTGGAATACGGTCAAAATGTGGGAGGGGGCTTGCCCCCGATAGCGGTCTAAAGCCTTACGAATACCTCAGCGCATGCGCCGGCTCAATCTTCGCCGCCCGATACGCCGGATACAGCGTCGCCAAAAAGCTCAACACAAACCCCGCCGTGCAAATCAGCAGCACATCCCCACCTTGCAGTTCCGAAGGCAGGTTGCTGACGAAATACACATCCGAACTGAAGATATGCTGCCCGGTCACCCGCTCCAGCCAGCCCACCAGCTCACTCACGTTCAGCGCCGCAATCACGCCGAGCACGCCGCCGATCAAGGTGCCAACGATGCCGATCACCGTGCCCTGCACCATGAAGATCGCCATGATCTGCCGGGGCGTGGCGCCGATGGTGCGCAAAATCGCAATGTCCGCACCCTTGTCGTTCACCACCATGATCAATGTGGCGATGATGTTGAACGCCGCCACGGCGACAATCATCAGCAGCAACAAGCCGATCATGGTCTTTTCCATCTTCATCGCGCTGAACAGACTGCCTTGGGTGTGGGTCCAGTCGTCAGCCTTGTAGGCCGTGCCCAGGCTGCCGGCGATGTCGGTCGACACCTTGGGCGCCGCGTACAAGTCCTTCACCGCCAGGCGCACGCTTTGCACCTGGTTCGGCTGCCAATGCTGGATCTCGGCGGCGTCAGCCATGTGGATCAGGGCCATGGAGCCATCCAGCTCGGCGCCGACCTTGAAAATACCGACCACGTTCAAACGCTGCATGCGCGGGGTGATTCCACCCGGCGCGGTGCTGATTTCCGGGACGATCAGGGTGAGCTTGTCGCCCACATTCAGGCGGAAACGCCGCGCAGTGATATCCCCCACCACCACGCCGAATTCACCCGGTTTCAAGTCATCCAGTTTGCCGCGCACGATGTGCTGGGCCACGATCGACACCTTACCTTCCTGGGCCGGGTCGACGCCGCTGATCTCGATCGGCTGCATCGCGCCCTTGTAGGAAAACATGCCATCCATCTGCGTGAACGGTACGGCGGCGGTGACTTCCGGGTTCTTCATCGCCGCCGCAGCCACTGGCTGCCAATCATCAATCGGGTTGACGCCGACGATGGTGGCGTGGGGCACCATGCCGAGGATGCGCGAGCTCATTTCGCGCTGGAAGCCGTTCATCACCGACAACACCACGATCATCGCCAGCACGCCCAGGGCGAGGCCGATCATCGAGGTCATCGAGATAAACGAAACAAAACGGTTGCGGCGCTTGGCGCGGGTATAGCGCGTGCCGATGAAAATCGATAACGGTCTGAACATTCGCGGGCACCGTTGAAAAAATTAAAAAGCCCGACGCCAGGCGCCGGGCTTGAAACGGGTCAGATGGCGACCAGATGACCTTCCTGCAGGTGCAACACGCGGTCCATCTGGCGGGCCATGCTCATGTCATGGGTCACTACCAGGAACGCGGTGCGCATCTGGGTGCTCAGTTCCAGCATCAAGTCCTTGATGCCCTGGGCGGTGTGGGAGTCGAGGTTGCCGGTCGGCTCGTCGAGCATCACCAGGCCCGGGTTGTTCACCAGGGCACGGGCAATCGCCACACGCTGGCGCTCGCCGCCGGACAGCTCGGCCGGCTTGTGCTCCAGGCGATGGCCGAGGCCGACGCGTTCCAGCAAGGCCTTGGCGCGCTGGCGTGCTTCCGGGATCGCGGTCTTGCCGATCAGCAGCGGCATGCACACGTTTTCCAGCGCGGTGAATTCCGGCAGCAGGTGATGGAACTGGTACACAAAACCCAACGAACGGTTGCGCAACTGGCCACGGGCCTTTTCGCCGAGGGCCGAGAGTTCTTCGCCGGCCAGCCATACGCTGCCCTGGGACGGCGTGTCGAGGCCGCCCAGCAGGTTCAGCAAGGTACTTTTGCCGGAGCCGGAACTGCCGACGATGGCTACGCGTTCGCCAGGGTGCAGTTCAAGTTGCAGGTTGGACAGCACCACCACGGATTCCGGGCCTTCCTCGTAGGATTTGCCCAGGTTGCGGCAGCTCAGGATTGCTTTTTCACTCATGCCCGATTCACTCATAACGTAAGGCCTGTGCTGGCTGGGTACGTGCCGCGCGCCAGGCTGGATACAGGGTGGCAAGGAAACTCAATACCAACGCAGCGCCGCCCACCATCAACACGTCCTGGGCTTGCACCTGGGACGGCAGGTAATCGATGAAGTAGACGTCGGCGTTGAGGAACTTGTGCCCGAGGACTTTCTCCAGCGCGGCGATGGCGGCGCTGACATTCAACGCGGCCAGGATGCCGACGGCGGTGCCGATCAAGGTGCCGACCACGCCGATCACGGTGCCCTGCACCATGAAGATCGCCATGATCTGCCCCGGTGTGGCGCCCAGGGTACGCAGGATGGCGATGTCGCCCTTCTTGTCGTTCACCACCATCACCAGGGTGGAGATGATATTGAAGGCGGCCACGGCGACGATCAGCAGTAACAGCAGGCCGATCATGGCTTTTTCCATGCGGATGGCCTGGTACAGGTTGCCGTGGGTGCGAGTCCAGTCGCGGGCGTAATACTGGGATTCACCCAGGTGCTGGGCGATTTCCCAGGCGCCGCGCGGCGCGTCGAACAGGTCGTTGAACTTGAGGCGCAAGCCCTGCACCTGGTCCGGCTGCCAGCGATGCAGGCGGGCCAGGTCGGTGAGGTTGGTCAGGCCGAGGTAACCGTCGATCTCCCCAGCGCCGACGTGGAAGGTGCCGACCACGGTGAAGCGCTTCATGCGCGGGAACATGCCGGCCGGGGTTACGGTGACTTCCGGCGCGACGAAGGTCAGCTTGTCGCCGAGGCCCACACCGAGCTTGGCCGCGGCCTTGTCGCCGATCACGATGCCGAAACTGCCGGGCGCCAGATCGTCAAGTTTGCCCTGCAGCATGAACTTGTCGATGATCGAGACGTTGCGTTCCTGGGCCGGGTCGATGGCATTGAGCAGGATCTTCTGAACCTTGCCGTCGTTGGTCAGCAGCCCCTGCATCTGGGTGAAGGGCGCTACGGCCACCACCTTGGGGTTCTGCTTGACCTTGGCGGCCAGGCTTTGCCAGTCGCTGATCGGCGCATCGCCCTCGATGGTCGCGTGGGGCACCATGCCCAGCACACGGGTGCGCATCTCATGATCGAAGCCGTTCATCACCGACAGCACCACAATCATCACGACCACGCCCAAGGCGAGCCCGATCATCGAGGTCAAGGAAATGAACGACACAAAATGATTGCGACGCTTTGCACGGGTATAACGCGTGCCGATAAATACGAAGAGAGGTCTGAACATGTCGGGGCTTGTTCGGAGGAAAAGAAGACGTCCCGGTGGCGGGGTCTGGTAAGCAGCTTTACACTCAGACCATTACCGTTACCTGGGGTTCGCCATGTCGACATTAGATGAAGAAGAACGCCGCGAATACTACCGTATCGACGACATGATCGCACTTCAAATCAAAAGCCTGTCTGCCCCCGAAGCGGCGAGCAAGGAAGTGTTGCTGGATGATTCCCCGCTGTTCAATCTGCTCAGTGAATTGCACCTGAGCGAATTCGAAGCCCAGCACCTGTTGCGCCAGCTCAGCGAGAAGGATCGCACCCTCGCCGCCTTCCTGCGTGTGCAGAACAAACGCGTGGACCTGCTCAGCCAGATCATGGCGCGCGGCCTGCTGGACGAGGTCGGCGCGCCGCAGCCGGTGATCATTTCCGAAGGCGGCATCGACTTCCAGCACCCCACGCCCCTGCCGGCCGGCGCACACCTGGCGGTCAAGCTGGTGCTGATGCCCCAGGCGCTCGGCCTGCTGCTGCGCGCGCGCGTCACCCATTGCGACCCCAAGGGCGATGGCTTTGACGTTGGCACCGAGTTCGAATCCATGACCGACGCCCAACGCCAATTGCTCGCGCGCTACATCCTGCAAAAACAAGCCCAGGAGCGCCGCCTGGCGCGTGAACAAAGCGACGACCTCTGACTACGTATTCACACCGCCGGACGACCTGGCGCAAAGGAGCAACTGTGACCCTGATTTATGGCCACCGCGGTGCCAAAGGCGAAGCACCGGAAAACACCCTGACCAGCTTTCAGGAGTGCCTCAAGCACGGCGTACGCCGTTGCGAACTGGACTTGCACCTGTCCATGGACGGCGAGTTGATGGTCATCCACGACCCGACCCTCAAGCGCACCGCTGACCGGCGCGGCAAAGTCGTCGAGTATTCGGCGGCGGACCTGGTAAAGATGGACGCGCGCAAAGGCGGCCCGGGCTGGGTCAAGCCGTGCCCGATCCCGCGTCTGGAAGAGCTGTTCGAAAAGTGCGACTTCGATCACTGGCAACTGGAAGTCAAAAGCGCTTCGCGCACCCGCGCCGCAACCACCGTGCTGGCGATCCGGGAGATGGCCGTAAGGCACGGCCTGATGGACAAGGTCACCGTGACCTCAAGCTCGCGGGAAGTATTGAAAGCAGCGGTTGAACTCACCCCGGACCTGTCACGCGGCCTGGTCGCCGAATACGCCTGGCTCGACCCGTTGAAGGTCGCGCAGAACTATGGCTGTGAATACTTGGCGTTGAACTGGACGCTGTGCACCCCCGAGCGTCTGGAGAAAGCCCAGCGCCAGGGTTTGCACGTGTCCGTGTGGACAGTCAACGAACCCGCGCTGATGCGCAGGCTCGCCGACTTCGGCGTAGATAGCCTGATTACAGACTTTCCCGGTTTGGCCACTGCCACCCTCGGGAATTACTGAAATCGGTCTCCCCGGCCGGCTCAGGCCACCGGCCGGAGCCGCTCAAAAAAGCCGGTTGAGGCCGTCGTAGGCCGCTACCCGATAGGCTTCAGCCATGGTCGGGTAGTTGAACGTGGTGTTCACAAAATACTTGAGCGTATTGAGTTCACCCGGCTGGTTCATGATCGCCTGGCCGATGTGCACGA
Organism: Pseudomonas sp. AC463; assembly: GCF_979253585.1. Taxonomy (NCBI): domain Bacteria; kingdom Pseudomonadati; phylum Pseudomonadota; class Gammaproteobacteria; order Pseudomonadales; family Pseudomonadaceae; genus Pseudomonas; species Pseudomonas sp. AC463. The sequence continues at coordinate 45,940 of NZ_CEEDDZ010000007.1, read as the reverse complement.
TCTCCGAGGCCTGGTAGCCGAAGCAGTGCACGCCGAGGACTTCCAGGGTTTCACGATGGAACAGGATCTTCAGCATGCCCTGGGGCTCGCCGGCGATCTGTGCACGCGCCATGCTCTTGAAGAACGCCTTGCCCACTTCGTAAGGCACCTTGGCCTTGGTCAGTTCGTGCTCGTTCTTGCCGATCGAGCTGATCTCGGGAATGGTGTAGATCCCGGTCGGCACGTCGTTCACATAACGCCAGCTGCCATTATCGACGATGCTGCCCGCCGCCGAACGGCCCTGGTCATGGGCGGCACTGGCCAGGCTTGGCCAGCCGATCACGTCACCGGCTCCGTAGATGTTTGGCACGCAGGTCTGGTAGTTCTCATCCACTTCGATCTGGCCACGGCTGTTGACCTTGACCCCGATGTTTTCCATGCCCAGCTTGTCGGTGTTGCCGGTACGTCCGTTGCACCACAGCAAGGCGTCGGCCTTGATTTTCTTGCCGGACTTAAGGTGCAGGATCACCCCGTTGTCCAGGCCTTCGACGCGCTCGTACTCTTCGTTGTGGCGCACGGTGATGTTGTTGTTGCTGAAGTGGTAGCTCAACGCCTGGGAAATTTCCGAGTCGAGGAAGCTCAGCAGCTGGTCGCGGTTATCCACCAGCTCCACCAGCACACCCAGGCCGCTGAAGATCGAGGCGTATTCGCAACCGATCACGCCGGCGCCATAGATAATCAGTTTGCGCGGGGTGTGGCCCAGGCTCAGGATGGTGTCGCTATCGTAGATACGCGGGTGGTGGAAATCGATATCCGCCGGGCGATACGGGCGCGAACCGGTGGCGATGATGATGTGCTTGGCCACCAGCTTCTCAACCACGCCGTTGGGGCACACCACTTCAATGGTTTGCTCGTCGGCGAAGCTGCCGGTGCCGAAGAACAGGTCGACGCGGTTACGGGCGTAGTAGCCGGTACGCGAGGCGACTTGTTTGGAAATGACTTTCTCGGCGCTTTTCAGCACGTCCGGGAACGAGAACCAGCGCGGCTCACCAATCGCCCGGAACATCGGGTTGGTGTTGAACTGCATGATCTGGCGGACCGAGTGACGCAAGGCCTTGGACGGGATGGTACCCAGGTGGGTGCAGTTACCGCCGACCTGGCGACGGCTATCGACCATCGCCACCTTGCGCCCTGCCTTCGCGGCGTTCATCGCCGCACCTTCTCCAGCCGGGCCGGAACCCAGTACCACCACGTCGTAGTTGTAGACAGCCATGCGTACTCCTCAGAACAGGCCAGGCGTACGGTTGGACGCCTGGCTAAATCATGCCGCGGCCAGCGGTCATGAAGGACAATTTGGCTCAAGTGTGTGAACCGGGGCACAGTCTATATAAGGCTCAACGCCGCGCACATTAACCCTTGGTCGCGTCGTAGGCCAGTCTTGCCATACTACAGCACGCAAATCAGCGCTGATTTCAGGGGTGGGCCATTATGCGACAACTACTTATCTGTTTGGTGATGATGCTCTCGCTGACCGCTCACGCCAGTGATGCGGAGCGTCTCAAGCAAGCCGGCTTTGCGGCGCAAGCAGAGGGACTGGTGCTGAAAAACCAGGCAGTGCTCACTTATCTTTGGGCGGATGTGTACGCGGCTGCGCTGTATGCCCCGCAGGAGTTGAGTGCAAGGCAGGCCTGGAGTCAGCAAAAAGCCGTGCGCCTGGCGTTGTATTACTTTCGCGACATCGACCGCAGTGATGTGATCAAGGCTGCCACCGCGACGCTGGAGCGCCAGCAGGCCAAAGGCCGATTGAAGCCCGAGATTGAAAAGCTGCATGCCAGCTTTCGTAATATCCATAGCGGTGATCGGTATGCACTGGATTTTCGTCCGGGGCGTGGGTTGAATCTGGAGATTAATGGTGAGGTGGTGTTTAGCAGTCGTAGCGATGAACTGGCCAGGACCTATATGGGTATTTGGTTGGCGCCTAAGGGGTTGTCTGATGAATTGCGTGGCAAGCTGCTGAACTGAGTTGGCTGCACCGTCCTCATCGAGGGCAAGCCCCCGATGAGGCCCTATCAGTCACCCAAAACCCCACAGGCATAAAAAAACCCCGAACCAGTCGGGGCTTTTTTTATTAACCGCTAATGCTTAGCGCGGGAACGCAGGCGGGTTGACCCCGGCCATGTCTTCCATCACGCGAACCACCTGGCAGCTGTAGCCGAACTCGTTGTCGTACCACACGTACAGCACAACGCGGTTGTCCTGGGTAATGGTCGCTTCCGCGTCCACCACACCGGCGTGGCGCGAGCCCACGAAGTCGGTGGAGACCACTTCCTGCGAGTTGACGTAGTCGATTTGCTTGTGCAGATCGGAGTGCAACGCCATGTAGCGCAGGTACTCGTTCATCTCTTCACGGGTGGCGGCTTTCTCAAGGTTGAGGTTGAGAATGGCCATCGACACGTTTGGCGTCGGAACACGGATCGCGTTACCGGTCAGCTTGCCGGCCAGCTCAGGCAGGGCCTTGGCAGCAGCGGTGGCCGCACCGGTCTCGGTGATCACCATGTTCAACGCGGCGCTACGGCCACGGCGATCGCCCTTGTGGAAGTTGTCGATCAGGTTCTGGTCGTTGGTGTACGAGTGAACGGTTTCAACGTGGCCGTTAACGATGCCGAACTTGTCATTCACAGCCTTCAGCACCGGCACGATGGCGTTGGTGGTGCAGGAAGCGGCGGACACGATCTTGTCGTCAGCGGTGATTTCGCCATGGTTGATGCCATGCACGATGTTCTTCAGCTTGCCCTTGCCCGGTGCGGTCAGGACAACGCGGTCGATACCCGGGCAGGCCAGGTGCTGGCCCAGGCCTTCGGCATCACGCCATACGCCGGTGTTGTCCACCAGCAGGGCGTCCTTGATGCCGTACTGGGTGTAGTCCACCTCAGCCGGGTTCTTCGCGTAGATCACCTGGATCAGGTTACCGTTGGCGGTGATGGTGCTGTTTTCTTCGTCGATGACGATGGTGCCGTTGAACGGGCCGTGTACCGAATCGCGGCGCAGCAGGCTGGCGCGTTTGGTCAGGTCGTTCTCGGCGCCTTTGCGCACCACGATGGCACGCAGGCGCAGGCCGTCGCCGCCACCGGTTTTTTCGATCAGGATGCGCGCCAGCAGGCGGCCGATACGACCGAAGCCGTACAGCACAACGTCGGTGCCTTTGCGGGCGGCGGCGTTCTGCTGGCCAACCACATCGGCCATTTCTTCACGCACGAACTGCTCGGCGGTGCGGCCAGCGCCTTCCTTGCGGAATTTGTAGGCCAGCTTGCCCAGGTCTACCGAGGCCGCGCCGAGCTTGAGCTCGCTCATGGCTTTAAGCAGAGGGAATGTTTCGTGGACGGAGAGTTCGCTGTCGTCGGCAGAACGATGGCGAGCAAAGCGATGCGCCTTGAGAATCGCGATGACTGACTGGTTGATCAGGCTGCGGCCATAGATCGAGCTCACCACATTGTTATTGCGGTACAGCTGACCGATAAGCGGGATCATCGCTTCTGCGAGTGCTTCACGGTCGATCCATTCACCAAGACACTGGTCGGGCTTCTGAGTCACGGGAACCTTCCACATGTAGGGGCTGAAAAAAGGGGCTACATTATGCCGCCCGACTGCCCTCGGAGCAATGCGCGCCCTACAACAAAAACCCCTTGCGGAAAAATACCGCCCCTCTGCAGCCCAGTAAATACGCGGGTTCCAGAAGGCCACTAGCCAAGCGCCTACGCCGACTTGTCCGTAACTCTCCAAAACTTACGTGCAAAATGGCACTACATATTGAGTCAAAATGCACCATTGTTTGTCTTAGCCACTACATTTCCTGCAAACCGTAATAGGCTCAGTCAGCAACTGACAGGCGGCACCTCGGGCCGCTACAATTACCGACTTTGTCGCAACGCTTGGAGCTCAACCTTCCGTGCCCGTTCTGCGTCTACCGCTTCTCCCTGCCGCGGCAGGTAAACAGCACTGGGGCAACCTGCCCGGTGCCGCCCTGAGCCTGGCCATTGCCGAGGCTGCCAGCGCAGCCAAGCGCTTTACCCTGCTGCTTACCGCCGACAGCCAAAGCGCCGAACGGTTGGAGCAGGAGCTGAGCTTCTTCGCCCCCGATTTGCCGGTGCTGCATTTTCCCGACTGGGAAACCCTGCCCTACGACCTGTTCTCGCCGCACCAGGACATCATTTCCCAGCGCATCGCCAGCCTGTACCGCCTGCCGGAACTGGCCCACGGCGTGCTGGTGGTGCCAATCACCACGGCCCTGCACCGCCTGGCGCCGACCAAGTTCCTGCTCGGCAGCAGCCTGGTGCTCGATGTCGGCCAGAAACTCGATGTGGAGCAGATGCGCACGCGCCTGGAAGCCAGCGGTTATCGCTGCGTCGACACGGTGTACGAGCATGGCGAATTCGCGGTGCGCGGCGCGCTGATCGACCTGTTCCCGATGGGCAGCAAGTTGCCGTACCGCATCGACTTGTTCGATGACGAAATCGAGACCCTGCGCACCTTCGATCCGGAAAACCAGCGCTCCATCGACAAGGTGGACTCGATCAAGCTGCTGCCGGCGCGGGAATTCCCGCTGCAAAAAGACGCGGTCACGCGCTTCAAGGCACGCTTTCGCGAACGCTTCGACGTGGATTTCCGCCGCTGCCCGATCTTCCAGGACCTGAGCAGCGGGATTACACCGGCCGGTATCGAGTACTACCTGCCGCTGTTCTTCGACGAAACCTCCACCCTGTTCGATTATCTGCCCCAGGACACCCAAGTGTTCTCGCTGCCAGGCATCGAGCAGGCGGCGGAAAACTTCTGGAACGACGTGCGCAACCGTTATGAAGAGCGCCGCGTCGATCCGTCCCGGCCTTTATTGCCGCCCGCCGAGCTGTTCCTGCCGGTGGAAGACTGCTTCGCCCGCCTGAAAAGCTGGCCGCGTGTGGTCGCCAGCCAACAGGACGTGGACGCCGGCGGTGGTCGCGAACGCTTCCCCGCCGCCGCGCTGCCGGATCTGGCGATCCAGGCCAAGGCCACGCAGCCACTGGAAGCACTGTCCAACTTCCTCGGCGACTTCCCCGGCAGCGTGCTGTTTACCGCCGAATCCGCCGGCCGCCGTGAAGTGCTGCTGGAACTGCTCGAACGCCTCAAGCTGCGGCCGAAAACCGTCGACAGCTGGCCGGACTTTGTCGCCAGCAAGCACCGCTTGGCGATCACCATCGCGCCGCTGGACGAAGGCCTGCTGCTGGACGACCCGGCCCTGGCACTGATCGCCGAAAGCCCGCTGTTCGGCCAACGCGTGATGCAGCGTCGCCGCCGCGAAAAACGCGCCGACGCCAACAACGACGCGGTCATCAAAAACCTCACCGAGCTGCGTGAAGGCGCGCCGGTGGTGCATATCGACCACGGCGTAGGCCGCTACCTGGGCCTGCAAACCCTGGAGATCGACAATCAGGCCGCCGAATTCCTCACCATGGAGTACGCCGAGGGCGCCAAGCTCTACGTGCCAGTGGCCAGCCTGCACCTGATCGCCCGCTACACCGGCAGCGACGACGCTCTGGCGCCGTTGCACCGCCTGGGCTCCGAGACCTGGCAGAAAGCCAAGCGCAAGGCCGCCGAACAAGTGCGCGATGTGGCCGCCGAGCTGCTCGACATCTATGCACGCCGCGCAGCGCGCGAAGGTTATGCGTTCGCCGACCCGAAAGCCGACTACGCCACCTTCAGCGCCGGCTTTGCCTTCGAAGAAACCCCGGACCAGCAAACCACCATCGAAGCCGTGCGCGCCGACATGCTCGCGCCCAAGCCGATGGACCGCCTGGTGTGCGGCGACGTGGGCTTCGGCAAGACCGAAGTGGCCATGCGCGCCGCCTTCATTGCCGTACACGGCGGCCGCCAGGTGGCGATCCTGGTGCCGACCACCCTGCTCGCCCAGCAGCACTACAACAGTTTTCGCGACCGCTTTGCCGACTGGCCGGTGACCGTCGAAGTGATGAGCCGCTTCAAGTCCGCCAAGGAAGTGAACGCCGCCATCGCCGACCTCGCCGAAGGCAAGATCGACATCGTGATCGGTACGCACAAATTGCTGTCGGACGATGTGAAGATCAAGAACCTGGGCCTGGTGATCATCGACGAAGAACACCGCTTCGGTGTGCGCCAGAAAGAACAGCTCAAGGCCCTGCGCAGCGAAGTCGACATTCTTACGCTGACTGCGACGCCGATCCCACGCACGCTGAACATGGCGGTGTCGGGCATGCGCGACTTGTCGATCATCGCCACGCCGCCGGCGCGGCGTCTGTCGGTGCGCACCTTCGTCATGGAGCAGAACAAAAGCACGGTCAAGGAAGCACTGCTGCGCGAATTGCTCCGTGGTGGCCAGGTGTACTACCTGCACAACGACGTGAAAACCATCGAGAAATGCGCCGCCGACCTCGCCGAATTGGTGCCGGAAGCACGGATCGCCATCGGCCACGGGCAGATGCGCGAGCGCGAACTCGAACAGGTGATGAGCGACTTCTACCACAAGCGTTTTAACGTACTGATCGCCTCGACCATCATCGAGACCGGTATCGACGTGCCGAGCGCCAACACCATCATTATCGAGCGCGCCGACAAGTTCGGTCTTGCGCAACTGCACCAGCTGCGTGGTCGTGTTGGTCGCAGCCACCACCAGGCCTACGCCTACCTGCTGACGCCGCCGCGCCAACAGATCACCTCCGACGCGGAAAAGCGCCTGGAAGCGATCGCCAACACCCAGGACCTCGGCGCCGGTTTTGTGCTGGCCACCAACGACCTGGAAATCCGTGGTGCCGGCGAATTGCTGGGCGACGGCCAGAGCGGGCAGATCCAGGCCGTAGGTTTCACTCTTTATATGGAGATGCTCGAGCGCGCGGTGAAAGCCATCCGCAAGGGCGAGCAACCGAACCTCGACCAGCCCCTGGGCGGCGGGCCGGAAATCAACCTGCGTTTGCCGGCGTTGATTCCCGAAGACTACCTGCCCGACGTGCATGCGCGGCTGATCCTGTACAAGCGCATCGCCTCGGCCACCGACGAAGAAGGCCTCAAGGACCTGCAAGTGGAGATGATCGACCGCTTCGGCCTGCTGCCGGAACCGACCAAGAACCTGGTGCGCCTGACCCTGCTCAAACTGCAGGCCGAGCAACTGGGCATCAAGAAGGTCGACGCCGGGCCGCAGGGTGGGCGCATCGAGTTCGAAGCGCAGACGCCGGTGGACCCATTGGTCCTTATCAAACTGATCCAGGGCCAGCCCAACCGCTACAAGTTCGAAGGGGCTACGCTGTTCAAGTTCATGGTGCCGATGGAACGCGCTGAAGAACGCTTTAATACATTGGAGGCGTTGTTCGAGCGCCTCATCCCGAAAACTGCTTGAAGGACGCCCCAATGCGCCTGTTCCGCATTTTGAGCCTGATGTTGGTGGTAGTGGCACCGGCGGCGTTTGCCGACAGCCCCTACCAGGTGGAAATGATCCTGGTGCGCCAGAACGCGGAACCGGTGATCAGCAGCCGCCCCGCGCCGGAAAACTGGGATGCCGGTGCCGTGCGCCTGGGCGACAAGATGAGCCCGCCGCGCCTGGGCAACATCGTCGACAAACTGCGCGCCGACAACAGCTACACCGTGCTCGCGCACAAGGCCTGGGAACAGAACCTGGGCGAGCAGCCGGTGAAGATCTCGATCACCGACGGCCAGGAGCAGTTCGGCCAGTTTCCCATTGAAGGCGTGTTAAACCTGCAACTGGGGCGCTTCACCGATATCGATGCGAATTTCTGGATCAACCAGTTCGACGCCAACGGCAGCGTGGTCGCCAGCGAGCACCTGAGCCAGACCGACGTACGTACCAAGAATAATCAGCTCAACTACCTGGACGGCGGCCACCTGGCGCTGCTTATCAAGATCACCTCCTTGACCGCCAAGCCCCCCAGCGCACCACCGCCCGACATTCAGGACTGATCCAGCGCCATGCCCCTGACGTCGTCATTGACCAAACCCCTGGCCCCTTCGTGGGCCAATCGCTTCAAAGAGCAAAGCCTGGAGCGTGGGCGACGTTACGCGCTGGAGAACCGCGTGCGCATTGTCGAGTCCGGCGACAGCACCATCGTCGCCAGTTGCGAGGGCTCGGGCGGCAATGTTTACCGGCAGACCATCTCGTTGCGCGAATCGGCCAAGGGCACGCTGATCCTGGTGGACAGCCGCTGTACCTGCCCGGTGCACACCAATTGCAAACACATTGCGGCGGTGCTGCTCAAGGTCCAGGAAACCCTGGCCTACCCGGCGGCGGCCCAGGATGCGGAACTGCTGGAGAAGCTGCAGGCCGTGCTGGACAATCGCGTCGTACTGCCGCAAGTGGTGATGGAAGATGTGCCTCCGGTGCCACGCCTGTGGCTGGCGAGTGTTGAGTTCAGCGCGTTTGAACCGCGCAACGGCAAGATGCAGCGCTATATCCAGCACCGTGCGGCGCTGTCGTTCAACTACCTGGGCAACTATGTCAGCGGGCAAAAAAACGCCGACATCATCGTGCGCCAGGAAACCCAGAGCCTGCGCATCAAGCGGCATCCCGAGCTGGAGCAACCCTATCGCGAGCAATTGCGCCTGCTTGGCTTCAAGATTGCCACGCGCCAGAGCAAGGCCCTGCCGGAAAGTGCCGGCGAGCTGTTCGAGATGGTCAATGACAGCGCCTGGCTGAACTTCACCCTGAATGCCTCGCCGACCTTGCGCGCGGAGGGTTGGGAGTTGCAGATCGATGAGGATTTCGGTTTTGACCTGAGCGCGGTCGATGACTGGTACGCCACCGTCGACGAAGGCCCGGAGCGCGATTGGTTTGACCTGGAACTGGGGATCATCGTCAACGGTGAGCGCCTGAGCCTGCTGCCGATCCTGCTCAACCTGATGCGCTCACACACCGAAATCCTCAACCCGGAAAAACTCGCGCGGCGCCGCGACGATGAGCTGATCCTGGTGAACATTCCCGGCCTGCCCAACGGCCATGGCCCGCTGCAAGTGGCGTTGCCCTACGGCCGCTTAAAGCCGGTACTGGCGACCCTCGGCGAGTTTTATCTACAGGACGCCGGCACCACCACGCTGCGCCTGGCCAAGGCCGATGCGATCCGCCTCAACCCGCTGGAAGACCTGCCCCTGCAATGGGAGGGAGGCGAGAAGATCCGCAACTTCGCCCAGCGCCTGCGGGATATCAAGGGCTTCAGTTGTGAAGCGCCTGAAGGGCTGAACGCGACCTTGCGCCCGTACCAGTTGGAAGGTTTGAGCTGGATGCAGTCGCTGCGGCAATTGGATGTCGGCGGGATTCTCGCGGATGACATGGGTCTGGGCAAAACCCTACAAACTCTGGCGCATATTCTCAGCGAGAAAGCCGCCGGGCGCCTGGACCGCCCGTGCATGGTGGTGATGCCCACCAGCCTGATCCCCAACTGGCTGGACGAAGCAGCGCACTTCACCCCGCAGCTCAAGGTGCTGGCGTTATACGGCGCGGCGCGCAAGAAACATTTCGCGAGCTTGCAGGACTACGACCTGCTGCTGACCACCTATGCCCTGCTGCCCAAGGACATCGACACCCTCGCCGCCCAGCCCCTGCATGTGCTGATCCTCGACGAAGCCCAGTACATCAAGAACCCGTCCAGCAAAGCCGCCCAGGCTGCACGCGAGCTGAATGCGCGGCAGCGCCTGTGCCTGAGCGGCACGCCGCTGGAAAACCACCTGGGCGAGCTGTGGTCGCTGTTCCACTTCCTGCTGCCGGGCTGGCTGGGCGATGTAAAAAGCTTCAACCGCGATTACCGGGTGCCCATCGAAAAACGCGCGAGCGATGTACGACTACAGCACCTCAATGGTCGGATAAAACCTTTCCTGCTGCGCCGTACCAAGGAACAGGTCGCGACGGAATTGCCGCCCAAGACCGAGATCATCCACTGGGTCGACCTCAATGAGGCCCAGCGCGACGTGTACGAAACCATGCGCCTGGCCATGGATAAAAAGGTCCGCGACGAGATCACCCGCAAAGGCGTGGCGCGCAGCCAGATCATCATTCTCGAAGCGCTGCTCAAGTTGCGCCAGGTGTGCTGTGACCTGCGTCTGGTCAACGACGCCACCCTGCCCGCACGCGGCAGCAGCTCGGGCAAGCTCGACAGCCTGATGGAAATGCTCGAAGAGCTGTTTGCCGAAGGGCGCCGGATTCTGCTGTTCTCCCAGTTCACCTCGATGCTGAGCCTGATCGAAGTGGAACTGAAAAAACGCGATATTGCCTACGCACTGCTGACCGGCCAGACCCGTGATCGGCGCACGCCGGTGAAGGACTTCCAGAGCGGCAAGCTACAGATTTTCCTGATCAGCCTGAAAGCCGGCGGCGTAGGCCTGAACCTGACCGAAGCCGACACCGTGATCCACTACGACCCCTGGTGGAACCCGGCCACGGAAAACCAGGCCACCGACCGTGCCTATCGCATCGGGCAGGAGAAGCCGGTGTTCGTGTACAAGATGATCGCGCGGGGCACGGTGGAGGAGAAAATCCAGCACCTGCAGAAGGAGAAATCCGACCTGGCGGCAGGCGTGCTGGATGGGCGCACGACGGGGGATTGGCAGTTGGGTAACGAGGATATCGAGGCGCTGTTTGCGCCGTTGCCTCACAAGCAAGAGAAGCGCTGACTGTAAGATCGCTATCGGGGGCAAGCCCCCTCCCACATTTGTGCGTATTCACAATTCAAGAGTGGGAGGGGGCTTGCCCCCGATGCGGTCTTCAGTCGATCAACTGAGCCTCCCGCAACGCGTTCAGCGCCGCCAACCAACGCGGATCCTGTTTGTACGCGGTCGACGCAATCGCCTGCCCACGCATCCGCGCAATACGAGCAGACGGCGTAACCTTCATGCGCTGCGCAGCGCTTAGCGCCAACTCAGCCGCCGCACGATCGTTACACACCAAACCCATATCGCAACCCGCCGTCAGCGCCGCCTCAATCCGACTGGCCGCATCGCCGACCACATGGGCACCGGCCATCGACAGATCATCGCTGAAAATCACCCCGTCAAACTGCAACTCGCCGCGCAGGATGTCCTGCAACCAACGGCGCGAGAAGCCGGCCGGCTGGGCGTCAACCTGCGGGTAGATCACGTGGGCCGGCATCACGGCCGCCAATTGCTTGCTCAGGCGTGCGAAAGGCACCAGGTCATTCGCGCGAATCTGTTCCAGGCTGCGTTCATCATTGGGAATCGCTACGTGGGAATCGGCCTCGGCCCAACCATGGCCCGGAAAGTGTTTACCGGTGGCCGCCATGCCGGCGCTGTTCATGCCGCGAATAAACGCACCGGCAAGCACTGCGGCGCGCTCGGGGTCGCCTTCGAATGAGCGGGTGCCGACCACGGCGCTGCGTTGGTAGTCGAGGTCCAGCACCGGGGCGAAACTAAGATCCAGGCCCACCGCCAGCACTTCAGTGGCCATGATCCAGCCGCACTGCTCGGCCAGGTATTCAGCGTTGGGGTTATCCGCCAACGCGCGCATGGCCGGCAGGCGCACAAAACCCTGGCGCAGGCGCTGCACGCGGCCGCCTTCCTGGTCGACGGCCAGCAACAGGTCGGGGCGCACGGCACGGATCGCAGCACTCAATTCACGTACCTGGCGCGGGTGCTCGATATTGCGCGCGAAAATGATCAGGCCGCCCACTTCGGGTTGGCGCAACAAGTGACGATCCTCGGCCGTCAGCCAGGTACCGGCCACGTCGACCATCAAAGAGCCTTGCAGGGCAGCAGTCATAAACCTTCCTTAAATAACGCACACAACCCGTTGCACTCACCACGCGCGAGACACGCGGCGAGCACAACAGGTTGCGAGTAAATAGCTGAAATCGGCATGGCGGCTAGCTTAGCGGATGCAAGCGGCCGCGCACACCCGGGGCGGTCAAACCTTGGCGACGGTCGGCACAGTTTTGCTGCGCGGGCGCAGTTGCGCGGCCGCCATGGTCGGGTCGGTCACCCCGGTTTCGGCGCGCATGCCGGCGGCCAGGAACGGCACCATCAGGCGCATCACCTGCTCAATGGAGGTGTTGACGCCGAAATCGGTCTCGGCAATCGCACGCAATGCCTTGATCCCGGACATGCTGAACGCTGCCGCGCCGAGCATGAAGTGCACGCGCCAGAACAGCTCGATCGGCGGGATACGCGGCGCCGCTTCGTTGACCAGCAACATGTAGCGACGGAAAACCTTGCCGTACATGTCTTCCAGATAACGCCTCAGGTGGCCCTGGCTTTGGCTGAACGCCAGGCCCAACAAGCGCATGAAGATCGACAAGTCATTGCCGCTACGCGGTTGAACCACCAGCGCTTGCTCCACGAGGATTTCCAGCAGGTCTTCCAGGCTTGGCTTGTGGTCGGCCTTGGCCTGGCGGCGCTCCAGCTCACGGTCGAGGCTGGCGCAGAACGGCCCCAGGAAGCGCGAGAACACGGCCTGGATCAGGGCTTTTTTCGAGCCGAAATGGTAGTTCACTGCCGCGAGGTTGACCCCCGCCTTGCTGGTGATCAGCCGCAATGAAGTTTCAGCAAATCCTTTTTCCGCGAACAATTGCTCGGCAGCATCGAGAATGCGTTCAACGGTTTCCGACTGGGCCATGGCTACTCCGCCTGACAAACACTTGTTTGAAACATACGTTTCAGGGTGTGTCTTGTCAAGCCTGCGGGTTCGTTTTCCGGCCGGGCAGTCATCTATTTCATGGCTATTTAATCACATCCGTCACGCCCTGGAGGCGGCGCTATCTCTGCCCTGCAGGACGGGTGACGAATGACCGTCCAGCGGAGTGCCGAAAAAGGATGATTGCCAAGCGCAGTTCACTGTATATAATCCCAGTCACTGTATAAAAAGACAGAGCGATCAACATGCTAAAACTGACGCCACGCCAAGCTGAGATTCTGGCTTTTATCAAGCGCTGCCTCGATGACAACGGCTACCCGCCGACGCGAGCGGAAATTGCGCAGGAACTGGGGTTCAAGTCACCCAACGCTGCCGAGGAACACCTCAAGGCCCTCGCTCGCAAAGGTGCTATCGAAATGACCCCGGGTGCTTCGCGCGGTATTCGTATCCCTGGCTTTGAAGCCAAGGCCGACGAATCGACACTGCCGATCATCGGCCGCGTCGCCGCCGGTGCACCGATCCTGGCACAGCAACACGTTGAAGAATCCTGCAACATCAACCCGACCTTCTTCCATCCTCGCGCCGACTACCTGTTGCGCGTGCACGGCATGAGCATGAAGGACGTGGGGATTTTCGACGGCGACCTGCTGGCCGTCCACACCACTCGCGAAGCCCGTAATGGCCAGATCGTCGTTGCCCGTATTGGCGACGAAGTCACCGTCAAACGCTTCAAGCGCGAAGGCAGCAAGGTCTGGCTCCTGGCCGAGAACCCTGAGTTCGCCCCGATTGAAGTGAACCTGAAAGATCAGGACCTGGTGATCGAAGGCTTGAGTGTCGGCGTTATCCGCCGCTAAAGGAGACATCATGCAGCTCGTGCACACCCCGCAACACACACAACTGTCGCTGTTCGAGGCCTTTATGGCCCAACCCCTTGCGCCGATCCTCAAGGAAACGGTCGAGGCGCCCTGGAGCGCCGAACCCGAGGCGTTCAGTGAACTGTCGTTGCGCGGTGCTGCCGGGAGCTGCTTGAGCCTGCTGGCGCCGATCCTGCGCGAATTGAGCGAGGAACAGGACGCCCGCTGGCTGACACTGATCGCCCCGCCCGCCAGCCTGACCCAGGCCTGGCTGCGGGACGCCGGCCTCAACCGCGAACGGATCCTGTTGCTGCAACCACGCGGCATGCAAAGCGCCCAGCAGTTGACCTGCGAAGCTTTGCGCCTGGGCCGTAGCCATACCGTAGTGAGCTGGTTGAACCCGTTGAATGCGACGGCCAAGCAACAACTGATCAGCGCCGCACGTACCGGCGATGCACAGAGCTTGAATATTCGATTGGGATAATGTGGCGAGCGAGCTTGCTCGCGCTGGGCTGCGAAGCGGCCCTAGATAGATAGCTTAATGCGGTACATCAGTCATGACGCGGTGTCTGGTTTTGGGGCCGCTTGGCGGCCCAGCGCGAGCAAGCTCGCTCGCCACAACAACCCGGCTTTTCACTGAAACTCAGTGAAGCACCCGCGGCCCATCGTCCTTCTCCGGCTCGCCTTCCGCCAGGCGGCCCGCCATCTGCACACCTACGCTCAACATCGCTTTTGCGACTTCCACGTGCTGGCCTTGCAGGAATGCTTTTGCGTCTTCGGAAAAATCCAGAATGACCAGAGAACCCTCGTCCTCAGCCCGGCGCAGCTCGATTCGGCCGTCAGGCAGTTCAACAATTTCCAGAAAGGACGTCGGCATAAAAGTCTGTTCTCCACGAAAGGCCGGGATTATATCAGTCATCCACCCGGCCTCGCTGAGGAACTGAAGAGGTTTCTTTACGGCTTGATGAACGGTGTTTTCTGAACCCGTGCCGGTTTCAGCACTCGTTCAGGCCTTCGCGAAAACGCAGCGCCATCTTTTTCAGCTCCTGGCGCCAGCCTTCCAGCTCTTCCCGGCTCAACGGCTTTGGCTCTTCTTCCTCCAGTGCCACCGCCACGATCAGCGTCTGGGTCACGTCGCCCTTGGGCACATGGGGGATACGCGGCGGCTGGAACATGTCCGCATGCGCCTTGAGCAAGCGTGCCACCCAGCTGTCCGGGCTCTGGGCCATTTCCACCAGCTCGGCCAACTCAGGGATGGCCATGCTCTCCAGAACTTCGCGATTCATGATCATTTCTGCACGGGGCGAACCGGCCTGCGGCAAGCGGTAGAACCCGGCGATCTCATGGCACAATCCCAACAAGGCACCGTACAGGTGGAACAAGGCCGCCTCACGCCCCGCCTGGACCAGCGCGATGGCATTCATCTCCTTCCCTTCCTCGGCACGGCCAAGGGCTTCCAGGGACAAACCCGCGAAGTAAATTTTCTGATTGGTACGGGTATAGAGTTCGTTGGCCATGACGGCAATCTCCACAACGAATAGGCGTGATGCTGGCTTAACAGTGTCACGGATCAGCCAAGACTACTGCAAGCGCAAAAAAAGGCCGCCTATGCAGGCGGCCTTTGTATCCGGCAGATTAGACGATCAAGCGCCCTGGCGCTTGTCTTCGACCTTCCATTTGCCGCCGTCGTAGAACGCTTTCCAGCCGGTAGGCTTGCCGTCCACTTCGGTCTGCACGTACTGCTCCTTGGTCTTGCGGCTGTAGCGGATCACGGCCGGGCGACCGTCGGGATCCTTATTCGGCGCTTCACACAGGAAGTGGTACTTGGGATCGATCTCGTCCTTGTGCGGCACGATCTCCAGCACCAGCGGTGCGCGGGTCTCGCGGTTTTTCGGGAACTGGCTGGCAGCCAGGAACAGCCCCGAAGCGCCGTCACGCAGGATGTAGGTGTCGTTGACCTTCTCGCACTTGAGTTCGGGCATCTTCACCGGGTCCATCTTCGGCGGCGCCGCATCACCGCTCTTCAGCAGTTTGCGGGTGTTCTTGCACGTCGGGTTGGTGCAACCGAAGAACTTGCCGAAACGGCCGGTCTTGAGCTGCATCTCGCTGCCGCACTTGTCGCATTCCAGGCTCGGACCTTCGTAGCCCTTGATGCGGTAGCTGCCTTCTTCGATCTCGTAGCCGTCGCAATCCGGGTTATTACCGCAGATGTGCAGCTTGTGCTTCTCGTCCAGCAGGTAGGCGTCCATCGCCGTGCTGCAAATAGGGCAACGGTGCTTGCCACGCAGCACCAACGATTCGGACTCACCCTCGTCGTCGGCCGCGATTTCATCGCCCGGCACCAGGTTGACGGTGGCCTTGCAGCGTTCTTTCGGCGGCAGGCTGTAGCCCGAGCAACCGAGGAACACGCCGGTGGACGCGGTACGAATCTGCATCGGGCGCCCGCAGGTCAGGCACGGGATGTCGGTCATCACCGGCTGGTTGGCGCGCATGCCGCTTTCAGGGCTTTCGGCCACTTCGAGCTTCTTCTTGAAGTCGCCGTAGAACTCGTCCAGCACGTTTTTCCAGTCGCGCTCGCCCTGGGCCACGTCATCGAGGTTCTCTTCCATGCCGGCGGTGAAGCCGTAGTCCATCAGGTTGGAGAAACTCTCGGAGAGGCGCTCGGTGACGATGTCGCCCATCTTTTCCGAATAGAAGCGACGGTTGTGCAACGCCACATAGCCGCGATCCTGGATAGTCGAGATGATCGCCGCGTAGGTCGAAGGACGACCGATACCGCGTTTTTCCATCTCTTTCACCAGGCTGGCTTCCGAGTAACGTGCCGGCGGCTTGGTGAAGTGCTGGGACGGGTCGAGCTTGATCAGCTTCAACGTGTCGCCCTGGGCCATGTCCGGCAGCACATCGTCATCGCCAGGCTTGGCGATTTGCGGCATCACACGGGTGTAACCGTCGAACTTGAGGATACGGCCCTTGGCACGCAGCTCGAAGTCGCCAGCGGCCACACTGACGGTGGTGGACAGGTATTGCGCCGGCAGCATCTGGCACGCCAGGAACTGGCGCCAGATCAGCTCGTAGAGGCGCTCAGCGTCGCGCTCCATGCCACTGAGCTTGCTTGGCTCGGTGTTGGCGTCGGAAGGACGAATCGCTTCGTGAGCCTCCTGGGCGCCCTCTTTGCTGCTGTAGACGTTCGGCTTCTCCGGCAGGTACTTCTTGCCGAATTCGCTTTCAATATAAGTACGCGCCATCGCCACCGCGTCTTGCGACAGGTTGGTGGAGTCAGTACGCATATAAGTGATGTAGCCGGCTTCGTACAGACGCTGGGCCATCATCATGGTTTTCTTCACGCCGAAGCCCAGGCGGTTGCTCGCGGCCTGTTGCAGGGTGGACGTGATGAACGGTGCCGACGGCTTGCTGCTGGTCGGTTTGTCTTCGCGCTTGACGATGCTGTAGCTGGAAGACTTGAGCTTTTCCAGCGCGGCCGTGGCCTGGGCTTCGTTCAGCGGCTTGAAGGCCTCGCCTTTCTCGCGGGCCACTTCAAAGCGCACATTGGCGCCCTTGGCGGTACCGAGGTCGGCGTGGACTTCCCAGTATTCTTCGGGGTTGAACGCACGGATCTCGCGCTCACGCTCCACCACCAGCTTCACCGCTACCGACTGCACACGGCCGGCCGACAGGCCGCGGGCGATCTTGGCCCACAGCAGTGGCGAGACCATGTAGCCCACGACGCGGTCGAGGAAACGACGCGCCTGTTGGGCGTTGACGCGGTCGATGTCCAGCTCGCCCGGCTTGGAGAAGGCTTCCTGGATGGCTTTCTTGGTGATTTCGTTGAACACCACACGCTTGTAGCGGCTGTCATCACCGCCGATGGCTTCCCGCAGGTGCCAGGCAATGGCTTCCCCTTCGCGGTCCAAGTCCGTTGCGAGATAGATGGTGTCGGCATCTTTGGCGAGCCGGCGCAGCTCTTCGATGACCTTTTCCTTGCCCGGAAGGATTTCGTACTTGGCCTTCCAGCCATGCTCCGGGTCCACACCCATGCGCGAGACCAACTGCTTGCGCGCTTTCTCTTTAGGCGTGAGCACCGGACCTTCGCCCGCAGCCGCCTTGCCACGCTTGGCGGCAGGCTCCTTGCTGGCGCTAGCCGAACCGCTGGTGGGCAGGTCTCGGATATGGCCGATACTCGACTTCACCACGTACTCGTTGCCCAAGTACTTGTTGATGGTCTTGGCCTTAGCCGGGGATTCCACAATGACCAGCGATTTGCCCATGGATCAGAAAATTCCTGAATTCGAGAAGTGAAAGGCAGTTGGCGCCTGACGCGGCAACGCTATATATAGTGGCAACAAGGTGAGGTCAAGCGCAGCATTCTGCGCGGCCTGCCGTTATTGCCCTGAAAAAAGACTGGGTTCGGCCTGGACCAAAGCAAAGCGCGGGACCTGCTTGCCGTCAACTTCGACGCTCTCCAGGAACATGCTCAAGGGGCGCACCCAAAAGCCGTAATCGCCATACAGTGCTTGGTAAAACACCACTTCTTCTTCAGTCTCGGAGTGCCGTGCCACGTTAAAAACACGGTACTGCGGCCCCTTATAATGTTGGTAGAGCCCTGGTTCGACTTGCATGCTCTGGCCCTCTTACAAAATTTATTAAAAAAAAATTCAAAACCGCCAAAAAACAAAAACCGGGGCACTGGGCCCCGGCTGCCGCCAACCGAACCTTTAGACGCGTTCGAAGACGGTGGAAATGCCTTGGCCGAGACCAATGCACATGGTTGCAACCCCAAGGTTGCCGCCATTTTGCTTCATCACGTTAAGCAAAGTGCCGGAAATACGTGCACCGGAGCAACCGAATGGGTGGCCCAGGGCAATCGCACCGCCGTGCAGGTTAACCTTCTCGTTCATCTTGTCGAGTACTTTCAGATCTTTCAGCACTGGCAGGGCCTGTGCGGCGAAAGCTTCGTTGAGCTCGAAGAAGTCGATATCGGAGATGGTCAGGCCCGCGCGCTTCAAGGCTTTTTGTGTGGCCGGTACTGGACCATAGCCCATGATCGCCGGGTCCACACCCGCCACGGCCATCGACCGGATCACGGCCAGCGGCTGAATGCCCAAGTCCTGGGCACGCTGCGCCGACATCACGATCATGCACGAAGCACCGTCGGTGATTTGCGACGAAGTGCCGGCTGTCACGGTGCCGCCCTTTGGATTGAAGGCAGGTTTCAAGGCCGCCAGGCTTTCCAGGGTGGTATCCGGACGAATGGTCTCGTCGTAGTCGAACAGTTTCAGGAAGCCGTTCTCGTCGTAACCGTTCATCGGGATGATTTCATCCTTGAACTTGCCTTCCACGGTCGCCTTGTGGGCGAGCTGGTGGGAGCGCACGCCGAACGCGTCCTGGGCTTCGCGGGTAATGCCGTGCATCTTGCCGAGCATTTCTGCAGTGAGGCCCATCATGCCCGAGGCTTTTGCCGCGTACAGCGACATGTGCGGGTTAGGGTCTACGCCGTGCATCATGCTGACGTGGCCCATGTGCTCCACGCCGCCGACCACGAACACATCACCGTTACCGGTCATGATCGCCTGGGCGGCCGTGTGCAGCGCGCTCATCGACGAACCGCACAGGCGGCTCACGGTCTGGCCGGCAGCCGTGTGCGGGATCTGGGTCATCAACGACGCCATGCGCGCGATGTTCCAGCCCTGCTCCAGGGTCTGGTTGACGCAGCCCCAGATCACGTCCTCGACTTCGTTAGGGTCGACCTTGACGTTACGCTCCAGCAGCTTGCTGATCAGGTGCGCGGACATGTCTTCGGCACGGGTGTTGCGGTGCATGCCGCCCTTGGAGCGGCCCATCGGTGTGCGACCGAAGTCGACAATCACCACGTCTCTTGGATTCAAGCTCATAAATATTCTCGCTCTATTCGTCTGGGCGCTTAACCGAAGAAGCTCTGGCCGTTCTTGGCCATTTCACGCAGCTTCGCGGTCGGGTGGTACAGCGGGCCCAGATCAGCGTATTTGTCAGCCAGGGCAACGAACTCGGCCACACCGATCGAGTCGATGTAACGCAGCGCACCGCCACGGAATGGAGGGAAACCAATACCGTACACCAGGCCCATATCGGCTTCGGCGGCGGTTTCAACGATGCCGTCTTCCAAGCAACGCACGGTTTCCAGGCACAGGGCGATCATCATCCAGTTGATGATGTCTTCGTCCGACACCTCACGCTGCTCGTAGATGACCGGAGCCAGCACTTCGTGCACCGACGGGTCGGCCACTTTCTTCTGCTTGCCCTTCTTGTCGGCCTCGTAGGCGTAGAAACCCTTGCCGTTCTTCTGGCCCAGGCGCTTGGCCTCGTACAGCGCGTCGATCGCCGAGCGGCGGTCGTCTTTCATGCGGTCCGGGAAGCCTTCAGCCATCACGTCGCGACCGTGGTGGCCGGTGTCGATGCCGACCACGTCCATCAGGTACGCCGGGCCCATTGGCCAGCCGAATTTTTCCATGACCTTGTCGATGCGCACGAAGTCCACACCGGCACTGACCAGCTTGGCGAAACCGCCGAAGTACGGGAACAGCACGCGGTTGACCAGGAAGCCCGGGCAGTCATTGACCACGATCGGGTTCTTGCCCATTTTCTTGGCGTAGGCAACGGTGGTGGCAACCGCCAGCTCGCTGGACTTCTCGCCACGGATCACTTCCACCAGCGGCATCATGTGCACCGGGTTGAAGAAGTGCATGCCGACGAAGTTTTCCGGACGCTTGAGGGCCTTGGCCAGCAGCGAGATGGAAATGGTCGAGGTGTTGGAGGCCAGGATGGTGTCGTCTTTAACCTGGGCTTCAACTTCAGCCAGTACCGCTTGCTTGACCTTCGGGTTCTCGACAACCGCTTCGACCACCAGGTCGACGTGGCCGAAATCGCCGTAGGACAGCGTAGGACGAATGCCGTTAAGCACTTCAGCCATTTTCGCAGCGGTCATACGACCTTTGTCCACGCGACCGACCAGCAGCTTGGCGGCTTCCGCCAGGCCTTGCTCGATACCGTGTTCGTTGATGTCTTTCATCAGGATCGGCGTGCCTTTGGACGCCGACTGATAGGCGATACCGCCACCCATGATACCGGCGCCGAGTACGGCAGCCTGTTTCACGTCGCGAGCGATTTCGTCGTAGGCCTTGGCCTTTTTCTTCAGCTCCTGGTCGTTCAGGAACAGGCCGATCAGGCTCTGTGCAGCCGAGGTCTTCGCCAGTTTGACGAAGCCAGCAGCTTCCACTTCCAGGGCTTTGTCGCGACCGAAGTTCGCGGCCTTCTGGATGGTCTTGATCGCTTCAACCGGCGCCGGGTAGTTCGGGCCGGCCTGGCCAGCCACGAAACCTTTGGCGGTTTCGAACGACATCATTTGTTCGATGGCGTTGAGCTTGAGTTTTTCCAGCTTCGGCTGACGCTTGGCCTTGTAGTCAAATTCGCCGCTGATGGCGCCCTTGATCAGGTTCAGTGCGGCTTCGGCCAGTTTGTCCGGGGCAACCACGGCATCGACGGCGCCGACTTTCAGCGCGTCTTCTGCACGGTTTTCCTTGCCGGCGGCAATCCACTCGATGGCGTTGTCGGCACCGATCAGGCGCGGCAGGCGTACGGTGCCGCCGAAGCCCGGGTAGATGCCCAACTTGACTTCAGGCAGGCCGATTTTGGCAGTGGCCGACATGACACGGAAGTCTGCGGCCAGGCACATTTCGAAGCCGCCGCCCAGCGCG
This sequence comes from Pseudomonas sp. AC463, assembly GCF_979253585.1. Lineage (NCBI taxonomy): Bacteria > Pseudomonadati > Pseudomonadota > Gammaproteobacteria > Pseudomonadales > Pseudomonadaceae > Pseudomonas > Pseudomonas sp. AC463. The sequence continues at coordinate 24,734 of NZ_CEEDDZ010000007.1, read as the reverse complement.
ATGCCATTGATCGCGGCAACGGTTGGCACGTTGAGGTCTTCGAAATCGCTGAAAATCTTGTTGGCTTCGAGGTTGCCAGCCACCAGCTCGGCATCGGGCAGCTTGAAGTTGTCGACGAATTCGGTGATGTCAGCGCCGACGATAAACACGTCCTTGCCGCTGGAGACGATCACGCCCTTGACCGAAGCATCTGCTTTGATGGTATCTACGGCCTGACGCAATTCATTCAGGGTTAGACGGTTGAACTTGTTGACGGACTCACCCTTGAGGTCGAATTTCAATTCGACGATGCCACTTTCAAGAGCCTTAACCGTGATGGCTTTACCTTCGTAAATCATCAACTGATCTCCACGATATGGAAGCTGAACAGTACACACTGGACGCTGGCCTCTGGTTGGACATTGATAAATACGTCAATGCTCATGCCAATCCGCCAGGCACACCCGCCAATGCGCTAGTCGGGGTTATGTATGAGCGGTCTGACAGACAAACGCTCAATTCATACGCCCGTTTGATTTGGGTACGCCACCTTCATCCAATTCCGAGCAATTGTCAATCGCTCGAAAGGCTAGCAAAAACGCGACTTTCCAGTCATTTCAGAACCCCGGCACCCAGCCCCCGACTGCCCAATACCGCGACATTCACAGAATCAATAATCAAAAAGACACGGGAAAAGGCTGTACAGATGCGGATATGCCGCTAGGCTAGCGGTACTTGCTACAGAATAGTCAGAACGCTTGGGTGAACACCCGGCGTGATGTAACACAGATTTACCGGCCTGCCTGGCCAACTCCAGCCCGATGATGATGTCGGGCTTTTTATTGCCTGGCGTTCCGTCAGGCCAAGGCCTTCAGCAACGTATCAATATCTTTCAATACGCCAACCTCGCCCTTCTCGCCCCAATACAAGGCAATCATTTGCAGGTCGGCCTCGACCTTGTAGACGTTCGCCGGCAGCATTGCAAAATGCGGCAACAACTTCTCGTCCGTACACACTTCACGCCATTGGTTGACCCACACACCCGGCTCCAACTGCCAGTAACTCCAGGTCGCCGGCGCACTCCCGCGCCGTGGCCTGCAGTACTGCGCGCACGGGCTCGGCGGCTCGTGTTTGAGCCAGTGCGGCCACTCCTGCGGCGCCAGTTGCATGGTCAGGCCAATGCGGCGTGCCTCCATGCGCAGGGCCATGCGCCCGCTCTGATGACGCGACGGGCGCAGCCATGCCAGAGGGCTAAGAACCACAGCAAGGATTGACACCACTATCCAGACCGTCATATGTGTACTCCCGAATTTCTAGATGAGCGGATTTGATCTGTCGCAACCCCATCCGCTTGAAAGCAGCCATACTGAACTTATTGCAGTCCCCTGGAGGAACGCCTCATGCCCTACCAACATATTCTGGTCGCTGTCGATCTGACCGAAGAGTGCGATCCAGTGATCAAGCGCGCGCAGGAATCTGCAATTGCCAATGGCGCCAAACTGTCTCTCGTGCACATCGTAGAGCCCATGGCCATGGCCTTCGGTGGCGACGTGCCGATGGACCTTTCCCAGTTGCAGCAACAACAATTCGACCAGGCCAAAGAGCGCCTCGACCGCCTGATCCTCAAATACCCGCATCTGCAAAAAGATGACTGCCACCTCACGTACGGCCAACCGCGCCAAGAGATCCACCATCTTGCCAAGGAAAAGGCTTGCGACCTGATCGTGGTTGGCAGCCATGGCCGACACGGCCTCGCGCTGCTGCTGGGTTCCACTGCCAATGACGTGCTGCACGGCGCGCCGTGTGATGTGCTGGCCGTCAAACTGGTAAAAAGCTCTTAAGACCGCTGTAGATTCAATGTGGAAGGGGCGGCGCGACGAATCGACTTGCCCCCTCCCCCATTTTGAATCGCATTTCATATAAAAAAGCCCGGCGCTCAATCAAACGAGCGCCGGGCTTTTTATGAGACAGGAATCACTCAGGCATCCAACTCAGCCCAACGCTCCATCAGCACTTCCAGCTCCTGGTTCAACGTCTCCAGGGACGCGATGACCTTGGCGGTTTCCGCCGCCGGGCGCAGGTAGAAACCCGCGTCAGCCATGGCTGCTTCTACTGCGGCGATCTGCTGTTCCTTAGCGTCGATGTCACCCGGCAAGGCTTCCAGCTCACGCTGCAGCTTGTAGCTGAGCTTCTTCTTGGCAGCCGGAGCAGTTTCCACAGCCGGTGCAGCAGCCGCCACCGGGGTAACCACCGCCGAGGTCAGGTCGGCCTTGCCGGACTTGCTCTCGGTCACGCCCAGCAGGCGCGGCGAGCCGCCCTGACGCAGCCAGTCCTGATAACCACCAACGTATTCACGCACCTTGCCTTCACCTTCGAAGACCAGGGTGCTGGTGACCACGTTGTCGAGGAATGCCCGGTCGTGGCTGACCATCAGCACGGTGCCGTTGAATGTCAACAGCACCTCCTCCAGCAGCTCGAGGGTTTCCACGTCGAGGTCGTTGGTCGGTTCGTCGAGTACCAGCAGGTTGGCCGGCTTGCTGAACAGCTTGGCCAGCAGCAGGCGCGCACGCTCGCCACCGGACAAGGCTTTCACCGGCGTACGTGCACGCTGGGGGCTGAACAGGAAGTCGCCCAGGTAGCTAAGCACGTGGCGGCTCTGGCCGTCGATGTCGATGAAGTCGCGGCCTTCGGCGACGTTGTCGATCACGGTTTTTTCCAGGTCCAACTGGTGACGCAACTGGTCGAAGTAGGCCACGTCGATGCGCGTGCCCTCTTCCACTGTGCCGCTGGTTGGCTGCAGGCCGCTGAGCATCAGCTTGAGCAAGGTGGTCTTGCCGGTACCGTTGGCACCGAGCAGGCCGATACGGTCGCCGCGCTGCAGGACCATGGAGAAGTCCTTGATCAGGAACGGGCCGTCCGGGTGATGGAAGCTGACGTTCTCCAGCACCATCACTTGCTTGCCCGACTTGTCGGCGGTGTCCAGCTGGATATTGGCCTTGCCGGTGCGCTCGCGACGTTCGCTGCGCTCAACGCGCAGGGCTTTCAGGGCGCGTACACGGCCTTCGTTACGGGTGCGACGGGCCTTGATGCCCTGGCGGATCCAGACTTCTTCCTGGGCCAGCTTCTTGTCGAACAAGGCGTTGGCGGTTTCTTCAGCCGCCAAGGCGGCTTCCTTGTGCACCAGGAAGCTCGCGTAGTCGCCGTTCCAGTCGATCAGGCCGCCACGGTCCAGTTCCAGGATGCGCGTGGCCAGGTTCTGCAGGAAAGAACGGTCGTGCGTGATAAACAGCACGGCGCCCTGGAACTCCTTGAGGGCTTCTTCGAGCCAGGCGATGGCGCCGATATCCAAGTGGTTGGTCGGTTCGTCGAGCAGCAGCAGGTCCGGCTCGGACACCAGTGCCTGGGCCAGCAGTACACGGCGACGCCAGCCGCCGGACAACTCGGCGAGGGTCTTGTCGGCCGGCAGTTGCAGGCGGCTCAGGGTGCTGTCGACCAATTGCTGCAAGCGCCAGCCGTCACGGGCTTCGAGGTCCTGCTGGACGTGCATCAGCTTGTCCAGGTCGGCTTCGGTGACGCAGTTCTGCGCCAGGTGATGGTACTGCGCCAGCAACTCGCCCACGCCATCCAGGCCTTCGGCAACCACGTCGAACACTGTCCGTCCGTCGGCCACCGGCAATTCTTGCGGCAATTCGCCGATCTTGAGGCCCGGGGCACGCCAGACAGAGCCGTCATCGGGCTTCTGGTCGCCTTTAACCAGCTTCATCATGCTGGACTTGCCGGTGCCGTTGCGGCCGATGATGCACACCCGCTCACCACGGGCGATCTGCCAGGACACCTTGTCCAACAACGGCATAGCGCCGAAAGCAAGGGACACATCGCTGAATTTGAGCAGGGTCATACGCTTCTCCAAAAACTGGGCGCGCATTCTACCTGACTTGAGGGTGGTATGCGGCCAGCATTTTCACGACTGACACGTCCTGTCAGACATTTGCGGCGAACTTGAACGAACCGGCCGGCAAAGCTTTCGCCGGCCGCTGGCAAAAGGCTAAGCTAGGGGCAATCAGTGTCGGCAGTGCCGGCGCTAGTCGTGATTTCTCTGCACGGACGTCTCATGCGCAGTCGCCTTTTCAACTTTTTATCTTGTCTGCTTCTTTCCGCCACCGCCGTTCAATCCGCCCAGGCCGTGGACCTCACCACCCAACGTCAATATTACGATGAAGCCAAACGTGCGCTGGCCAAGGGCGACACCGGCCCCTACATGCAATACAGCCAGGCCCTGGCCGACTACCCGCTGACGCCGTATCTGGCCTACGACGAACTGACCGCGCGCCTGAAGACCGCGAGCAACCAGGAAATCGAACAGTTCCTGGCCAAAAACGGCGACCTGCCCCAGGCCAACTGGATGAAACTGCGCTGGTTGCGCTGGCTGGCCGAACGTGGCGACTGGCAGACCTTTGAAAAGTACTACGACGCCAAGCTCAATTTCGTCGAACTGGACTGCCTGCACGGCCAATATCAGCTCACCCACAATCTGAAGGCCGAAGGCTACAAGACCACCGAAAAGCTGTGGATGACCGGCAAATCCCAGCCCGCCGCCTGTGATACCACCTTCGCCCAGTGGGCGGCCGACGGCCAACTCACCGAACAGAAGATCTGGGACCGTGCCAAGCTCGCCGCCGAAGCGCGCAATTACGCGCTGGCCAACAGCCTGGTAAAAACCCTGCCAACCCTCGGCGCCCAAGGCCGCCTGATGGTCGACGTGGCACAGAAGCCCGACATGCTCAGCGACCCGTCGCGCTTCCTGCCGGCCACCGAGGCCATGTCGGATGCCGTAGGCCTGGGCCTGCGTCGCCTGGCGCGCCAGGACCCGGACAAGGCCATGGCGCTGCTCGACGGGTATGCCAGCAGCATGCACTTCTCCCGTGACGAAAAAGTGTCGATTGCCCGTGAAATCGGCCTGACCCTGGCCAAACGCTTCGACCCGCGCGCCCTTGAGGTGATGACCAAGTACGACCCCGAGCTGCGCGACAACACCGTGTCCGAATGGCGCCTGCGCCTGCTGTTGCGCCTGGCCCGCTGGGAAGATGCCTACCAGTTGACCCGCAAACTCCCACAAGACCTGGCCACCACCAACCGCTGGCGCTATTGGCAGGCCCGCAGCCTGGAACTGGCCGAGCCGAAGAACCCGCAAGCGCTGGTGCTGTACAAGAACCTGGCGCAGGAACGCGACTTCTATGGCTTCCTCGCCGCCGATCGCTCCAAGGCGCCGTACCAGCTCAAGAACAAACCGCTGTTGATGAGCCAGGCGCTGGTCAACAAGGTGCGCAACACCCCTGGCGTGCGGCGTGCCCTGGAGTTCTATGCGCGCGGGCAGATCGTGGATGGCCGCCGCGAGTGGTACCACGTCAGCCGTCACTTCAACCGTGACGAAATGGTCGCCCAGGCCAAGCTGGCCTACGACATGAAGTGGTACTTCCCGGCGATCCGTACCATCAGCCAGGCCCAGTATTGGGACGACCTGGACATTCGTTTCCCGATGGCCCACCGCGACACCCTGGTGCGCGAAGCCAAGGTGCGGGGCCTGCATTCCAGCTGGGTGTTCGCCATCACCCGCCAGGAAAGCGCCTTTATGGACGACGCGCGCTCCGGCGTCGGCGCCAGCGGCCTGATGCAACTGATGCCCGGCACCGCCAAGGACACCGCGCGTAAATTCAGCATCCCGCTGGCCTCACCGGCGCAGGTGCTGGACCCGGACAAAAACATCCAGCTCGGCGCGGCCTACCTGAGCCAGGTGCACAGCCAGTTCAACGGCAACCGCGTGCTCGCCTCCGCCGCCTACAACGCCGGCCCCGGCCGCGTGCGCCAATGGCTGCGCGGCGCCGACCACCTGAGTTTCGACGTGTGGGTGGAAAGCATCCCGTTCGACGAAACCCGCCAGTATGTGCAGAACGTGTTGTCTTATTCGGTGATCTACGGCCAGAAGCTCAACTCACCGCAGCCGCTGGTGGATTGGCATGAGCGCTATTTTGATGATCAATAAATGACACAGAAATAAAAAATGCCCGCATTGAGAGATGCGGGCATTTTTTATGGGCGCCGGGTCAGTGTTGAACTGGCTCATCCCCATCACTGAACTGCAACGCCGCCAACCGCGCATACAGCGGGTTGCTCGCGATCAACTGCTGGTGCGTGCCCACCGCCACCAGTTTGCCCTGGTCCATCACGGCGATGCGGTCCGCGTGCTTCACCGTCGCCAGGCGGTGGGCAATCACCAGCGTGGTACGGCCCTGCATCAATTGCGGCAGGGCTTGCTGGATCAAGTGTTCACTCTGGGCGTCGAGGGCGCTGGTGGCTTCGTCCAGCAGCAGGATCGGCGCGTCCACCAACAGCGCGCGGGCGATGGCCAGGCGTTGGCGTTGGCCGCCGGAAAGCCCCATGCCGCCGTCACCGAGGTGAGTCTGGTAGCCGTCGGGCATTTGCAGGATGAAATCATGGGCGTGGGCGATGCGCGCGGCGGCTTCGACCTGCTCCATGGTCGCGCTCGGGTTGCCGTAGCGGATGTTCTCTTCGACGCTGCCGAAAAACAGCGCCGGGCTTTGGGACACCAGGGCGAATTGGCGGCGCAGGTCGAGTGGGTCAAGGTCGGTCAGCGCGTGGCCTTCGAGCAGGATGCGGCCGTGCTGTGGGTCGTAGAAACGCAGCAGCAGGTCGAAAATCGTGGATTTGCCGGCACCGGACGGCCCCACCAGCGCCAGGGTTTCACCGGGGTTGACGGTCAGGTTCAAGCCATCGATGGCGTAGCTGTCCGGCCGCGAGGGGTAGGAAAAACGCAGATCCTGCAGCTCCAGCCGACCACTGACCCGCTCGGGCAATTGCACGGTGCCAGCGACGGGCGCCTGGATTTCATTGGTGGACTGCAACAGTTCGCCGATCCGTTCGGCCGCACCGGCGGCACGTTGCAGCTCGCCGAGTACTTCGCTGAGGGTGCCGACGGCGCTGCCGACGATCAGGCTGTAGAACACAAAGGCCGCCAGCTCGCCGCCGGAAATGCGCCCGCTGATCACGTCCATGCCGCCGACCCAGAGCATCACACCCACGGCGCCGAGCACCAGCATGATCACCAGGGTAATCAGCCAGGCGCGCTGGGTGATGCGTTTGCGTGCGGTGGTGAAGGCCTCTTCCACGGTCACGGCGAAGCGCTGTTCGTCCTGCACCTGGTGGTTATAGGCCTGCACGGTCTTGATCTGCCCGAGGGTCTCGGACACATAGCTGCCCACGTTGGCGATGCGGTCCTGGCTCTGGCGCGACAGGCTGCGCACACGGCGGCCGAAAATCAGGATCGGCGCCAGTACCAACGGCAGCGCCACCACCACGATGCTGGTGAGCTTGGGGTTGGTGACAAACAGCAGCACGATGCCGCCGATCACCATCAGGGCATTACGCAGGAACAGCGACAGCGACGAGCCGATCACCGATTGCAGCAAGGTGGTGTCGGTGGTCAGTCGCGACTGGATTTCCGAGCTGCGATTGTTCTCGTAGAACCCGGGATGCAGGTAGATCAAGTGGTTGAACACCTGCCGGCGAATATCGGCGACAACCCGCTCGCCAATCCACGACACCAGGTAAAACCGCGCAAACGTGCCCACCGCCAGACCCAGCACCAGCACCATGAACAGGCCAATGGACTGGTTGAGCAGGTGCGGCGACTGGGTCATGAAACCCTGGTCCACCAGCAGGCGAATGCCCTGCCCCATGGACAAGGTGATGCCGGCGGTGACGATCAGCGCCAACAGGGCGCCCAGCGCGTGCCAGCGGTAGGGTGCGATAAAGCGGCTGGCCAGACGGATCGCACGGCGTTGTCGGACGGAGAACATGGAGGGCATCACCTGCGCAAGGGGCTAAGTATCTACCCCCACAACATTGGGGGAACTTGCGTAAATAACAATGAGTCAGGTTAATTATGCCCGCCGATAAGGGCCGCTAGAGGCTATCGGTCTAATGCCTGGCTGGAAATCCGCAGAGGTTTCTGGTGGACTGGGTATTCGAACCGGTGATTGTGCAAGGAGTTGTAACAGCGCAGTCACACGGGGGGGTCAATGTAGGTACACAACCTGATGAGGAGACAGGCCATGACCTTGCAAAACAGCAGTGAAGCCAAGATTGAAGTGATCCGCCAACCGCAGCAGTTGCCTTGCTCGTACATCGACGCCAAAGGCCAGGAAGTGCAGATTACCGAAGAGATGATCCAGCAAGCGTGCACCGAGCTGGAACAGCGACTGGTCAAGCCTGCGCAGCAAGGCTGAAGCGCCCAAGCTCTTTCAAAACCGGCCCGGGTGGCCGGTTTTTTTATGCGCCTTAAATCGCTTCAGCGCCCAGGGCTGTGACGATGCTCGACAACACCGCCGACTCGCCATTGATGCGCACCTTCAAGCTGTCAATCTCGCGCCGCGCCGGGTAGCCCTTGCGCAACAGGTCGAATGCCTTGCGCTGCTCTTCCACGGTTCCCACAAGGCTGCGACGGAAATCCGCATCATCACGGCGCGGGTCGTAGACGCCACGGCACAAGGCGGCCAACGCCCAGGCCGGGTCGGTCGCGGCGTTCAAATGCACCTGCGCCAACCACGGCTCAGGCAGCAGATCGCTCAACTGAATGACTGGCTCCTGACCCAGATACGCGCAGAGCGCCTGATAGATCTGCGCCGTGCCACGCTGCCTGCCGTCCAGGCTGTAGCCGGCGATATGCGGGGTGGCCAGCACGCACAGGTCGGCCAGGTCGACGTCCACTTGCGGCTCGCCTTCCCATACATCCAACACTGCTTGCAAGTCTTCACGCGCCAACAACACTTCGCGCAGGGCGGCGTTGTCCACCACCGGGCCACGGCTGGCGTTGATCAGCCAGGTACCGGGTTTGAGCTGCTCAAGACGCTGGCGGTCGAACAGGTGCCAGGTGGAGCCATTGCCGGACTTGGTCAGCGGCGTGTGCAGGCTGATCACGTCGCACTGCTCGATGATCTGCGCAAGGCTCACGTAATCGCCATCTTCGGCGATCTGCCGCGGCGGGTCGCACACCAGCACGTTCCAGCCCAGGCCCTTGAGCACCTTGACCAGCCGCCCGCCGACTTCACCGGCGCCAACCACGCCGTAGGTGCGTTGGTTGAGGTCGGCGCCTTCGATTTCGGCCAGGGTCTGCAGGCTGCCCAGCACGTAGTCCACCACGCCGCGCGCGTTGCAGCCGGGGGCGCTGGACCACTGGATGCCGGCCTGCTTGAAGTAATCAAGGTCAAGGTGGTCGGTGCCGATGGTGCAGGTGCCGACGAAACGCACGCTGGTACCCTCCAGCAGCGCGCGATTAACGTTGGTCACCGAGCGCACCAGCAGCACGTCAGCCTGCTCGACGGTGGCGCGGTCGATGGAGCGGCCAGGCACGCGGCGAATCTCGCCAAATCCTTGGAAGAATGCATCAAGCAGCGGGATATTTTCGTCGGCAACAATCAGCATGGCGAGCTCCTTAGGCGGATTGGCAGTGTACAGGCATCGCAGCCGCCGCTTACAAATCCCTAACACAGGTTTTTTCCTGACCGTTGTGTCAAAGCGTAGAATCCGCCGTCCTTGCGCTTCTCTTTACTGGACACCTGTACGTGAACACTGCCACCGCCCCCCTCACCCGCCCCGCCCGCATCAGCCGGGAAGTGCGCGACCTGATGACGCTCGCCCTGCCGATCATGATCGGCCAACTGGCTACCACCGCCATGAGCTTTGTCGATGCGGTGATGGCCGGGCGCGTCAGTCCCCAGGACTTGGCGGCAGTGGGCCTGGGCAACTCGATCTGGATCCCGGTGTACCTGCTGATGACCGGCACCCTGCTGGCCACCACGCCAAAAGTCGCCCAGCGTTATGGCGCCGGCAAGTTCACCGAGATCGGGCCGCTGGTCCGTCAGTCATTATGGTTGGCCGTGGTGGTGGGCCTGTGCGGCGCGCTGCTGTTGCTGTGCGCCGAACCGGTGCTGCGCGCGATGAAGGTCGAGGCCGACCTGATCGAGCCGTCCATGGGCTACCTGCACGGCATTGCCGCCGGCATGCCGGCCATCGCCCTGTATTACGTGCTGCGCTGCTTCAGCGATGGCCTGGGCCGCACGCGCCCGAGCATGGTCATGGGCCTGGTCGGGCTGGCGCTGAATATTCCGCTGAACTACATCTTCATCTACGGCCACCTGGGCCTGCCGGCGATGGGCGGCGTGGGCTGCGGCTGGGCCACGGCAATTGCGATGTGGGTGATGATGCTTGGGCTGGCCGTTTGGACGCGGTTCGGCCCGGCGTATCAGAGCAGCGAATTGTTCAAGCGCTTCGACTGGCCACAATGGGCGGTGATCAAGCGCATATTGGGGATTGGCTTGCCGATCGGCGTCGCGATCTTTGCCGAGTCGAGCATCTTCGCGGTGATCGCCCTGCTGCTCGGCAGTCTCGGCGCCACCGTGGTGTCGGGGCATCAGATCGCGCTGAACGTCAGCTCGCTGGTATTCATGATCCCCTACTCACTGAGCATGGCCATCACCGTGCGCGTCGGCCAGGCCCTGGGGCGTGGCGAGCCGCGTGAGGCACGCTTCGCCGCCGGGGTCGGCATGGGCACCGCGCTGGCGTATGCCTGCCTGTCGTGCGGGCTGATGCTGGTGTTTCGCGAGCAGATCGCGACCATCTACACCCCGGACCCGGTGGTTATCCACCTGGCGTCGACGTTGATTGTGTTTTCCGCGCTGTTCCAGTTCAGCGACTCGATCCAGGTCACCGCCGCCGGCGCACTGCGTGGCTATCAGGACACCCGCGTGACCATGGTGCTGACGCTGTTCGCCTATTGGGGCGTGGGCTTGCCGGTGGGTTACGCGCTGGGGCTGACCGACTGGCTCGGAACGCCGAGCGGCCCCAGCGGTTTATGGCAAGGGCTCATCGTGGGCCTGAGCTGTGCGGCGGGGATGTTGCTGGTGCGCCTGGCGCGCAGTGCACGCCGGCGCATTCGGGCGCACAAAGCCCTGGGTTAATCGGCCTTCTTGCGGATCCAGTACAGGTACGTCCCGGCCTGCTCCTGCTGATCCACCAGCTCGTGGTCGAGAAACACGCAGAACTTGGGGATATCGCGACGCGTCGACGGGTCGGTCGCGATCACCTTGAGCAAGCCGCCTGGCGGCAAGTCGCGGATGTGCTGGTGCAGCATCATTACCGGCTCCGGGCAGTTGAGGCCGGTGGCGTCGAGGGTGCCGTCGACGGGCAGTTCAAGACTCATATTTCACTCCTAAAACTAACCCGCTCTCCTGTGGGAGTGGGCTTGCCCGCGATGAAGGGGGCACATTCAACACAAATTTCGACAGTTATACCGCTATCGCGGGCAAGCCCGCTTCCACATTTGTTATCAGTGCTTTCGGGTTTTCTTCACGTCCACCAACCGACGCAGGTGGCAGGTCACTTCCTCACGGTCGTGGTACAGCTGCTTGCAGCCAATTTCCACCCGAATGCCGCGCGCCTTGAAGCCTTCTTCGATGCGCTCCAGCAGGCGTTTCACCTCGGCGTAACGCTGTTTCATCGGCAACTTGAGGTTTACCACCGCCTCGCGGCAATGCCCTTCGCCGATCCAGGTTTCCAGCAAGGCGGCGTTGCGCGCCGGTTTCTCGACGATGTCGCAGACCATCCAGTCCACCGGCTGCTTGGGCACGAAGGTGAAGCCGTCAGCCATCAGGTGTTGCACCAGGCCGGTGTCCATCAGGCTTTCGGCCATGGGGCCGTTGTCGATGGCGGTCACCAGCATGCCGCGGTTTACCAGTTGCCAGGTCCAGCCGCCGGGGGCTGCGCCGAGGTCGACGCCGGTCATGTCGCCGTGCAGGCGCTCGTCCCACTGGTCGCGGGGGATAAAGTGGTGCCAGGCTTCTTCCAGCTTGAGGGTCGAGCGGCTGGGTGCGTCACGCGGGAACTTGAGGCGCGGGATGCCCATTGGCCACATCGCCGAATTGTTGGATTCCGCCAGGCCCATGAACACTTCGCGGCCACTTTTGAAGGTCAGCAATAGACGCGGCTTGCTCGGGTCGTCCACCAGCTTGCCCGCGTTGAGCAGGGCCTTGCGCAGGTGCACTTCGAATTTCTTGCAGAAATTGGAGAGTTCCTTGCCGTCGTTGGTGTCGACCATCTCCAGCCACAGGCTGCCGCACACCGGAAACTCGCGCAGGTGGGCGAGGATTACGCTGATGCGGTCGGTTTCCGGCAGGTCGATGAATACCCCGCGCGCCCACTGCCGCGGGAAGATCAGCTCGGCAAAACGCTGGCCGTGCATCAGGCGCTGGGCGCCGTCTTCTTCGGTGCAGACAAATTCGGCGCAGGCGCTGCCGGTCTTGGCCTTGGCGTAGCCGGAAACGTTCAGGCGCGCGGCGTGTTCCGCGATCTCGGAACAGACTTCGCCTTCAAAACCCGGGCGGCAGTGCATAAAAAGGGTGTTCATTGAATCTCCTGGCAACTGGCTTGCTGTAGCGCAATGCCTGTCATGAAAACGCGCGCATGATAGCCGAGTTCGGAACCTTGGACTCAGCGATAGAGTCCAGTTATTAGCCTGCTAATGAAAACAGGGCTAAGTTGAACGCTCTGTTCGTCCCGTCAGGTCCGTAGCCGTGCGGACCATAAGGAGTCGCGTCATGTCATCGCTTGATAGCCTGAGAACCCTTAAAACCCTGCAAATCGACGACAAAACCTACCACTACTTCAGCCTGCCCGAAGCCGCCAAGAGCCTGGGTGACCTGGACAAGCTGCCGATGTCGCTCAAGGTGCTGCTGGAAAACCTGCTGCGCTGGGAAGACAACAAGACCGTCACCGGCGCCGACCTCAAGGCCATCGCCGCCTGGCTCAAAGAGCGCCAGTCCGACCGCGAGATCCAGTACCGCCCGGCGCGGGTATTGATGCAAGACTTTACCGGCGTTCCCGCCGTGGTCGACCTGGCCGCCATGCGCGCCGCCGTGGCCAAGGCCGGTGGCGACCCGCAGCGCATCAACCCGCTGTCCCCGGTGGACCTGGTGATCGACCACTCAGTGATGGTCGACAAGTTCGGTAACGCCGACGCCTTCGAGCAAAACGTCGACATCGAAATGCAGCGCAACGGCGAACGCTACGCCTTCCTGCGCTGGGGCCAGAGCGCCTTCGACAACTTCAGCGTGGTGCCGCCGGGCACCGGCATCTGCCACCAGGTCAACCTCGAATACCTCGGCCGCACCGTGTGGACCAAGGACGAAGACGGCCGCACCTACGCCTTCCCCGACACCCTGGTAGGCACCGACTCCCACACCACCATGATCAACGGCCTCGGCGTACTCGGCTGGGGCGTGGGCGGGATCGAAGCGGAAGCGGCGATGCTCGGCCAGCCGGTGTCGATGCTGATTCCGGAAGTGATCGGCTTCAAGCTGACCGGCAAATTGAAAGAAGGCATTACCGCCACCGACCTGGTGCTGACCGTCACCCAGATGCTGCGTAAAAAAGGCGTGGTGGGTAAGTTCGTCGAGTTCTACGGCGACGGCCTGGCCGATCTGCCTCTGGCTGACCGCGCGACCATCGCCAACATGGCCCCCGAATACGGCGCCACCTGCGGCTTTTTCCCGGTGGATGAGGTAACGCTGGACTACCTGCGCCTGTCTGGCCGCCCTACACAAACCGTGAAACTGGTGGAGGCCTACACCAAGGCCCAGGGCCTGTGGCGCAATGCCGGCCAGGAGCCGGTGTTCACCGACAGCCTGGCGCTGGACATGGGCAGCGTCGAAGCCAGCCTCGCCGGGCCGAAACGCCCGCAGGACCGCGTGGCCCTGCCGAATGTCGGCCAGGCGTTCAGCGACTTTCTCGACCTGCAATTCAAACCCACCAACAAGGAAGAAGGCCGCCTGGAAAGCGAAGGCGGCGGCGGTGTCGCCGTGGGCAATGCCGACCTGGTGGGCGAAACCGACTACGAATACGACGGCCACACCTATCGCCTGAAAAACGGCGCCGTGGTGATCGCCGCCATTACGTCCTGCACCAACACCTCCAACCCCAGCGTGATGATGGCGGCGGGGCTGGTGGCGAAAAAAGCCGTGGAAAAAGGCCTGACCCGCAAGCCGTGGGTGAAAACCTCACTAGCGCCGGGCTCCAAAGTGGTTACCGACTATTACAAGGCGGCAGGCCTCACCCAGTACCTGGACAAGCTTGGCTTCGACCTGGTGGGGTATGGCTGCACCACTTGCATCGGCAACTCCGGGCCGTTGCCTGAGCCGATCGAAAAAGCCATCCAGAAGGCCGACCTCGCCGTCGCCTCGGTGCTGTCCGGCAACCGCAACTTCGAGGGCCGCGTGCACCCACTGGTGAAAACCAACTGGCTGGCCTCGCCGCCGCTGGTGGTCGCCTACGCGCTGGCTGGCACCGTGCGCATCGATATCAGCAGCGAGCCGCTGGGTAACGACCAGGACGGCAAACCGGTGTACCTCAAGGATATCTGGCCGAGCAGCCAGGAGATTGCCGACGCTGTGGCCCAAGTGACCACCGGCATGTTCCATAAGGAATACGCCGAAGTGTTTGCCGGTGATGAGCAGTGGCAGGCGATTGAAGTGCCGCAGGCTGCGACTTACGTGTGGCAGAAGGATTCCACCTACATCCAGCACCCGCCGTTCTTCGATGACATTGCCGGGCCGCTGCCGGTAATCAAGGACGTCCAGGGCGCCAACGTGCTGGCCCTGCTGGGGGATTCGGTGACCACCGACCACATCTCCCCTGCCGGCAACATCAAGGCCGACAGCCCCGCCGGCCGTTACCTGCGCGAACAGGGCGTGGAACCGCGCGACTTCAACTCCTACGGCTCACGCCGAGGCAACCATGAAGTGATGATGCGCGGCACCTTTGCCAATATCCGTATCCGTAATGAAATGCTCGGCGGCGAGGAAGGCGGCAACACGCTGTATATCCCCACCGGCGAGAAGATGGCGATCTACGACGCGTCGATGAAGTACCAGGCGTCGGGCACACCGCTGGTGGTGATCGCCGGTCAGGAATACGGCACCGGCTCCAGCCGCGACTGGGCGGCCAAGGGCACCAACTTGCTGGGGGTCAAGGCGGTGATTGCCGAGAGCTTCGAGCGTATTCACCGTTCCAACCTGGTGGGCATGGGCGTGCTGCCGTTGCAGTTCAAGCTGGACCAGAACCGCAAGGCGCTCAAGCTGACTGGCAAGGAGAAGATCGACATTCTCGGGCTGACGGGCGCGGAAATTGTGCCGCGCATGAACCTGACGCTGGTGATTACCCGGGAGGATGGCAGCAGCGAGAAGGTCGAGGTGCTGTGCCGGATTGATACGCTTAACGAAGTGGAATACTTCAAGGCGGGGGGCATTTTGCACTACGTGCTGCGCCAACTGATCGCCAGCTAAAAAACACTGGAGATCAAATGTGGGAGGGGGCTTGCCCCCGATGGCAGTGGATCAGTCGACACATACAGTGACTGAAACACCGCTATCGGGGGCAAGCCCCCTCCCACATTTTTGACCGCGTTTAAACTTTCAGATCAGCCGAACAACCACTTCCACAGCAGCACCAGCACCACGACAGCCAACACCGGCCGCGCAATGCGGTAGGCCTTGGGATGCTTGCGCTTCCACTGCTTGACCTGGCCGCTGAATTTGTCGCTGAAGGTCTTGCTCCACGCATACGCCTGGTTGATCCCGCCCACCCGTTCGTCGTCAAGGTTCTGCGGCGCCGTCGCGCGGCCCAATTGCTTGCTGACCCAGCGGTTGACGCGGGTCATCACACGGTTGCTCAACGGGCGTTCGATGTCGCAGAACAGGATCACGCGGGTCTGGTCGGTTTCGTTCTTTACCCAGTGCACGTAGGTTTCGTCGAACATCACGTCTTCACCGTCGCGCCAGGCGTAGACCTGGCCATCAACGAAAATGCGGCAGTCGTCAGAGTTCGGCGTGGACAGCCCCAGGTGGTAACGCAGCGAACCCGCAAACGGGTCGCGGTGCGGGTTGAGGTGGCTGCCGCCCGGCAACAGCGCGAACATCGCGCCCTTGACGTTGGGAATGCTGCTCACCAGCGCCACGGTTTTCGGGCACAGCGCCTCGGCCGATGGCAGCGGTTTGTCGTACCACTTGAGGTAGAAACGCTTCCAGCCCTTCTTGAAGAACGAACCGAAACCGGCGTCGTTGTTCTTTTCGGCAGCGCGGATGTAACCCTCGTCGAACAGGTGCATGGCCTCTTCGCGGATCACTTCCCAGTTGTCCTTGAGCACATCCAGTTCCGGGAACTTGCTGCGGTCCAGGTAGGGCTTGGACGGCACCGCCGAAAACAGGTACATCAACGCGTTATACGGGGCGAACAGCGCCGAATGGTTGACGAACTGGCGCAACATCGGCAAACGCGCCTTGCCGCGCAGGTGCACATACAGCGTGCTGCCGATAAACAACAGCAACACCGACAACTTGGCGGCCAACGAAAAGGTCATGCAGCAACTCCTGAAAATAAGCGCCTGGCCAACAGCAGACGTAGCAGCCGGCCATGATAAACATTTGGGCGAGTATGCAGAAGGCCCGGTTTATCGGTGCTGATGCAAATCAAGCCTGGTTTTCTTGTTCGGTAAACAAATCGCTGAACAGCATGCTCGACAGGTAACGCTCACCGGAGTCGGGCAGGATCACCACGATGGTCTTGCCCTGCATCTCTGGCTTCTCGGCCAGGCGCACCGCTACGGCCATCGCCGCGCCGCAGGAGATGCCACACAGGATGCCTTCTTCCTGCATCAGGCGCAGGGCCATGGCCTTGGATTCGTCATCGGTCACCAGCTCAACACGGTCAACCATCGACAGGTCGAGGTTTTTCGGCACAAAACCGGCACCGATCCCCTGGATCTTGTGCGGGCTCGGCTTGATCTCTTCGCCGGCCAGCGCCTGGGTGATCACCGGCGATACGGCTGGCTCAACGGCCACCGACAGAATCGGCTTGCCCGCGATGTTCTTGATATAGCGCGACACACCGGTGATGGTGCCGCCAGTGCCGACGCCCGCCACCAGCACATCGACGGCGCCGTCGGTATCGCTCCAGATTTCCGGGCCGGTGGTTTTTTCGTGGATCGCCGGGTTCGCCGGGTTTTCGAACTGCGCCGGCATAAAGTAGGTGGCCGGGTCGCTGGCGACGATCTCAGCGGCTTTTTCGATGGCGCCTTTCATGCCCTTGGCCGGTTCGGTCAACACCAGCTCGGCGCCGAGGGCCTTGAGCACTTTGCGCCGTTCGATGCTCATGGACGCCGGCATGGTCAGCAGCAGCTTGTAGCCACGGGCGGCGGCGACAAACGCCAGGCCGATCCCGGTGTTGCCCGAGGTCGGCTCTACAATGGTCATGCCGGGCTTGAGTTTGCCGCTGCTTTCGGCGTCCCAGATCATGTTTGCGCCAATGCGGCACTTCACCGAGTAACCCGGATTACGCCCTTCGATCTTGGCCAGGATGGTCACGCCGCGCGGGGCGATGCGGTTGATCTGCACCAGGGGCGTGTTACCGATGGAGTGCGCGTTGTCTGCAAAAATGCGGCTCATGACGGGTCCTTCAGACAATGAAAAGAAGGCCACAAGGGTATGCCTCGGGCTGCGAAGCGTCCAGTCAGAGGAACGTTGGGCGCCTGCGGACAGTCCATCTCCTACCTGCAAGGAGAACAGCCATGAAACGTCGCTACAGCTGGCCCCTATGGATCATCGCCGGAGTGCTGGTGGTTCTGGTCGCCGTGAGCATCGCCCTGCCCTATCTGGTGCGTAATTACCTGAATGACAAGCTCGCCGACATGGGCGACTACCGCGGCCAGGTCACCGACGTGGACCTGGCCCTGTGGCGCGGCGCGTACAGGATCAATGGCCTGGAAATCATCAAGGTCGACGGCAAGGTGCCGGTACCGTTCGTCAAGGCGCCCTTGATCGACCTGGCGGTCAGCTGGCATTCGTTGTGGTACGACCATGCGGTGGTCGCCAAGGTGCGGTTTATCAACCCAGAGGTGAACTTCGTCGACGGCGGCGCCAACAAGCAGGCGTCCCAGACCGGTAAAGGCACCGACTGGCGCGAGCAGTTGAGCAAGCTGGCGCCCATCACCCTCGATGAAGTGCGCATTGAAGACGGCAAGATCGCCTTCCATAACTTCAGCTCCAAGCCGCCAGTGAATATCAACGCTACCGAGGTCAACGCCAGTTTCTATAACCTGACCAACGTGGTCGACGTCAAAGGCAAGCGCGACGCGCGCTTCGAAGGCAAGGCCCTGCTGCAAGGCCAGGCGCCCTTGGAAGCCACTGCCACCTTCGACCCATTGAGCAATTTCGAAAACTTCGAGTTCCGCTTTCGTGCCAAGGACTTGCAACTCAAGCGCATGAACGACTTCGCCTCGGCCTACGGCAAGTTCGACTTCAAGGCCGGCACCGGCGATGTAGTCATCGAAGCCCAGGCCGAAAAAGGCCAACTGACCGGCTATATCAAGCCATTGCTGCGCGATGTGGAAGTGTTTGACTGGAAACAGGACGTGGAAAACAAGGACAAGAACATCTTCCGTTCCATCTGGGAGGCCGTGGTCGGCGCCAGTGAGACGGTGCTGAAGAACCAGGCGAAGAACCAGTTTGCCACCCGCGTCGAGCTGAGTGGCAGCGTGCATCAGCAAGATGTCAGCGCGTTCTCGGCGTTTTTGGCGATTTTGCGTAATGGGTTCATTCAGGCCTTTAACGCACGGTACGAACAACCCAAGCCCAGCGCAGATTGAAAAATGTGGGAGGGGCAAGCCCCCTCCCACATTGGATATGGCGACTTCCTGACTGGCCATTCAGAGACTGAATAACCCGTCTGCGTTCACAGTCGCCGGGGCTGCGCGGTATAGTCCGGGCATTGATGAATGCGAGGAAACACCGATGAAGTTCGAAGGCACCCAGGCCTATGTGGCTACCGATGACCTGAAACTGGCCGTCAACGCCGCCATCACCCTGGAGCGGCCATTGCTGGTCAAGGGCGAGCCCGGCACCGGCAAGACCATGCTCGCCGAGCAACTGGCCGAATCCTTCGGCGCCAAGCTGATCACCTGGCACATCAAGTCCACCACCAAGGCCCACCAGGGCCTCTATGAATACGATGCGGTCAGCCGTCTGCGCGACTCGCAGCTGGGCGTGGACAAAGTGCACGACGTGCGCAACTACCTGAAGAAGGGCAAGCTCTGGGAGGCCTTCGAGTCTGAAGAGCGGGTAATTCTGCTGATCGACGAAATCGACAAGGCCGACATCGAGTTCCCCAACGACCTGCTGCAAGAACTCGACAAGATGGAGTTCTACGTCTACGAAATCGACGAGACCATCAAGGCCAAGAAACGCCCGATCATCATCATTACCTCCAACAATGAAAAAGAGCTGCCGGACGCATTCCTGCGCCGCTGCTTCTTCCACTACATCGCCTTCCCCGACCGCACCACCCTGCAAAAAATCGTCGATGTGCACTACCCCGACATCAAGAAGGACCTGGTCAGCGAAGCGCTGGACGTGTTCTTCGATGTGCGCAAGGTGCCGGGCCTGAAGAAGAAGCCGTCCACCTCCGAGCTGGTCGACTGGCTCAAGCTGCTGATGGCCGACAACATCGGCGAAGCCGTGCTGCGCGAACGCGACCCGACCAAGGCCATCCCGCCACTGGCCGGGGCGTTGGTGAAGAACGAACAGGATGTGCAATTGCTGGAACGGCTGGCGTTCATGAGCCGTCGCGGTAATCGCTGATGCTGCTCAACCTGTTCAACGAGATGCGTGCCGCCAAGGTGCCGGTTTCGGTGCGCGAGCTGCTCGACCTGATCAACGCGCTCAAGCAGCGCGTGGTCTTCGCCGACATGGACGAGTTCTACTACCTGGCCCGGGCGACTCTGGTCAAGGACGAGCGGCATTTCGACAAGTTCGACCGCGCGTTCGGCGCCTACTTCAATGGCCTGGAGAAACTCGACGACCACCTGCAGGCGCTGATCCCCGAAGAGTGGCTGCGCAAGGAGTTCGAGCGCTCGCTGAGCGACGAAGAACGTGCGCAGATCCAGTCCCTCGGCGGCCTCGACAAACTCATCGAAGAGTTCAAGAAACGCCTGGAAGAACAGAAAGAACGCCACGCCGGCGGCAACAAGTGGATCGGCACCGGCGGCACCAGCCCGTTCGGCTCAGGCGGCTACAACCCGGAAGGCATCCGCGTCGGCGATGCCGGCAAACGCCAGGGCAAGGCCGTGAAGGTCTGGGACCAGCGCGAATACAAGAACCTCGACGACCAGGTCGAACTGGGCACGCGCAATATCAAGATCGCCCTGCGCCGCCTGCGCAAATTCGCGCGCCAGGGTGCAGCCGAAGAGCTGGACATCGACGGCACCATCGACCACACCGCGCGCGACGCCGGCTTGCTGAATATCCAAATGCGCCCCGAGCGGCGCAACACCATCAAGCTGCTGTTGCTGTTCGATATCGGCGGCTCGATGGACGCCCATGTGAAGATCTGCGAAGAGCTGTTCTCCGCGTGCAAGACCGAGTTCAAGCACCTGGAGTACTTTTACTTCCACAACTTCGTGTACGAGTCGGTGTGGAAGAACAACCAGCGCCGCACCTCGGAACGCACCTCGACCCAGGACCTGCTGCACAAGTACGGCGCCGACTACAAAGTGATCTTTATCGGCGATGCGTCGATGGCTCCGTATGAAATCACCCAGGCCGGCGGCAGCGTCGAGCACTGGAATGAAGAGCCTGGGTATGTGTGGATGCAGCGCTTCATGGCCAAGTACAAGAAGCTGATCTGGATTAACCCCTACCCGAAAGACACCTGGGGCTATACGGCGTCGACGGGGATTGTGCGGGAGTTGGTGGAGGATCAGATGTATCCGCTGACGTTGCGCGGGCTTGAGGAAGGGATGCGCTTCCTGTCCAAGTAACCAGCGATCTCATTCATGCTGTAGATCCAATGTGGGAGGGGGCTTGCCCCGATGAGGGTGTGTCAGCTGATAAATCTCCAGCTGACCCACTGCCATCGGGGGCAAGCCCCCTCCCACATTTGGACCTCAGTGTTTTCTAGACGGTGGTAAGGCGCTGCAAGAAGTCCACATGCTGCCGATGCGCCGTCTCCTGCACCACCGGCACCAACCTTACCTTCTCCCCCGGCAAACACTGCGCCAGTCTTGCCAACGCCAACGGCGTCAACGCGCCCAAACGCGGGTAGCCACCAATGGTCTGCCGGTCATTGAGCAACACAATCGGCTGCCCGTCCGGCGGTACCTGGATCGCCCCCAATGGAATGCCTTCGGAAATCAGCGACGGCCCCTGGTACTGCAACGGCGTACCCAGCAGGCGCATGCCCATGCGATCGGCGCGACTGTCCAGCGCCCAGTCGGTGTTGAACGCATCGAACAGGCTCTGCCCGCTGAACTGGCCGATCTGTGCGCCGACGATCACCTCCAACGGCGCTTTGGTCGGCAGGTTGGGATCGCTCAGCACCTTCATCGCCCCGCCCGCGCCGGAATACGCCAGGCGCCCACCCTCGGCCAAAGCCTTACCGAAACCATCCACACCGCCCAGCTCTTCACGCACAACGGTGGCGCAACTGCCGAGCACAGCCGGCGCATCAAACCCGCCGGGTGCCGCCAGGTAAGCCCGCGCACCGCTGAACGGCTGGGTAAAACGCAGGCGCTGGCCCTTTTGCAGGATAAAACTGCGCCCCGGGCTGATGGCGCGTTCATCGATATACGCGCCCAGGTCCGCGCCGGCCAAAGCCAATAGGCAGTAGTCCTCGGCCTGCACGGTGAAGCCGCCGAGGGTGATTTCCACCACCGGCGCGTCCAGCGCATTGCCCAGCAGCCAGTTGGCCCACGACATCGACACCCAATCCAGCGCGCCGCCCTGGGTCACGCCCAAATGTCTTACGCCGAAACGGCCGGCGTCCTGCAACAGGCACAGCGGTGTGCTGGCCTCGATCAACAAGCGGCTCATGCCTGCGCCTCCAACGGTGTGTCATCGCCACCCAGTTTGATGAATTCGGCGTGCTCGACCGCTGCAAAACGCACCGTGTCGCCCGGTTGCATCAGGCTGTAGCCGTCGCGCTCACGGTCGAACAGTTTGGCCGGGGTGCGGCCGATCAGGTTCCAGCCGCCGGGTGAGACCACCGGGTAGGCGGCGGTTTGCCGCTCGGCAATGCCGACGCTGCCTGCGGCTACGCGTTTGCGCGGGGTGTTGAGGCGTGGCGTAGCGAGGATTTCGTCCACCAGCCCCATAAAGGCAAAGCCTGGCGCGAAGCCGAGGGCGAACACCTGGTATTCGTGGGCGCTGTGGCGGCGAATCACTTCACTGACGGCCAGGCCGCTGCGCTGGCTGAGCAGGCTCAGCTCGGGGCCGACGCTCAGGTCGTACCACACCGGCAGCACATGGCACTGGCCGCTGCCCTGGGCTTGAGGTTGCAGGTCGCTCAGGGCCTGGTCAATCAGTTCCCGCGCCTGGGCCGGGCTCAGCGCGGTGAGATCGTAGTGCACCATCAGTGTGGTGTAGGACGGCACCAGGTCCACCAGCGCCGCACCAAAACCGCTGCGCAGGCGCTGGGTGGCGGCAAGCATCCACGGCATGTTGGCTTCGGCGATCACGTCGAACAGCCGCACCATCAGGCAGTCGATGGCCACCACTTCAATGCGTGGCTTCATGCTGGCTTCAATGCCTCGCGGATGCGCTGCACGGCGGCCACCGAGCTGGCGTTATCGCCGTGTACACACAGGGTGTTGGCCTGCAACACCAACGGGCTGCCGTCGCTGGCGATCAGCGGCTCGCCTCGGGAAATGGTCAGGGCCTGTTGCACGATAGTGTCGGAGTCATGGTGCACGGCACCGGGTAACTGACGCGAGACTAGGTGACCCTTGGTGTCATAGGCGCGGTCGGCGAAGGCTTCGAACCACAGGGTTACGCCATATTCGTCGCCCAAGGCCTGGGCGGCGCTGTTATCGCGGGTGGCCAGCAGCATCAGTGGCAGGTCGCCATAAGCGGCGATGGCCTGGATCACCGCACGCAACTGAGTCGGGTTGGCCATCATGTCGTTGTACATCGCGCCGTGGGGTTTGACGTAACTGACTCGCCCGCCCTGGGCACGGCAAATCCCATCGAGGGCACCGATCTGATAGTGCAACAGGTCCTGGATTTCCTGCGGCGTGTAGGCCATGGAGCGGCGGCCGAAGCCTTGCAGATCCTGATACGCCGGGTGCGCGCCCACTTGCACGCCGTGCTTGAGCGCCAGGCTGACGGTCTTGCGCATGATGCTCGGGTCGCCGGCATGGAAGCCGCACGCCACGTTGGCGCAATCAATGAACGGCATCACCTCGGCGTCCAGACCCATGGTCCAGTTGCCAAAGCTTTCGCCGATATCGCAATTCAGTAATAGGCGGCTCACGCTGGTCGCTCCTGTAGGCTTTGTTTTTTTGTAGTGTGGGATTTTTTACGCAGAACTCGCAACTTGTCCTGACACCCCAACGACGCTTATCGTGGAATAGCTCGATTTTTGGCGCTGGCCCGGTGCGGCGTCCAACTAATAAAAACCGATCCATGCATAAGAAAAAGTTGATCCCATGAATTTGAAGTTCCTCGAAACCTTCGTCTGGGTGGCCAAGCTCAAGAGCTTTCGCCTGACCGCCGAGAAGCTGTTCACCACCCAGGCCTCGATCTCCAGCCGCATCGCGGTGCTTGAAAGCGAGTTGGGGGTGAAGCTGTTTCTGCGTGATTCAAGGGGCGTGAGCCTGACCCCGGAAGGCCTCAAGGTGCTCGATTATGCCGAGCAGATGATGGTCACCATGCAGGGCTTGAAGCAGTCGCTGGAGACCACCAGCAGCAAGGTCGGGCGTATTCGGATCGGAGCGATGGACACGGTGATCCACACCTGGCTGAGCCCGTTGGTCGCAGAATTGATGGATCACTTTCCGCTGGTGGAAATCGAGTTGGTCGCCGATACGGCATTGAACCTCAGCGATCAGCTGCAAAAAGGCTTCCTCGACCTGATCCTGCAAACCGACCTGCTGCGCCTGGAAACCGTGCGCAGCCTGGAGCTGGCCAGCCACCCCATGGCCTGGATCGTTGCCAGCCATTCGATCTATAACCGTGACTACGCCTCCCTGGCAGAACTGGCCCAGGAGCGCATCATCACCTATTCGAAAAATTCCCACCCGCATCAGGATGTATTGAGCCTGATGCAAGCCAACGGCGTGGCCGCGCCGCGGATGAACTGTGTGAATTCGGTGTCGGCAATTACCCGCTTGCTGCGCGATGGCTTTGGCATTGGCGCGCTGCCGCCGGTGTTGGTCAGGGAGGAACTCGCGCGGGGGGAATTGGTGATGTTGCCGATGGCGCAGAAACTGCCGAATTTGCAGGTGGTGGTGTCGTGGCGGGTGGGGGTGGAGCTGGTGGAGGAGATTGTGGGGTTGTGTCAGAAGGTGGTGGCCAGGTATGCCGAGGAAGTCGGCGAAGAGCGGATGGTGCTGGCATGAGTGTGGCAGGGAGCTTGCCCCCGATGGCGGTCTGTCAGTGTACATATCCGTTGCTGCGGTAACGGCTGCCTAGGGTTCCGCTCTTACAGCGGGTCACTTTTGGAAAGGCCCAAAAGTAACCAAAAAGCCTTCGCCCCACCACTCGGTGCCTCGCCTAGGCTCGGCACGCCCGTAATCCGACAGGGATGTGGGGGGCCGCCGCCACGCGCCATCCATGGCGCGGGGCGGCTAAACCGGCATCCCT
>NZ_CEEDDZ010000006.1:250733-316147 GCF_979253585.1 Pseudomonas sp. AC463 | reverse complement strand
CCGCCCCCCCTCGCAAACCCCGCGCCCGCAGCCAGGCCCGGATCGACGCGATCCTCGACGCCGCCCGCACCTTGCTGGCCGCCGAAGGCGTGGCCGGGTTGTCGATCTACAGCGTGGCCGAACGTGCGCAGATCCCACCGTCGTCGGTGTATCACTTCTTCGCCAGCGTGCCGGCGCTGCTGGAGGCGTTGACGGCCGATGTGCACGCCGCCTTCCGCGCGGCGATTCAGGCGCCCATCGAGCACGATTCACTCAAGCACTGGCGGGACCTGTCCTACATCGTTGAGCAGCGCATGCTCGCCATCTACGACCAGGACGCCGCCGCACGCCAGTTGATCCTGGCCCAGCATGGCCTCACCGAAGTGACCCAGGCGGATCGTCAACATGATCTGGAATTGGGGGATTTGATGCTCGCGGTATTCAACCGCCACTTCGAAGTGCCAAGCCTGCCCACGGACGTGGACGTGTTTGCCCTGGCGCTGGAATTGAGCGACCGCGTGTATGCGCGCTCGGTGCATCAGCATGGGCTGATTACGCCGCGCATGGCGGAGGAAGGGATGCGGGTGTTTGATGCGTATGTGGGGCTGTATCTGCCGGCGTACTTGCCCAAGCGGTAAGGGTGGCTGGGCGGGCCGTCATCGGGGGCAAGCCCCCGATGACGGCCTCAAGAGCAATCACAACTTGGCGATCGACACCTCAGTCGATTTCACAAACGCAATCACTTCACTGCCAATCACCAGCTCCAGCTCTTTGACCGAGCGGGTGGTGATTACCGACGTCACGATGCCGGAAGCAGTCTGCACGTCGATTTCCGACAGCACGTCGCCTTCGACGATTTCCTTGATGGTGCCTTTGAACTGGTTACGCACGTTGATGGCTTTAATAGTCATGTTGTTCTTCCTTCTTAGGACAAGTGAGTTATTGAGCCCAACGCAGTTGCGTAGGCAGCGGTGAAACAGGTTCGGGTTCCGGCGGGGTGCCGGGCAGCGACAGCACACGGTTGAGCACTTCGGTTTCCAGCGCGGCCAGGCGATGTGAGCCCCGCACGCGTGGGCGCGGCAGGTCGACGATCAGGTCGAGGCCGATTTCGCCGTCTTCGATCAAAATAACCCGGTCGGCAATCGCCACGGCTTCGCTGACGTCGTGGGTCACCAGCAATACGGTGAAGCCGTGCTTCTGCCAGAGGTTTTCGATCAGTTGCTGCATTTCGATACGGGTCAGGGCATCCAGCGCGCCCAAGGGCTCATCGAGCAGCAGCAGGCGCGGTTGGTGAATCAACGCGCGAGCCAGAGCCACACGTTGCTTCTGGCCACCGGACAACGCCGCCGGCCACTCATCCGCACGTTCGGCCAGGCCGACGGCTTCCAGGGCTTCCAGTGCCTTGGGGCGCCAGTTGCCCTTGAGGCCCAGCCCCACGTTGTCGATGATCTTTTTCCACGGCAGCAGGCGTGCTTCCTGGAACATCAACCGCGTGTCTTCAATCGCTTCGCTCAGTGGCGCGGAACCGGCCAGCAGCTCGCCGCCGCTGGCTTTATCGAGGCCGGCCAGCAGGCGCAGCAAGGTACTTTTGCCGCAACCGCTGCGACCGACCACGGCCACGAACTGGCCCGCCGGAATATGCAGGTCAATCTCTTTAAGCACTTCCCGTGCGCCAAAGGATTTGCGCAATTTGCGCACCGCCAGGGGGATGCCCTTGAGCAGGCGCGGAGGTTGTTGAGCGGTCATGCTGCACCTCCTTTATTCACTTGATACGCCGGGTGCCAGCGCAGCCATACACGCTCCAGGCCCCGCGCGGCCAGGTCGGCCAGCTTGCCGAGGATGGCGTACATGACGATGGCCAGGACCACCACGTCGGTTTGCAGGAATTCCCGCGCGTTCATCGCCAGGTAGCCAATGCCGGAGCTGGCGGAGATGGTTTCCGCCACGATCAGCGTCAGCCACATGAAGCCCAGGGCAAAACGCACGCCCACCAGGATCGACGGCAGCGCGCCCGGCAGGATCACTTGCCAGAACAGGCTGAAGCCGGACAGGCCGTAGCTGCGCGACATTTCCACCAGCGCCGGGTCGACGTTGCGGATGCCGTGGTAGGTGTTGAGGTAGATCGGGAACAG
Source organism: Pseudomonas sp. AC463 (assembly GCF_979253585.1). Taxonomy (NCBI): domain Bacteria; kingdom Pseudomonadati; phylum Pseudomonadota; class Gammaproteobacteria; order Pseudomonadales; family Pseudomonadaceae; genus Pseudomonas; species Pseudomonas sp. AC463. The sequence continues at coordinate 314,036 of NZ_CEEDDZ010000006.1, read as the reverse complement.
CGTGCCGAGGGCGACCAGGAAAATCTTCGCCGTCTCGTCAATGCCGAACCACAGGATCACCAGCGGAATCAGCGCCAGGTGCGGCACGTTGCGGATCATCTGCACCGAGCTGTCCAGCAGGCGTTCGCCCCATTTCGACAGGCCGGTGATAAAGCCCAGCGCCAGGCCGATGCTGCCGCCGATCACGAAGCCCAGGCCGGCACGCCAGCCGCTGATGGCCAGGTGGGTCCAGATTTCGCCGCTGGCAACCAAGTGAACCCCGGCTTCAATCACCGCGCTGGGCGCCGGCAGGATGCGCGTGGACAACCAGCCTGCCGACACCGACAACTGCCACACCGCCAACAACAGAATCGGCAGCACCCAGGGCGCTACGCGATGGCTCAATTTTTCATAATTCATAGGCTGCCTCAGCTCTGCGACGCAGCTTTGGGGAGGATGTCGTTGGCGACCATTTCGCCGAACGGGCTCACGTATCCAGCGCTTTTCGGCAGCTCGGGACGTTCGATATCCAGGTGCGGGAACAACAGCTCGGCGACGCGATACGACTCTTCCAGGTGTGGATACCCGGAGAAAATAAAGGTGTCGATGCCCAGCGCTGCATATTCCTTCACGCGCTCGGCCACGGTCGGGCCATCGCCCACCAGGGCTGTGCCGGCACCACCGCGCACCAGGCCGACGCCGGCCCAGAGGTTGGGGCTGACTTCGAGGTTGTCGCGATTGCCGCCATGCAGGGCCGCCATGCGTTGCTGGCCGACGGAATCAAAGCGCGCCAGGGAGGCCTGGGCACGGGCGATGGTGTCGTCGTCCAAGTGGGAGATGAGTTTGTCCGCGGCTTTCCAGGCTTCTTCGTTGGTTTCACGCACGATCACATGCAGGCGAATGCCGAAGCGCAGGGTGCGCCCAAGCTTCTCGGCCTTGGCCCGTACCTGTGCGATTTTCTCAGCGACAGCCGCCGGCGGCTCGCCCCAGGTCAGAACCATTTCCACCTGTTCGGCTGCCAGGTCCTGAGCTGCTTCGGAAGAACCGCCAAAGTACAGCGGCGGGCGTGGTTGCTGGATCGGCGGGTAGAGCAGCTTGGCGCCTTTGACGCTGATGTGCTCGCCGTCGTAGTCCACGGTTTCGCCTTCCAGCACGCGGCGCCAGATGCGGGTGAATTCCACCGAGGCCTGGTAGCGCTCTTCGTGGGTGAGGAACAAACCGTCGCCGGCCAATTCTTCCGGATCACCGCCGGTCACCAGGTTGAACAGCGCGCGGCCGCCGGACAGGCGATCGAGGGTCGCGGCCTGACGCGCAGCCACCGTCGGGGAAATGATCCCGGGCCGCAGTGCAACCAGGAATTTAAGACGCTGGGTCACCGGAATCAGCGAAGCGGCCACCAGCCACGAGTCTTCGCAGGAGCGCCCGGTGGGGATCAGCACCCCGCCAAAACCCAGGCGGTCAGCGGCCTGGGCCACTTGTTGCAGGTAACCGTGGTCAACGGCGCGAGCGCCTTCGGCGGTGCCAAGGTAATGGCCGTCGCCGTGGGTAGGCAGGAACCAGAAAATATTGAGGCTCATGGAGTTGTCTCCTGAAGAAGTCGGATTACGGCGCTTTGGCCACGGCGGCGGGTGGCGTCCAGATCACGTCCTTGATGTTCAAGGGTTTGGGGATCAATTTGAGTTGGTAAAAGGTGTCGGCGATTTTCTGCTGCGCGGCGACCACTGCCGGGGTCAGGAACAGCGCGCCGTAGCCCTGGCGTTTCACCGAGGTCAGGGTGATGTCAGCCGGCAGGCCGAGCAGCGGAGCGACTTGTTCAGTCACTTCCTGCGGGTTGGCCTTGGACCATTCGCCCACGGCGCGCACTTCTTCGATCAGCGCCTTGACCACTTCCGGGTGTTGCTCGGCATAAGGCTTGGTCGCCAGGTAGAACTGGTGGTTGTCGGCGATGCCGGTGCCGTCACGCAGGGTGCGCGCCTGCAGTTGTTTCTCGGCGGCGGCCTGGTACGGGTCCCATATCACCCAGGCGTCCACGCTGCCCCGCTCGAACGCGGCACGCGCGTCGGCGGGCGGCAGGAACACGGTTTGTACGTCGGTGTATTTGAGGCCGGCGTCTTCCAGGGCGCGCACCAGCAGGTAGTGCACGTTGGAGCCTTTGTTGAGCACGATTTTCTTGCCCTTGAGCTCGGCTACCGATTTGATCGGCGAGTCTTTCGGCACCAGGATCGCCTCACTGGTTGGCGCCGGAGGCTCGTAAGCCACGTAGAGCAAGTCGGCACCGGCAGCCTGGGCGAACACCGGCGGGGTTTCACCGGTGACGCCGAAGTCGATCGAGCCGACGTTCAGGCCTTCGAGCAACTGCGGGCCACCGGGGAACTCGGTCCATTGCACTTGCACGCCCTGGGCGGCCAGGCGTTTTTCCAGGGTGCCCTTGGCTTTGAGCAGCACCAGCGTGCCGTATTTCTGGTAACCGATCCGCAGGGTCTCGGCGGCTTGGGCTTGAACAATGGCGCCGAAGGACACAGCCGCAGCAAACAGTGCGACCAGACCACGACGCAAGATGACAGTGCGCATGGCGCTCTCTCCAAATATGCGATTAGGGTTTTGGCTGCACCTGCTTGGCCGTTGGCGGCTGAGTAAGGTGAGTGTTTCTTAAAGGGGTAAGACTTAAATGCTCCAGCGAGCAGTCAACAAACGGTCATTCAACACATGGGGGTCCAGCGGTTTCGGGCGTCGGGCCATGGCGCTGTAGAGCGTCTCCAGGGCCTCATGCAAACGGTGTTCGAGCACAGGCACCAACTGCGCCTGGGCACTGCCTTCGCCATAGGCGATCTGGCTGTCTTCGGCAAAAATGCCGTGGAGCAATTCCTGGGCCTTGAGTGCCGACAGCACCGGCTTCAAGGCGTAGTCCACCGCCAGCATGTGGGCGATGCTGCCGCCCGTGGCCATCGGCAACACGATCTTGTGGGCCAGGGCGCGTTCGGGCAGCAGGTCGAGCACGGTTTTCAGCGCGCCGGAGAACGACGCCTTGTACACCGGCGTGGCAATCACCAGGCCATCGGCGTTAGCCACCTGTTGCAGCAGGTCGATGACCTTGGGGCTATCGAAGCGCGCGTGCAGCAGGTCTTCAGCCGGGAAGTCCCGTATCTGATAACTCACCACTTCAACGCCTTTGTCTTGCAACCACTGACGGGTTTTATCCAGCAACACCCCGGAGCGGGAACGCTGGCTGGGACTGCCTCCAAGTGTTACGACCAACATGCAGGAATTCCTTGAGCTAGTGCCGGCGGTTCGCTGTGTGGCGATGGCGCCAAGATGGGACAGACCATATCAGCAGATTTATATATCTATAAATCTTATTTTTTCATTTGTTTATTCTTTAAATGCATATGAGAGATATGAATCGCCAGGCGAAAAAAAAGGCCGTAAAAACGGCCTGAAAACCCCTGCTTTGATTCTGCGGTGTATCTACCGGCGCTATCGGGGGCAAGCCCCCTCCCACAGGGGAACGCGGTCCACTGTGGGAGGGGGCTTGCCCCCGATGGCGGTGTCAGCCGTAGCGATTAGGCTGCGGGGTGAGCCGCAGGTATGGCTTCACCGCCCGATAGCCCTTCGGAAAGCGTTTCTTGATCTCTTCCTCGTCCTTGAGCGACGGCACAATTACCACTTCATCACCGTCCTGCCAGTTGGCGGGGGTGGCGACCTTGTGATTGTCGGTCAGCTGCAGCGAGTCGATAACCCGCAGGATTTCGTGGAAGTTACGCCCCGTGCTGGCCGGGTAGGTGATGGTCAGGCGAATCTTTTTGTTCGGATCGATCACGAACAGGGAACGCACGGTGAGGGTGTCACTGGCGTTCGGGTGGATCAGGTCGTAGAGGTCGGAGACCTTGCGGTCGGCATCGGCCAGGATCGGGAAGTTGACGATGGTGTTCTGGGTTTCGTTGATGTCTTCGATCCACTTGTGGTGCGAGTCCACCGGGTCCACCGACAGGGCGATGGCCTTGACACCGCGCTGGGCGAATTCGTCCTTGAGCTTGGCAGTGAAGCCCAACTCGGTGGTGCACACGGGGGTGAAGTCCGCCGGGTGGGAAAACAACACACCCCAGCTATCGCCCAGCCATTCGTGGAAACGAATCTTGCCGGCGCTGGAATCCTGTTCGAAGTCGGGGGCGATATCGCCCAGTCTTAGGCTCATGGTGTGGCTCCTGGTGAGTGCTTATGGAGCCCACTGTGCATGGATTGCGATTTTTTTAAAAAGAATAAATATCGATTTATCTAGACGATAAAGGAATATTAAAAATCTGTTCATTGGACGCCGGAACGGGCGAGGCGCACCATCGTTTCCAAGGTTCGAGAAGGCCTTGAGACGCTGTACAAAGAGGGGTTCAGGAAGGGCTTGCGGGGGTTTAGCCCGACTTGAAAGCAAGAACACCTTGCCCGGCGTTGCGCCGGGCAAGGTTTACAGTCTTACAACAGCTTCACGCTACTAGAACAGTGGCAGCGAGTAGCTGACGATCAGGCGGTTTTCGTCTTGATCGCGCACGCCAGCCAGGTCGGTACGCCACATAGCGTTTTTCCAGGCAACGCCGAGGTTTTTCAGCGGGCCTTCTGGAATCACGTAGGCAACGGTGATATCGCGTTCCCACTCGGATTGACCGGTGGTTTCTGCGCGTGCAGTGGTGTTGGCGATAGTGTCGATGTCGCTACCCTTGAGGTATACAACGCCGGCAGTCAGGCCAGGTACGCCAACTTTGGCGAAGTCGTAAGCGTAGCGAGCTTGCCAGGTACGCTCGCCGGCGCGGGCGAACTTCTGGATTTGCATGTCGGTAGTGATGTAAGCCGACGAACCGTCGCCCTGGTTCAACCAAGGGAAGTCGCTGCTGCCATTGCTGACCTGGTAACCACCACCAAAGGTGTGACCAGCGACGGTGTACAGGAACAGGCCGCTGTACAGGTTGTTGTCGACTTTGCCCTTACCTGCACGGAAACCGTTGTAGTTACCGGTGGTGTAATAGGCAGAATCGTGGCCATTGGCGCCGTCATCAGAGCTGTTGAAGTAACGCAGGTCAGACTTCAATACGCCTGGGCCGATCGACCAGTTGTGGGTCAGACCCAGGAAGTGCTGCTTGTAAAAATCTTCCAAGTTGCCGTAGTAGTACTGAGCAGTCAGGTCTTTGGTGAGTTTGTAGTCACCACCGGCATAGTAAAACTTGTTGCTGTCGCGGAAAGTCACGCCACGGGTGTTGGCACCGGCCAGCGACAGACTTTCGTTGTCGGTGGAGTTACGGCCCTTGGCTTTTTCGATCTGACCTGCAACCAGGGTCAAATCCTTGATGTCATTGGTAGTGATCTGACCACCTTGGAACGTTTGCGGCAGCAAACGACCATCGTTGGTCACGATAACTGGCAGCTTGGGCTGCAAAGTGCCCAGCTTCAGCTCGGTTTGAGAGATTTTCACCTTACCGGTCACGCCCAGGCTGGCGTAATCGTGGACAGCCTTGTTGCCATCGCTTGGGAACACGGTGCCGCCAGAAGCGGTGCCTGTGTAGTTACCGTGATCCGCACGGCTCGAATCCAAGCGCACGCCGTACAGGCCGATAGCATCAACACCAAACTGAACAGTACCCTGGGTGTAACCCGAGATGAAACGCAGGTCGAAGCCTTGGCCCCATTCGGCGTTTTTGCTGCGCGTGTTGGACGTGGCGTTCGGGTGACCGTCACGGTTATCAGTGTTGATGTAGAAGTTACGCAGGCCCAGTGTGGCCTTGCTGTCTTCGATGAAACCGGCAGCGCCTGCTTGCTGGGCGATTGCGCCCAAAGCTACAGCCAAAGCCAAGGTGGACTTCTTCATGTACCGCTCCTCTCATTTCTAATTTTTGTATTTCTTTGGTCTCGGGTCTGACGCCCTCGATCCACAGATGCGCGATTAGCACCGGATAGTGACTGACAAGTCAATCGTAACCTTGTGTGTCTACTACCTTCGTCTAATCACAGTTGATTTGGTCCCTGCAGGGTAATGAGTTTTTCATACACCCAAAAAGAATTATTTCATTCTTTTTCATACGATCCAGGAATAAGCCTTTTCATGACGCGGACCGGTCAGCGTAGACGAGCCGCCCCATAAGCTAATTCCTAAAGGGTATTTGTTAGAGCTTTTTTAGATCGATTAGTGTGGCCGTACAGCTTCATACGTCACCCACGATCAAAAAGGCGACGCCATCATGGCCAAAGGCACATCCTCCCGTCAATTTGTTACAGTTTTTGTGTCACTAATTCTTTCTTTTGGTGTCACAGCCGCCGATCTAACGATCGGGTACCAAACCGGCATCGATCCCAGCAAGGTTCCACAGGCCGATGGCCTCTATGAAAAAGCCATTGGCGAGAAGATTGCCTGGCGGCGGTTCAACAGTGGGCCAGAAGTCGTAACCGCAATTGCCTCGGGTGATGTGCAAATCGGCAACCTCGGTTCCAGCCCCCTCGCCGCAGCAGCTTCGCGCAATCTGCCTATCGTCGCGTTTATCGTATCGGCGCAGATCAACAGTTCTGAAGCCTTGGTGGTGCGCAATGGCAGCGGCATCGACAAACCCGAGGACCTGGTGGGCAAAACCATCGCCACGCCGTTTGTATCAACCTCTCATTACAGCCTGCTCGGCGCACTCAAGCACTGGGGGCTGGACAGCAAGAAAGTCAAAGTGGTGAACCTGCAACCGGCCGAAATTGCCGCCGCATGGAAACGCGGCGATATCGACGGCGCGTTCGTGTGGTCACCGGCGCTGGGGGAGATCCGCAAGACCGGCAAGACCCTGACAGACGCGGCCCAGGTGGGCCAGTGGGGAGCGCCGACCTTCGAAGTGTGGGTGGCGCGCAAGGACTTCGCCGAAAAACATCCTGACGTAGTGGCCAAGTTTGCCAAGGTCACCCTGGACTCGTTTGCTGACTATGCGGCCCACAAAGACCGCTGGACGGTGGACTCCGAGCCGGTGCAGAAAATCGCCAAATTGACAGGTTCGAATGCGGCGGACATTCCCGAACTGCTGGCCGGCACCACCTTCCCGGATGCGCAGGCGCAGCAAACCGACGCGCTGCTCAAGGGCGGCACGGCGAAGGCGATTGGGGAAACGGCGAAGTTTTTGAAGGAACAGGGCAAGGTTGAAAATGTGCTGCCGGACTATTCGGCATTCGTAACCGACAAATTCATCAAAGACTAAACACAATCAAATGTGGGAGGGGGCTTGCCCCCGATAGCGGTGAGTCAGCTCAAAAATGAGTAACTGACAGACCGCAATCGGGGGCAAGCCCCCTCCCACACTTGGATCTCCAGCATTCGCAGAGAGGGGTTAAAGCGCCTTCTCAAAAATCTTCGAATTACGCTGATAGTTGTACAGCGAAGCCCGCGCCGAGGGCAGCCGGTCCACGCTGCTCGGCACAAAGCCGCGCTCACGGAACCAATGGGCAGTACGCGTGGTGAGCACGAACAACGTCTTCAAACCCTGCGCCCGGGCACGAGTCTCGATGCGTTCCAGCAACACATCACCGCGCGCACCGTGGCGGTATTCCGGGTTCACCGCCAGGCACGCCAGCTCACCTGCGTCCGAATCGGCGATCTGATACAGCGCCGCACAGGCGATGATCATGCCTTCGCGCTCCACCACGCTGAACTGCTCAATCTCGCGTTCCAGTACTTCCCGCGAGCGGCGCACCAGGATGCCCTGCTCTTCCAGCGGGCTGATCAAATCCAGCAAACCGCCGACGTCTTCAATCGCTGCTTCACGCACCAGCTCGAATTGCTCTTGGGCCACCAGCGTACCGCCGCCGTCCCGGGTGAACAGTTCGGTGAGCAAGGCGCCGTCTTCGGCGTAGCTGACGATATGGCTGCGCCCTACCCCACCCCGGCAGGCCTCGGCCGCCGCATCGAGCAGTTCGGCCTGGTAGTTATTGCCCAGGCGCTGCAGGTGCGCCGGCACTTGTTGTGGACGCAGTTCGCGCACCAGGCGACCATTTTCATCGATCAAGCCAAGGTCGGCGCCAAACAGCAGCAACTTGTCGGCCCCCAGGTCGATGGCGGCGCGGGTCGCGACGTCTTCGCAGGCCAGGTTGAAGATCTCACCGGTCGGCGAATAGCCCAGCGGCGACAGCAGCACGATCGAGCGCTCGTCGAGCAGGCGATTGATACCCTTGCGGTCGACCCGGCGCACTTCGCCGGTGTGGTGGTAATCCACGCCTTCCAATACGCCGATAGGACGTGCAGTCACGAAATTGCCGCTGGTCACCCGCAGCCGCGAGCCCTGCATCGGCGACGAGGCCATGTCCATCGACAGGCGCGCTTCGATGGCGATACGCAAGTGGCCGACCGCGTCGATCACACACTCCAGCGTCGCGGCATCCGTGATGCGCATGCCTTCGTGGTAAGTCGGGGTCAGGCCGCGTGCTTCAAGGCGCACCTCGATCTGTGGGCGCGAACCGTGCACCAGCACCAGCCGCACGCCGAGGCTATGGAGCAGCACCAGGTCGTGGACGATATTGCCGAAGTTGGGATGTTCCACACCGTCGCCGGGCAGCATGACCACAAAGGTGCAGTCGCGGTGGGCGTTGATGTAGGGCGAAGCATGACGAAGCCAATTGACGTATTCGGGCATAACACCTGGGCCTGTAATAAAAAGCAGCCGAAAAAGGATGAATCGTGAAAACGCACAGCGGGCTGATGGTTATCGTCGGAACAGGCTTGGCGACACGCTCGCTCTCCTTATGTACGAATGGACGGAGGTTAATTTATGCAGGTTTGAGGCAGTAATGCCCGATCAACTCACGCAATAGATGCACTGTAGGCGTCAAGCGTGACATTTCGAGGTACTCGCCCGGCTGGTGGGCGCAGGCGATATCGCCAGGGCCCAGCACCAGGGTTTCACAACCAAGGCGCTGAAGATAAGGCGCTTCGGTGCCGAACGCTACTGCTTCGGCACGATGGCCGGTCAAACGTTCCGCAACACGCACCAACTCGGCGTCTTCCGGTTGCTCGAACGGCGGTACTTCGGGGAACAGCGGCGCGTAGTCGATCTTCACCTGATGGCGCTCGGCCAGGGGCTCAAGCTTTTGCCGGATGGCCGCACGCAGCACCTCGGGGTCCATGCCGGGCAAGGGGCGCAGGTCGAACTCCAGGGAGCACTGGCCGCAAATGCGGTTGGGGTTGTCGCCGCCATGGATACAGCCGAAGTTCATGGTCGGTTGCGGCACGCTGAATTGCGGGTTGCGGTACTCACGTTGCCACGCCAGGCGCAGGCCACGCAGTTCGCCGATGGCGTCGTGCATGGCTTCAAGCGCGCTGTGGCCCAGGCTTGGGTCCGACGAATGGCCGCTGCGGCCGAGAATATCGATGCGCTCCATCATCACGCCTTTGTGCAGGCGGATCGGCTTGAGCCCGGTCGGCTCGCCGATCACCGCCGCGCGCCCCAAGGGTCGGCCCGCTTCGGCCAGCGCGCGGGCACCGGACATCGAGCTTTCTTCATCGCAGGTGGCGAGAATCAGCAGCGGCTGCTTGAACGGCTGATCCAGCAGTGGCAGCACGGCTTCAATCGCCAGGGCAAAAAAGCCCTTCATGTCGCAGCTGCCCAGTCCTACCCAACGGCCATCAACTTCCGTCAGCTTGAGCGGATCGGTCTTCCACAACGCCGCGTCGTAGGGAACCGTGTCGCTGTGCCCGGCCAGCACCAGGCCGCCGGGGCCACTGCCGAAGCTGGCCAGCAGGTTGAACTTGCCGGGGCTGACTTGCTGGATATCGATGGTAAACCCCAGATCGCCCAGCCAAGCGGCGAGCAAATCGATCACCGGGCGGTTGGTCTGGTCGAGAGACGCTTGGGTGCAACTGACCGACGGCGCGGCAATCAGCGCGGCGAACTGCTCTTTCATGGTGGGTAACGGCATGCGCGGTCTCTCAACTTCCCGGATGAGCCCCACTATAGAGCCATCTGCACGACACAATAAACCGTTGCGGCACGTTGCCGGGCTCAGTCCTGTACACTGCACGGCCTTGGCAGCCACTCTTTTCCCCGGCTGCGCTCCCGATCCTGGATTTTCCGGCCATGCAGAAAGAAACCGAAATCAAGCTCCGCGTCAGCCGCGAAACACTCGCCGCGCTGCGTGAGCACCCGCTACTGAAAAAACGCAACAAAAGTGGCTGGGAACGCCGTGAGTTGATGAACCAGTATTTCGACACCCCCGAGCGCGACCTGGCCCAGGCCAAGGTTGCCCTGCGTTTGCGCAAGGACGGTGATGAAATCATCCAGACCCTCAAGACCCGTGGCCAAAGCGTCGCCGGCTTGTCGGAACGCAACGAGTACAACTGGGACCTGCCCAAAGCCAAGCTCGACGTGAAGAAACTCGACGGCGAGTGCTGGCCCGAGCAACTGGCCGAGCTGGACAAAAAGACCCTCAAGCCGATTTTCACCACCGACTTCGTGCGCGAGCGCGCCGAAATCGCCTGGGGCCGTGGCAAGGCCAAAGTCGTGATCGAAGCCGCCCTGGACCTGGGCCACGTGGTGGTCGGCAAGCAGAAAGAAGAAATCTGCGAGCTGGAACTGGAACTGCGCGAAGGTGAACCGGCCGCCCTGCTGGAACTGGCCGCTGAACTGGCCGCCACCCTGGCCCTGATGCCGTGTGACATCAGCAAGGCCGAGCGCGGCTACCGCCTGTACGACGCCAGCAGCTACTCGCTGAGCCTGCCGGCGCCGCAGATCCACGCCGAAATGCCGCTGGACGACGCCTTCGCCGCGATCATGTGGCACCTGCTGGGCAGCAGCCAGCGCCTGGCCGAGCAATACCGTTTCAATGGCCACTGGCGCCTGCTGCAGGACTGGGTCGACAACCTCGGTGAACTGCGCGCCCTGATCGGCAGCCTCGGCCAGGCCGCGCCGCGTCAATCCACCAGCGAACTGCGCAGCGCACTCGATGCCCTGCTCGAAGACTGGCGCCCACTGGTGCAGGCCGGTGACGACGATGAAGACATTCGCAAAGCCGCGCCGGAGCAGTTCATTGAAGAATTGGACGACGTGCGTTGGGGCCTGTTCTCACTGAACCTGTCGCGCTGGCTGCTGGCCCGCACCTGGACCGCCGACCGCAACGTGCGTGGCAACCGCCAGGGCGCTGCGCAAATCACCAACTGGCTGCCGCGCCTGCTGGCCGACGATGCCGTCGCCCTGCAACTGCCGCGCTACCAGCAGCAACCGGAAGACCTCGCCGAGCAACTGCCGCGCATCGAGCGCATCCAGGCCTGGCTGCACCATGCGCGTCACGTGGTCGACATCCCGGAAATGGACCGCCTGTACGGCGAGCTGAACAAGTTGGTGCAACTGGCCAACCAACTGATCACCGATGAATCGCTGGATGCGCGTATGCATCAGGCGATTGCGGTGTATCAGAATCGGGCGTGGAAGACTTTGCTGCGTCTGTAAGATCGCCATCGGGGGCAAGTCGAATCGTCGCACCGCCCCTCCCACATTGGATTGGGTTCACAACTTTCTGTTTGTGAATACACTCAGTGTGGGAGGGGGCTTGCCCCCGATAGGGCCCTCCCTGTCAGCGCAACACCGGCAGGCTGGTGGTGGACTTGATCTCCGACAACGCCACAATCGAATTCACCTCCTGAATCCCCGGCACCATCGACAGCTTGTCGAAGAAAAACCGCTCATACGCCTCGATATCCGACGCCACGATTCGCAACAAAAAATCCACCGCCCCCATCAGCACATAACACTCCAGCACCTCCGGAAAGCCGCGAATCGCCTCGGTGAACTCCGTGAAGTTGGATCGGCCGTGAGCGTTGAGTTTCACCTCGGCAAAAATCTGCGTGTTGAGACCGATTTTCTTGCGATCCAGCAAGGTGACCTGAGCGCGTATCACGCCTTCGTCCTTGAGCCGCTGGATACGCCGCCAGCACGGCGATTGGGACAGGCCGACCTGCTCGGCGATCTGCGCGCTGGAGAGCGAGGCGTCCTCTTGCAGGAGGGCCAGAATGCGGCGGTCGTAGGCGTCCAATTCGCTATGCATAGAATTACCTGTATTTGTGCTTATCTTGAATTGAATTGGTTTATTTAACGCCAATAGCGCCAATCTTAGATAAGAAATCTCCCATAACCCATGTGAAAATTTCTCCAGTCGAACCTGGAGAGTCAGCATGTACGCCGTCGAAACCACCCACCCTGCTACCCGCGTCGATGCCTGGGCCGTCAACAGCGCCCATTGCCGCGCGCATTATCAGATCGTCGCCGAAGCCGAACCCGACGTGCTGTGCCGGGTACTCAACTACTTTGCCTTGCAGTTCCTCACGCCCAGCCAGGTAACGGTGAACCGTGAAAACGACCTGCTAAGCATCGACATCCTGATGGAGGGCCTGAGCTGGCACCGCGCGCAGGTGATCGGTGAAAAGATTCGAAACCTGATCAGCGTGTGCACGCTGGAGGTGCGCCCGGCTGATTCCATGGGGCTTGCAGCGCCGGCTGCGGCGGCTGGGTAAAAGCCTGCAATACTCGCCGGCGCGCAGTTTTCTGAAGCCTGGCTAGCCTGGAATTTACCGCCGATATCTCCAGGAAACCTGCATGCCCGCTGATCAACGATTGGAACTGCCCGCGCTGTTGCCGGCCTTGCTTGAAGAAGGGCTGATCACGCCCGACGTTGCCCAGCGTCTTTCAGCACTACCGGCAGACCCTGCCCGGCACCCGCTGGAGCGCATCGCGGCCGAAGGCGTTTGCCTGGAAACCCTGACGCAGTGGCTGGCCCGGCATGCCGGCCAACCCTACCTGCGTATCGACCCGCTGAAGATCGATGCGGCGGCGCTGGTGCCTCTCATGTCCTACGCGTTCGCCCAGCGCCACCTTATCCTTGCAGTGGCCGTTGACGCACAAACCGTCACCATCGCCAGCGCCCAGCCCCTCGTCACCGGTTGGGAAGCCGGGCTCGCGCAGGTGCTCAAGCGTACGATCAGGCGGGTGGTCGCCAACCCCCAGGACATTGCGCGCTGTATCGGCGAGTTCTACCGGTTGGCAAAGTCCGTCAGCGGCGCTGATCAAAAGGTCGTGGCGCAGGCTACGGTCGAATGGCTCAACCTCGGCGCCAGCGATCAGGAGCCGGATGCCAACGATGCGCATATCGTCAATATCGTCGACTGGCTGTTGCAATACGCCTTCAGCCAACGCGCCAGTGATATCCATATCGAACCGGGCCGCGAGCAGGGCCGTATGCGTTTTCGCATTGATGGCCTGCTGCACGACGTGTATCAGTTTCCACCCCAGGTCACGATGGCGGTGGTCAGCCGCCTGAAAAGCCTGGGCCGTATGAACGTCGCAGAAAAACGCAAACCCCAGGACGGCAGGGTCAAGACCAAGAGCCCCACAGGCGCGGAAGTGGAGCTGCGGCTTTCAACCTTACCCACCGCCTTTGGCGAAAAACTGGTGATGCGGATTTTCGACCCGCAGGTACTGCTCAAGGGGTTTGACCAGCTGGGTTTGTCCAGCGAAGACCAGCAACGCTGGCACGCCATGACCTGCCAAACCAATGGGATCATCCTGGTCACCGGGCCCACCGGCTCGGGCAAGACCAGCACCCTTTACACCACGCTCAAGCAACTGGCGACCCGGGAGGTCAACCTGTGCACCGTGGAAGACCCGATCGAAATGGTCGAGCCGGCGTTCAACCAGATGCAGGTGCAACACAATATCGACCTGACCTTCGCCAGCGGCATCCGCGCCCTGCTGCGCCAGGACCCGGACATCATCATGATCGGTGAGATCCGCGACCAGGAAACCGCTGAAATGGCGATCCAGGCCGCCCTGACCGGGCACCTGGTGCTGTCGACCCTGCACACCAACGACGCACCCGGCGCGATCAGCCGCCTGCATGAGTTGGGTATTGAGCATTACTTGATCAAAGCCACGTTGCTGGGCGTGATGGCGCAGCGCTTGGTGAGGCTGTTATGCCCGCACTGCAAGCGCGTAGCGGGTGACGCCCATGAGGCCATTGGCTGCGTGGAGTGCCGGGGCAGCGGTTACCGCGGGCGCGCCGGGGTCTACGAGATCATGGTAATGAACGAAGACCTCAAGGCGCTGATCACGCCCAGTGCCGATATACAGACCCTGCGCCAAGCGGCCATCGGCCAGGGCATGTCCAGCCTGCGCATGGCCGGCCTGCACAAAGTAAAAGCGGGCCTGACCACGCTGGCGGAAGTGCTGAGGGTGACGCCTGGGGATTCGGTAACAAATCCTTTTGTTGTTGCAGGCTGAAATCGTTCTTATCGGTGACAACACCGTTACAATCGGCGGCATGTCTTTTCACTGACATCATCAGATAAGGAATCGCTATGCAGATCGGAACCGTACTGCTTCTTTTTGTGGGCTTGGCCATCGCCATCCTGTTCATGGGCTTCAAGGTCGTACCCCAAGGCTACCAGTGGACCGTCGAACGCTTTGGCCGCTACACCAACACCCTCAAGCCTGGCCTGAACATCATCATCCCGGTCATGGACCGCATCGGTCGCAAGATCAACGTAATGGAAAGCGTGCTGGATATCCCGCCGCAGGAAGTGATCACCGCCGACAACGCCACCGTGCAGATCGATGCCGTGTGCTTCTTCCAGGTAGTCAATACCGCCCAGGCCGCCTACGAGGTCAACAACCTCGAACACGCCATTCGCAACTTGCTGCAAACCAATATCCGTACCGTACTCGGCTCCATGGAGCTGGACGCCATGCTCAGCCAGCGTGACGGCATCAACGAAAAACTCCTGAAAACCGTAGACGAAGCCACGGCGCCGTGGGGGATTAAGATCACCCGTATCGAGATCAAGGACATCAGCCCGCCCGCCGACCTGATGGCGGCCATGTCGGGCCAGATGAAAGCCGAACGGATCAAGCGTGCGCAAATCCTTGAAGCCGAAGGCCTGCGAGCGTCAGCGATCCTGACGGCCGAGGGCAAGAAGCAGGCGCAAATCCTCGAAGCCGAGGGTAGCCGCCAGGCGGCCTTCCTTGAGTCCGAAGCCCGCGAACGTCAGGCCGAAGCTGAAGCCCGCGCCACCCAGGTAGTGTCGGAGGCAATTGCCTCGGGCAACGTGCAGGCGGTCAACTACTTCGTCGCGCAAAAATACATCGACGCCCTCGGCAAGCTGGCTTCGGCCAACAACAGCAAGGTCATCCTGATGCCGCTCGAAGCCAGCCAGGTAATTGGTGCGGTCGGCGGTATCGGCGAGATCGTCAAGGCAACGTTCGACAGCAAGAAAGGCTGAGGCCAACGCCATGTGGGATTTCCTGCAGCATTTGTCATTCTGGGATTGGCTGGCACTGGGCACGGTGCTGCTGATACTTGAGGTATTCGGCGCAGGCGGTTACCTGCTGTGGATGGGCATCGCAGCGGCCGCCGTGGGCGTAATCAAGTTTCTGGTGCCGCCGTTGGGGTTGGAATGGCAGCTGCTGCTGTTTGCCGTGTTGTCGATACTGACAGCGGTGTACTGGTGGAAACGTCAGCGCAGCAGTGCCAAAGCCAGTGACCAGCCCGGGCTGAACGAACGCGGCTCGGAGCTGGTCGGCCGCACCTTCGTGGTGCACCAGGCGATTGTGGATGGCCGGGGTAAGGTCAAGGTCGGTGATGGCGTATGGATGGTCACCGGCCCCGACAGCCCCGTAGGCGCGCAAGTAAAGGTGATTGGACAGGTGGGAGTAATCCTGAAGGTTGAAACTGTTTAGTCAGCGAGGGAACTCGGCTGGGCTAACTACAATCATAAAGTACAGATAACCCACCCGGAGTCACCCATCATGCGTCTTAAATATGCTGTCGCAACCCTTGCTGTGCTTTCCCTCCCTGTCGGTTCAGCGATGGCCGACAGCTTCTGGCGCAATGTCATCTCGTCGGGCGCCACTACCGGCTCGACGTACCTGACGTTCAAGGACCACAAGCTGGTAGTGGCCGCTCAAGACGACGCCGGCAGCTTTGTTGCCAGCGACGGCGGCATCCGCGGCCCGTACCTGGAAGCCGCGATGCAGAAGGTCCGCGCCGATAACCCTGGCCTGCAAGCCACGGATATGGAACTGGCTAACGCCATCCTGGCGAAAAACGCTGTCGCTTCCGAGTAACACTGCCTGATAAAAAAACCGCTCTTAGGGAGCGGTTTTTTTTGCGCTGTTTTCCCAAAACACGAAGGCAAGGGCTGATGAGCGAATAGGAAAACTCCTCTCGATCATGCCATGCGCTGGACACCAATCTATCGATTCCTTACGCCACCCAGTGAATCGAGAACCATGGGAAAACTACCTGCCGTCCTGCTCCTTGTCGCCATCGCCGCACCTTATGCCCAAGCAGAAGGTTGGTACGGCTCGGCCAAGCTCAACAGCGCCCGCCAGAATCTCTCCAGCTCACTGTTGACCAGCCCACGCGTTACCCACCAAGTAGAGGCACCTGACAGCAATAAAGCTTTCACGGGCTCGTTCGCCGCAGGGTATGCCTTCACCAATGGCTGGCGCCTGGAGGGCGAGTACACCACCCCCAACAGCTCGAACTTCGACTCGTATTGGGCCCCGTTCAACCCCAACATCAACCGCTTCAAGGTCGATAGCCAACGCCTGATGCTCAATGGTTACAAAAATATCCCGATCAATGATTGGCTGTCGTTCTACGGCATGGCCGGCGTGGGTGTGGCGCAAATTGATTCCGAGGGTTACCAGGGCAATACCAACCGGCGCTTCGCCAGCAACCGCCAATACAATTTCGCCTATAGCGTGGGCCTGGGCCTGGATGCCAAAGTCAGCGAACGCCTCACCGTGGGCGCAGGCTGGCGATATGTGGACATGGGCGACGTGACAACCGGTTACAACACCTTCGTCAACCGTGCCAACGCCCAGGACGAGCAGCTTAAGGGCAAGCTCAAGGAGCAGAATGTGTTTTTAGAAGCCCGCCTGTCCTTCTGACACACCGTTAAAATGCCGCTGATACAGCGGCATTTTTTTGCCTGCAACATGACGATTCGTTCACGCACGACAGGCTATATTCAGTCGAGCCATGCAACCATGCCGGTACTGCTACCTCGCCTACTCATTGCCAACCTGAAACGGATGCCTTCGTCGTTATGAGCCAACAGCCCTTTCTGCCGTTTTCCAAACCCACCATCGATGAAGCCACCATCTCGGCGGTCGGCGATGTACTGCGCTCGGGCTGGATCACCAGCGGGCCGAAAGTGCAGGCATTCGAGGCTCAGCTGTCGGAATACTTCGGCGGTCGGCCGGTGCGTACGTTCAACTCGGGCACCTGCACCATGGAGATTGCCCTGCGCATTGCGGGTATCGGCCCGGGCGATGAAGTGATCACCACGCCGATCTCCTGGGTCGCTACCGCCAATGTGATCCTGGAAGTCGGCGCCACGCCAGTGTTTGCCGATATCGACCCGGTCACACGCAATATCGACCTGGCCCAGGTGGAAGCCGCAATCACCCCGCGCACCAAGGCGATCATCCCGGTGTACCTGGCCGGCCTGCCTCTGGACATGCCGATGCTTTACGCGCTGGCCAACAAGTACAACCTGCGCATTGTCGAGGACGCCGCCCAAGCCCTGGGGTCCAGCTGGGATGACGAACGCATTGGGGCTACCGGGGACTTCGTGTCGTTCAGCTTCCAGGCCAACAAGAACATCACCTCGTCCGAAGGCGGCTGCCTGGTGTTGAACAACGCCGAAGAGGCGCGCCTCGCGGAAAAATACCGTTTGCAGGGCGTCACCCGTACCGGCTTCGACGGCCTGGACGTGGATGTGCTGGGCGGCAAGTTCAACATGACCGATATCGCCGCCGCCATCGGCCTGGGGCAATTTGCCCATATCGAGAAAATCACCGCGCATCGTCAGAACCTGGCCCGGCACTATTTCAAGTGCTTCGGCAGCGACTTCGAGGAAAAGTACGGCGCGCAACTGCCGCCGGCGGATTTCGAAAACAGTAACTGGCACCTGTTCCAACTGGTGCTGCCAGAGCGCCAGGACGGCCTGCCGGCGCGCGCGACCTTCATGGAGCAGATGCAGGCCCATGGCGTCGGCATTGGCTATCACTACCCGCCGATCCACCTGCTGAGCCTTTATCGGGCACAGGGTTTCAAGGAAGGCATGTTCCCGGTGGCGGAGCGTGTTGGGCGTTTGATCGTGTCGTTGCCGATGTTTACGGCGATGACGGAAGCGGATGTGGAGCGGTCGGTGGCGGCGGTTAAGGCAGTACTGAAAGCGAGCTAAACACTCAATTCAATGTGGGAGGGGCTTGCTCCCGATGGCGGTGGATCAGACACCTGTTCAGGGACTGAAACACCGCAATCGGGAGCAAGTCGAACCGTCGGACCGCCCCTCCCACAGGGTTCTTGTGTTTACTCGCCGATGGCGGCTTTGTAGCCGGCAGCATCCAGCAGTTTTTCCAGATCAGCCGGGTTGCTTGGCTTGAGCTTGAAGATCCACGCGCCGTAAGGGTCGGAGTTCAGCAGCTCTGGGCTACCGCTCAGTTCCTCGTTGACGGCAATCACTTCGCCGGCAACCGGGGCGTAGATATCCGAAGCGGCTTTCACCGACTCAACCACACCCGCCTGGCCTTTTGCTTCAAACGTGGCGCCGACTTCGGCCAACTCAACAAACACCACATCACCCAAAGCTTCCTGTGCGTGGTCGGAAATACCGACGACCACGGTGCCGTCAGCTTCCAGACGGGCCCATTCGTGACTGTCGGCAAAACGCAGGTCGGCAGGGATATTGCTCATAGTCTGTGTCCTCAGAAAGAAATGTCAGCGGCCATCGGCCTGCCGTAAATAGTTAGATCAAGGTTTTGCCATGGCGCACGAAGGTCGGCTTGACCACTCGAACCGGGTACCACTTGCCGCGGATTTCCACTTCGGCCCGATCGGCAGTCGCCGTCGGTACGCGCGCCAGGGCAATGGATTTGCTCAGCGTAGGAGAGAAACTACCACTGGTGATCTCTCCTTCGCCAACATTGGCGATACGAACCACCTGGTGAGCACGTAAAACCCCACGTTCTTCCAGCACCAGCCCGACCAGTTTGAACTGCACACCGGCGGCCAACTCGGCCTCCAGCGCGGCCCGCCCGATGAAAACGCGCTCGGCAGGCGCCCAGGCAATACTCCAGGCCATGTTGGCCGCCAGGGGCGAAACGTCCTGGTGGATATCCTGGCCGTAGAGGTTCATGCCGGCTTCCAGGCGCAGGGTATCCCGCGCGCCGAGGCCGATGGGGGAAATGCCTGCGCCCACCAGGTCGTTGAAGAAACCGGGCGCTTGATCGGCCGGCAGCACAATTTCCAGGCCGTCTTCGCCGGTGTAGCCGGTGCGGGCGATAAACCAGTCGCCGTCGGCCTGGCCTTCAAAAGGCTTGAGTTGGTGGATCAGGGTGGCGCGGGACTGGGTGACCAGCTCGGCAATCTTCTGTCGGGCTTGGGGACCCTGGATGGCCAGCATGGCCAACTCGGGACGCTCCTGCAGTTGGGCTTGAAAAGTACCCAATTGCGCCTGCATCCAGGCCATGTCCTGGTCACGGGTGGCGGCGTTGACCACCAGGCGGTAACCGGCGTCGGTGCGATAGACGAGCATGTCGTCCACCACCCCGCCCCGCTCGTTGAGCATGGCGCTGTAGAGCGCACGGCCGCAGCCATGCAAACGATCGACGTCATTGGCCAGCAGGTGCTGGAGCCATTCCTTGGCCTGGGGGCCGCTGACATCGATCACGGTCATATGAGATACATCAAACACCCCGCAGTCGCGTCGCACCTGATGGTGTTCTTCAACTTGCGAGCCGTAGTGCAGAGGCATATCCCAACCGCCAAAATCGACCATCTTCGCGCCGAGGGCGAGATGCAGGTCATACAGAGGCGTACGCTGTCCCATGGGTTTCTCCTTCCGGGCGTGGCGAAGGTGCGCAGGGTTGCCGTTCGCGCTGTAAACCTTGAATTACAAGGCCTGCAGCCACGCATGGCGACTCGATCCGAAAGACGGACCGCACCGAATGCCGCGCATTGTAGCCGCAAGCCGTAGGACTGGCACCTAACCGATTTGACGGGCAGAGCGTCGGATCAGCCCGATGACCGGCAATAAGCCGACGAGCACCAGGGTCAGCGCCGGCAAAGACGCCCGCGCCCACTCGCCCTCGCTGGTCATTTCAAAAATCCGCACCGCCAGGGTGTCCCAGCCAAACGGGCGCATCAGCAAGGTCGCGGGCATTTCCTTGAGCACATCGACGAACACCAGCAGCGCTGCGCTCAGTGTCCCCGGTAGCAGCAACGGCAGATACACTTTGCAAAACAGTCGTGGACCACTCACACCAAGACTGCGCGCCGCTTCCGGCAAGGACGGGCGGATGCGCGCCAGGCTGTTTTCCAGGGGCCCATAGGCCACCGCCAGGAATCGCACCAGATACGCCAGCACCAGCGCCGACAAGCTGCCCAGCAACAACGGCTTGCCCGCGCCACCCAGCCAGCCCGACAGCGGCACCACCAGTTCACGGTCCAGATAGCTGAACGCCAACATGATCGACACCGCCAGCACCGAGCCCGGCAGCGCATAACCGACGTTGGCCAGGCTGATGCCGGAGCGTATCGCCCGGGTTGGCGCCAGGCGGTTGGCGAAGGCCAGCAGCAGCGCCACGCTGACCGTGATCAGCGCCGCGATGCCGCCCAGGTACAGGGTGTGGACGATCAGGCCGGAATAACGCTCATCCAGGTCAAAGCGGCCGCGCTGCCAGAACCACGCCACCAGTTGCAACATCGGGATCACAAAGGCACAGGCGAAGACCAGGCCACACCAGGTACTCGCCGCCGCGGCCTTGAGCCCTCGCAGGTGGTACAGCGCCTTGCCCCGTGGCCGCTCATTGCCTGGCCGGCTGGCACCTCGGGCGCGCCGCTCGCCGTACAGCACCAGCATCACCACCAGCAGCAACAGACTGGCCAACTGGGCCGCGCTGGATAGGCTGAAAAAGCCGTACCAGGTCTTGTAGATGGCGGTGGTAAAGGTGTCGAAATTGAATACCGAGACCGCGCCGAAATCCGCCAGGGTCTCCATCAACGCCAAGGCCACGCCCGCGCCAATCGCCGGCCGCGCCATGGGCAGGGCCACACGCCAAAAAGCCTGCCAGGGTGACTGCCCCAGCACCCGCGCCGCTTCCATCAGGCCTTTGCCCTGGGCCAGGAACGCGGTGCGCGCGAGCAGGTAGACGTAAGGGTAGAACACCAGCACCAACACGATGATCACACCACTGGTGGAGCGCACCCGTGGCAGGCGCAGCCCGCTGCCGAACCATTCACGCAGCAGGGTTTGCACCGGGCCGGCAAAGTCCAGCAGGCCGACAAACACAAAGGCCAGCACATACGCCGGAATCGCGAAGGGCAGCATCAGCGCCCAATCCAGCCAGCGTCGGCCGGGGAATTCGCAAAGGCTGGTCAGCCAGGCCAGGCTCACGCCCAGCAGGGTGACGCCGACACCGACGCCCAGCACCAGGGTCAGCGTGTTGCCCAGCAGGCGCGGCATCTGGGTATCCCAGAGGTGGCCCCAGATTTGTGCGTCGATGCTTTGCCAGGACAGCAACAGCACGCTCAGCGGCAGCAGCACCAGGGCGGCGACGGTGAACACCGGCAGGTACCAGCGGCGTTGGGCGGGGTGGGCCAAAGGTCAGTTCTCGGTTAATGAATAGCGTGAAATCACCAGACGCCAATGTGGGAGGGGGCTTGCCCCCGATGGCAGTGGGTCAGTCACTGATGAGTGGACTGACACATCGCTATCGGGGGGCAAGCCCCCTCCCACATTTAGACCTGCAGTGTGTCAGTTCCAGCCGGCGCGATCCATCAAGCGAATCGCCTCGGCCTGACGCTTGCCCGCCACTTCCACCGGCAAGGTATCAGCCACGAACTTGCCCCAGGTCGCCACTTCGGCCGACGGCGGCACTGCCGGGTTGGCCGGGAATTCCTGGTTCACATCGGCAAAGATCTTCTGCGCCTCAGCCGTGGTCATCCACTCCACCAGGGCCTTGGCTGCTTCCGGATGCGGTGCGTGCTTGGTCAGGCCGATGCCCGACAGGTTCACGTGCACGCCACGGTCGCCCTGGTTCGGCCAGAACAGCTTCACCGCCAGCGCCGGGTTCTGCTTGTGCAGGCGGCCATAGTAGTAGGTGTTGACGATGCCCACGTCGCACTGCCCGGCATTGATCGCTTCGAGCACCGCGATGTCATCGGAGAACACGTCGGTGGACAGGTTGTTGACCCAGCCCTTGACGATTTCTTCGGTCTTGGCCGCGCCGTGGGTTTCGATCAGGGTGGCGGTCAGCGACTGGTTGTAGACCTTTTTCGCCGTACGCAGGCACAGGCGGCCTTCCCACTGCTTGTCGGCCAGGGCTTCGTAGGTGGTCAGGTCACCCGGTTTCACCCGGTCGGTGGAATAGGCGATGGTCCGCGCGCGCAGGCTCAAGCCGGTCCAGGCGTGGGTGGAAGAGCGGTATTGCAGGGGAATGTTCTTGTCGATCACCGCCGAGGTGAACGGTTGCAGGATGCCCATCTGCTCGGCCTGCCAGAGGTTGCCGGCGTCGACGGTCAGCAGCAGGTCGGCGGTGGCATTTTCGCCCTCGGCCTTGATGCGCTGCATCAGCGGGGCTTCCTTGTCGGTGATGAACTTCACCTGTACGCCTGTCTTTTTGGTGTAGGCGTCGAACACCGGTTTGATCAGTTCATCGATGCGTGAGGAGTAGACCACCACTTCGTCGGCGGCCTGCACGGTGGTGCTGCCGATCAGGGTGAGTGCCAGGGCAGTCAGGAGGCGCTTGGGTGCCAACATGGGTGCGGTCTCTCATTTGCAAAAAGAGCGCAAATGATAGGGACTGGCATTTGGTGGCGCTTGGTGGAGGCGTTACCAGATGTTGCACAGCTGGGATTTGCGCTGGATGGGCTGGCCTCATCGGGGGCAAGCCCCCTCCCACAGGGGGCATATTTCAATCAGGGCTTTGCGAGGTCTGGCAGGTCGCCGGTCATGCCCAGGGCTTGGCGCACGAATACCGCCTTGGCTTCGGGCATCTGGTCAACCAGCTTCAAACCCGCGTTGCGCAACCAGCGCAGGGGCAGTTGGTCGGCCTGGAACAACCGCTCAAAGCCTTCCATCGCCGCCATCAGCGCCAGGTTGTGCGGCATGCGCCGGCGCTCGTAACGGCTCAGTACCTTCACATCCGCCAGCCGCTCGCCGCGCTCGGTCGCCGACAGCAGCACTTCGGCCAGTGTCGCTGCGTCAAGAAAGCCCAGGTTCACGCCCTGCCCCGCCAACGGGTGGATCACATGGGCCGCATCACCAATCAGTGCCAGGCCTTCGGCCACGTAGCGCTTGGCATGGCGCTGACGCAACGGCACGCAAACGCGCGGATCGGCGCTGACCACCGTGCCCAGGCGCCCTTCAAACGCGCGCTCCAGTTCACGGCAGAAGCTCTCGTCATCCAGCGCCATCAGGCGCTCGGATTCCGCTGGCGTAGTCGACCACACGATCGAGCACCAGTCCTCCTGGCCGTCGCGCACCAGCGGCAAAAACGCCAGCGGGCCAGTATCGGTGAAGCGTTGCCACGCCGTGCGCTGGTGCGCCTGGCTGCTGCGCACGCTGGTGACGATGGCGTTATGCAGGTAGTCCCATTCGCGGGTTGCGGTGCCGGTCAGGCGGCGCACGGCGGAGTTGGCGCCGTCGGCAGCCACCACCAGCGGTGCGCGCAATTTGCGGCCGTCGGCGAGGGTCAGCAGCCAGTCGTCACCGGAGCGGCGCATCTGTTCCAGGCGCGCATTGGCCAGCAGGCCGAGGTCGCAGTCGTGCAGACGGTCGAGCAAGGCATCCTGCACCACGCGGTTCTCGACGATATGTCCGAGCACTTCGGCATGCACACTGGCTGCCGAAAAGTGGATCTGCCCGGTGCCGCTGCCGTCCCACACCTGCATCTCGCCGTAAGGGCTGGCGCGGCGCGAGACGATGCCGTCCCACACGCCGAGGCGCTCGAGGATGCGCTGGCTGGCGGCCGACAAGGCGCTCACGCGGGGTTCGAAGGCCGCCTCGCGGTCGAACGGTTTTACGCTCAGCGGGCTGCCGTCGAGCAGTAGCACTTGCAGGCCACTGCCCTGCAACGCCAGCGCCAGGGCGCTTCCGACCATTCCGGCCCCGACAATCAGCACATCTGCGCGCATGTCCATGCTTTAAGCCTGCTTTGCTGGCGGCTTGCGCCGCACGTAAAGGGTTTTGTCGACGCGCGCCACCAGGGTGCCGGCGCCGTCATGAATCTCGACCTTGAGGTGGGGCAGGTATTTCTCGCCCCCTTCGGTCTGCTGGCGGACTTCATCCAGCAAGGCCTCGTCGATGGAAAACTCGGCGTACACCGGGCCTTTGCCCGGCGAGATAAAGTCGATGTTCGCGGCCTTGTCCCACACGATGTAGTCTCGGCCGAGGTTCTCCATCAGCATCAGCATGTAGAACGGGTCGACCATCGAATACAGGCTGCCGCCAAACTGCGTACCGACGTAATTGCGGTTGTACCAGCCCAGGCCCATGCGCACTTTGACGTGACGAAAATCGGCGCTCATGTGCTGCACGCTGACTCCCGCACCCAGGTACGGCGGGTACAGGGTCATGACCCAACGCAACAACCGCGCCTTGCCCAGGCGCTCGATCAGCCACTTACGCATCGGGACGCGTGCCCAGGCCCATGGCCTGACGGGCGAACCAGCGCTTGGCTGGCGGCAGCAGGTCCAGGCCCAGCAGGCCCATGTTGCGGCCCAGCGCGACCAAAGGTTGCGCGCTGCCAAACAGCCGCGTGACCTGGTCGGAGAAACCCACGGTGAGCTTCTGGTCCATCCGCTGGCGCTCGCGATACGCCTGCAAGGTGGCCAGGTCGCCCGGCACTTGCGGCCCGGCCAGCAAGGCCTCGGCCAACGCATTGGCATCACGCAGCGACAGGTTGAAGCCCTGCCCGGCAATCGGGTGCAGGCTGTGGGCGGCATTGCCGAGGATCGCCAGGTGCGAGCGCACTTGCTCTTCGGCTTCCACCAGCGTCAACGGATACAGATGGCGCGCGCCGACTTGCTTGAGGGTGCCCAGGCGGTAGCCAAACACGCCCTGCAATTCACTCAGGAAACTGCGCTCGTCGAGGTTCGCCAGGCGCTGGGCGTCCATGCCGATGCGGGTCCAGACCAGCGCGCAGCGGTTGTCCGGCAGCGGCAGCAAGGCCATCGGGCCTTCATCGGTGAAGCGCTCGAAGGCTTCGCCGTTGTGCGCTTCGCTTGGGGTGATGTTGGCGATCAGCGCGCTCTGGTTGTACGGGCGGGTTTTGATGCCGATGCCCAACTGCTCGCGCAAGCCGGAGCGGCCGCCATCGGCCAGCACGGCGAGGTCGCATTCGAGCACGGTTTCATCGTTGAGGGTCAGGCGATAGCCGTCGGGCAGCGGTTCCATGCGCGTGACTTCCGCCGGGCAGCGCCAGCTCACCACGTCTTTGTCCAGGCCCTGCCACAGGCATTGCCCGAGCCAGGCGTTTTCCACCACATAGCCCAAGGCCGGCACGCCTTCTTCCAGGGCGGACAGGCGCGCGGTGGAGAAGCGCCCACGGTCCGACACGTGGATCTGCTTGATCGGCTCGGCGCGGCGGGAAATGTCCTGCCAGAGGCCCAGGCGCTGGTAGATCTGCCGCGCGCCAAACGACAGCGCAGAGGAGCGCGCATCGTAGCTTGGCTGGTAGCTGTCACCCGGTGCGAAGGGTTCGATCAGCACGATTTTCCAGCCACGCGCCTTTGCCCCGGCCTGCAACGCCAGCGCCAGGCTGGCGCCCACCAGGCCGCCGCCGATGATCGCCAGGTTGACCCGGCTCATCGGGCAGCCGCCATTAGCGCTTCAATCTCGGCGACCGCCTTGGGCACGCCGCCGGTCAGAATTTCACAGCCTTGCTTGGTCACCACCACGTCGTCCTCGATGCGTACGCCAATGCCACGCCATTTCTTCGCGACGGTCTGGTTGTCCGGCGCGATGTAGATCCCCGGTTCCACGGTCAGGGCCATGCCGACTTCCAGCACGCGCCACTCACCGCCCACCTTGTACTCGCCCACGTCGTGCACATCCATGCCCAGCCAGTGGCCGGCGCGGTGCATGTAGAACGGTTTGTAGGCTTCGCTGGCAATCAGCTCGTCCACCTCGCCCTGCAGCAATCCCAGCTTCACCAGCCCGGCGGTGATGACCCGCACCGTCGCCTCGTGGGCCTGGTTCCAATGTTTGTTCGGCGCGATCTCGGCAAAGGCGGCTTCCTGGGAGGCCAGCACAATTTCGTAGATCGCCTTCTGTTCCGGCGAAAACTTGCCATTGACCGGCCAGGTGCGCGTGATGTCGCTGGCGTAGCAGTCGATCTCGCAACCGGCGTCGATCAGCACCAGATCGCCGTCCTTGAGCAGCGCGTCATTCTGCTGGTAATGCAGGATGCAGCTGTTGCGCCCGGCGGCGACGATGGAGCCATAGGCCGGCATTTTCGCGCCGCCCTTGCGGAATTCGTAATCCAGCTCGGCTTCCAGGCTGAACTCATGCAAGCCGGCGCGGCTGGCCTGCATCGCCTTCACATGCGCGGCGCACGAAATTCGCGCAGCCTCGCGCATCACCTTCACTTCTGCCGCCGATTTATACAGGCGCATGTCGTGGAGCAGATGATCCAGGGCAACAAATTCGTTCGGCGGCTGGGCGCCCAGGTGCGCTTTAGAGCGGATCACGTTGATCCACTCCATCACGTGCCGGTCGAATTCGGCGTTACTGCCCATGGCCGAATACACCCGGTCGCGGCCTTCGATCAGGCCGGGCAGGATGTCGTCGATGTCGGTAATGGGGAATGCATCGTCGGCGCCAAAGTCACGAATCGCGCCTTCGGTGCCGGCGCGCAGGCCGTCCCACAGCTCGCGTTCGGCATTGCGTTCGCGGCAGAACAGCACGTACTCGCCATGCAGGCGACCGGGCATCAGCACGATCACGGCTTGCGGTTCAGGGAAGCCGCTGAGGTACTGGAAGTCGCTGTCCTGGCGGTAGACGTGTTCCACATCGCGATTGCGGATGGCCACGGCGGCGGCCGGCAGGATCGCGATGCTGTTGGGTTCCATCTGCGCCATGAGCGCCTTGCGGCGCCGGGTGTATTCCGCTTTGGGGATATGGATCATGGGCAGATGGGCTTCCTTTCTTAGTGCAGCGACGGCTTTGGCGCAGCGGGTTCAGCGAACTTCTTGGTCTCGGTGAACAGCAGCAGCGGCGCGACGCGCAGGTATTCCATGACTTCCATGTAGTCGCCTTCGCCGTCCTCGGACTCTTCCAGGGCGTCTTGCACCTGAGAGATAGCAGCCAAGTCCTGCAACACTTCCTTGGCGTCGGTGCTCAGGTCCAGGCCGCCGGCATTTACGCCGAAGCCGTGGAGGAAACCCTGGCACCATTGGCCCAGGGCGGCGGCGCGATCAGCGAGCGGTGCGTCGTCGGTCGGCAGCAGCAGGACCACGGTGACGTCATCACCGGTCAGCTCGCCCTTGACCATCTCTTGCAGGCCGATCAGCGCAGCGCGCACGTTATCTTCGGGTTCCTTTTCCAACAGCTCGGCCACATCGGCCAGCCAGTTGTCGGCATCGAAGCCCACGCCGGTGCAGCTGCGGCCCAGCAACACGCCGTGCAGTTCGGCAGGCGAGCAAGGGTGGCCGCTGGTGCTCAGCAGTTTGGAAAAAGCGTCATACGGGGAGTTCTGAATGGGCATGGTGAGCTAGGCGCCAGACGGCGCAATGTCTAGAATGGAGCGCTGTATCCTAGCACCGGCAGACGTACCAAGACTATCAAGGGCGTCAGATCGTTTATCCTGCAGTTGCCATTCATCAGACAAATCCAGTGGAACCCAATGGAAGACACCGACCTGCAAGCGCTGATGGCCAGACTCGAATTGCTAATTACCCGGGTCGAGCAACTTAAGAGTCAAAATGGACTCCTACTAGCTCAGGAAAAAACCTGGCGCGAGGAACGCGCTCACCTCATTGAAAAAAACGAAATCGCCCGGCGTAAGGTCGAATCGATGATTTCGCGCCTGAAGGCCCTGGAGCAAGACTCATGAGTTCAAGCAATAGCGTCACCGTGCAGATCCTGGATAAAGAATATTCGATCATCTGCCCCCAGGAAGAGCGCAACAACCTGGTGAGCGCCGCCCGCTACCTGGATGGCAAGATGCGTGAAATCCGCAGCAGCGGCAAAGTCATCGGCGCCGACCGCATCGCCGTGATGGCCGCGCTGAACATTACCCACGATCTGCTGCATAAGCAGGAACGCCCTGACGTGCAGGCCAGCGGCTCGACGCGCGAGCAGGTGCGTGACCTGCTCGATCGTGTGGATCTGGTGCTTTCCAGCGATTCAGACGCACCCAAGGGCTGATTGCCGAGTCTGTTTAAGGTATACTCGCCCCACTCCCTGGCGTGCTTGCCAGTCGGCGATGTCCCGGAGCCGATTCGCACTACCCTGGAAGTTGCACGTTGGGCTGGTGTGCATGTCCGCTAGACGGAAAGCCTTAAAGCCTACTGCTTCTTCCACCTTGAACTTTCGGGTTCAAGGGCTTAGTCGACAGCGGTTCTGTCGGGGAGCCTGAATTCCCAAACTCAATGCCAGTCTTCGGACTGGCATTGTTTTATGAGCCGAAAACCATGACCGAACCTGCGCCGCTTTCCCGTCCGCAACTTCGACGCATGTTGCGCAACGCCCGCCGCGCCCTCACGCCGAGCGAGCAGCGCCAGGCCGCCCAGGGTCTGTATCGGCAACTGGCGCAGCACCCGCTGTTTCGCCGGGCCAAACATATTTCCTTATACCTACCGACGGACGGTGAAATCGATCCGCGCCTGCTGCTGCGTGCGGCGCAGCGCCGGGGCAAGGCCACTTACCTGCCAGTGCTCAGCGCCTGGCCACGCACCAAGATGGTGTTCCAGCGCGTGCGGCCCGGGGAAAAGCTGCTGCCCAACCGCTTTCGAATTCTTGAGCCACGGGTGAATATCAGCCGGCAACGCAAGGTGTGGGCGCTGGACCTGGTGTTGCTGCCGCTGGTGGGGTTCGATGACGCAGGTGGACGCCTGGGCATGGGCGGCGGTTTCTATGACCGCAGCCTCGCCTACCTCGCCCGTCGCCAAAGCTGGCGCAAGCCGACGCTATTGGGCCTGGCCCATGAATGTCAGAAAGTCGAAAGGTTGGTACAGGCGAGCTGGGATGTGCCGTTGGCGGGCACCGTCACCGATAAGCGCTGGTATATCGCGCAAACGCCGCTGGAATCAGCGGCGCCTTGAAGAAAGGTTAACGCTTGAAAGGTTGCTGCTGCTGTTGGGTCAATTCAACAGGGGCTTCGGTCTTGTTCGACCACAAGCTTTGCGCATACCCGGTGGTCACGACGCCCAGACCAAACAAAATCACCAAAATCCATAGTAAATCCGGTTTACGTTGCATCGATTGCCCCCCTTCAGGCACCTCGTACACGATGACAACAACGTTCCAAAGTAGTCCGTTGCAGCTGCGTCAAGCTTTAAAAGCCGGCATTCTGCGGTAACGTGAACCAACACGCAAACCTTGGCGCCAACCGACCGTCGGTTTGTCATAAAATTGCCCGACAACTTGCCCAATGCCTTTTTCAGGAGCCCAACCATGGCCTACTGGCTGATGAAATCCGAGCCCGATGAACTCTCCATCAAGGGCCTGGAAAAGCTCGGCGAAGCGCGCTGGGACGGGGTGCGCAACTACCAGGCGCGAAACTTCCTGCGCACCATGGCGGTGGGTGACCAGTTTTTCTTCTACCACTCCAGTTGCCCTGAGCCCGGCATTGCCGGCATCGGAAAAATCGTCGAAGCGGCGTACCCGGATCCTACAGCGCTTGAGCCCGACAGCCACTACTTCGACGCCAAGGCCAGCGCGGAAAAAAACCCGTGGAGCGCAATCAACGTCGCCCATGTGGAAACCCTCCCCAAGGTGCTGGGCCTCGGCTACCTCAAGCAACAGACCGCGCTCGCCGAGCTGCCTTTGGTGCAAAAAGGCAGCCGCCTCTCGGTGATGCCGGTTACCGCCGAGCAATGGGCGGCGGTGCTCGCGCTGCGCTAATGGGACCGAGGCAGGCTTACTGAATGATCAAGTTGTTGAACAACAGGTCTTCCACCACCGGCTTGCCCGTCTCGTCGTTCATCACTTGCTGGGTTTGCTTGAGGGCTTCCTGGCGCAGTTTTTCTTTGCCTTCAACAGTGCTCATGGTCTCGTTGGTCTGCTGAGTGAACAGCGCCACCAGTTGGTTACGGATCAAGGCATCGTTGGCTTTGACGGCCGCAGCCGCTTCGGTGCCGGTCACGCGCAGGGCGATGTCGGCCTTGAACACCTTGAGTTTCGCCGTGCCATCCAGGCCGTAGTTGCCCACGAACGGCGGGCTCAGGCTGATATAGCTGACCTTCGGCGCCTCGCCTTCTTTGGCTTCTTCGGCCTGGGCTGCCATCGGCAAGGTCAGGGCCAGTATCAACAGGATCCACGCTTTCACAGTTCATTCCTCGAATTCGGTTGCCGGGTAGCATAACGCTAGCAAGGCTGAGCACAAGCTTATGGCGGCTTATCAGGCCCGGGCATGCTCGTTGACCCACGGGCGTACCCTCCTACACTTATCGGCCACGACACCAAAAGGAATAGTCCGATGAAAGCTGTGCTGTGCAAAGCCTTCGGCCCCGCCGAAACCCTGGTGCTGGAAGAGATCGCAAGCCCTGTGATCAAGAAGAACGAAATCCTGCTGGACGTGCATGCCGCCGGGGTGAATTTCCCGGACACCCTGATCATCGAGGGCAAGTACCAGTTCAAGCCGCCCTTCCCGTTCTCGCCGGGCGGCGAAGCGGCGGGCGTGGTCAGCGAAGTCGGGGAAAAGGTCAGCCACTTGAAAGTCGGTGACCGGGTGATGGCGCTCACCGGCTGGGGCAGCTTTGCCGAACAGGTCGCGGTGCCGGGCTACAACGTGCTGCCGATCCCGCCGAGCATGGACTTCAACACCGCCGCCGCCTTCAGCATGACCTACGGCACCTCGATGCACGCGCTGAAGCAACGGGCCAACCTGCAACCCGGCGAAACCCTGCTGGTACTCGGTGCCTCCGGTGGCGTGGGTCTGGCCGCCGTGGAAATCGGCAAGGCCATGGGGGCGCGGGTGATCGCCGCCGCCAGCAGCGCCGACAAACTCGCCGTGGCCAAGGCAGCCGGCGCCGATGAGCTAATCAACTACAGCGAAGCCAACCTGAAGGATGAGATCAAGCGCCTCACCGACGGCAATGGCGCCGATGTCATCTACGACCCGGTGGGCGGCGACCTGTTCGACCAGGCCATCCGCAGCATCGCCTGGAACGGCCGCCTGCTGGTGGTGGGCTTTGCCAGCGGGCGCATCCCCGAGTTGCCGGTGAACCTGGCGCTGCTCAAGGGTGCGGCGGTGGTTGGGGTGTTCTGGGGTTCTTTCGCCCAGCGCCAGCCGCAGGACAATGCGGCGAACTTCCAGCAGTTGTTCAGTTGGCACGCTGAGGGCAAGTTGAAGCCGTTGGTGTCGCAGGTGTATCCGCTGGAGCAAGCGGCCCGGGCGATCAATGACTTGGGGCAGCGCAAGGCGGTGGGCAAGGTCGTCGTCCAAACCCGCTAATCAATTTGTAATACGGTCAATGTGGGAGGGGGCAAGCCCCCTCCCACATTTAAATTTCCGGTGTTCGTAAAAGAACATGCACCTGCTCTCATTTCCGGTTGTTTGTTGATAAGCGGCGATGCTATTTTCGGTAACGAAACTGTAACATTCGCATCCGCAGTCAAAACAAGAAATCTGGAGCTCTTGAATGTTTGCTTTCTTTCGTCCTGCCGCGCACCAGGCGCCCCTGCCTGAAGAAAAAATAGACAGCACCTACCGACGACTGCGCTGGCAGATCTTCGCCGGTATCTTCTTCGGTTACGCCGGTTACTACCTGCTGCGCAAAAACTTCTCCCTGGCCATGCCCTACCTGATCGACGAGGGTTACACCCGCGGCGAACTGGGCCTGGCGATGTCGGCGATCGCAATTGCCTACGGCCTGTCCAAGTTCCTCATGGGCCTGGTGTCCGACCGTTCCAACCCACGCTACTTCCTGCCGTTCGGCCTGTTGGTGTCGGCCGGGGTGATGTTCATTTTCGGTTTCGCGCCTTGGGCGACGTCCAGCGTGACCATGATGTTCATTCTGTTGTTCATCAACGGCTGGGCCCAGGGCATGGGCTGGCCGCCAAGTGGGCGCACCATGGTGCACTGGTGGTCGCAGAAAGAACGCGGCGGCGTGGTGTCGGTGTGGAACGTGGCGC
The DNA here is from genome assembly GCF_979253585.1 of Pseudomonas sp. AC463. Lineage (NCBI taxonomy): Bacteria > Pseudomonadati > Pseudomonadota > Gammaproteobacteria > Pseudomonadales > Pseudomonadaceae > Pseudomonas > Pseudomonas sp. AC463. Next base: position 281,701 of record NZ_CEEDDZ010000006.1, on the reverse strand, counting down.
ATAACGTCGGCGGCGGCCTGATCGGCCCGCTGTTCCTGCTGGGCATGGCCTGGTTCAACGACTGGCACGCAGCGTTCTATGTGCCGGCGACCGTGGCCCTGGCGGTGGCGGCATTTGCCTTCACCACCATGCGCGACACCCCGCAATCGGTGGGCCTGCCGCCTATCGAGAAATACAAGAACGACTACCCGGAAGGCTACGACGCCAGCCACGAAGACGAATTCAGCGCCAAGGAAATCTTCGTCAAGTACGTGCTGCGTAACAAAATGCTGTGGTACATCGCGTTCGCCAACGTGTTCGTCTACCTGCTGCGCTACGGCGTACTGGATTGGGCGCCCACCTACCTCAAGGAAGCCAAGCACTTCACGGTCGACAAGTCGTCCTGGGCGTACTTCTTCTATGAGTGGGCGGGTATCCCGGGCACGCTGCTGTGCGGCTGGATGTCGGACAAGATCTTCCGTGGCAACCGTGGCCTCACCGGCATTGTGTTCATGGCCCTGGTGACCGTGGCGACCCTGGTTTACTGGCTCAACCCGCCGGGCAACCCGATGGTCGACATGATCGCGCTGGTCTCGATCGGCTTCCTGATCTACGGCCCGGTGATGTTGATCGGCCTGCAGGCGCTGGAGTTGGCACCGAAGAAAGCCGCCGGCACTGCTGCGGGTTTCACCGGCCTGTTCGGTTACCTGGGCGGTTCGGTGGCAGCCAGTGCGGCCATGGGCTACACCGTGGACCACTTCGGCTGGGACGGCGGTTTCGTGCTGCTGATCGGCGCATGCATCCTGGCAATCGCGTTCCTGATCCCAACGCTGTGGCACACCAACAGCGTCAGCTCGGCGCGTTAACCGCCTGAGCAATCCTTTGCACAACGCTTGAGCCGCGCCTCCAGATTCTTGTCTGGCATGGCGTGGCTACGCAGGGCGTTGACGGTCTGCTCGACATAATCGCGGGTAGTGCCGTAACGCCCGCAAGCGCTTTCCAGCACATGGTTGAGGATCACGTCCGGCAAATTGCCCGCGTAACTGGGCAAGTGCCGTTCCAACACAAACCCCAAAGCCTGCACCTGACTGCCATCCTCGAGACGGCAGCTGAGCCAGTGCGGCCGATATGACGGGTAAGGCATCTCGCGCTGCCACAACGCGTAGAGCGAGGCTTCCAGCTGATCTTCCGGCAGCCGGTAGGCAAACCCGCTACACGAACCGCCACGATCCAGGCCGAACACCAACCCCGGCAACTCCGGCGTGCCCCGGTGCTCGTGAGACCACAGGTACAAGCCCCGGTGATAGCCGTGCACCCGTGCCCGCACGCGCTCGGTCGAGGAGCATTCAGGGCGCCAGATCAGCGAACCGTACGCAAATAGCCAGACCGGCCCACCCTTGTGCCGGCCCATGGTGGCCTGCATCGAGCTCATTAACTGTTCGTGAGTGAGTTGCGGCCCCAGATCGAGCCGCGGCGGGTAAGCCAATTGCAGAAGATCGGTTTCGATGACGGTCATGGCGAATAACGGTGCGCCTCCTGTGTGTTACCAGTTGTAAGCAACTTTACCGTAATAAAACGCGCCGCTGTAACCGTACGGCGAAAAAGTGCTATAGGCCAAATTGCCACCGCTGCTGGCGAAAGCATTGACCTTTTCCGGGTATTTGTCGGTGACGTTGTCGCCGCCCAGGGTGAAGGTCCAGTTTTTGAGCTTGTAGTCCGCCGACAAATCCAGCACCCAGGCCGCCTTGAAGGTCTGGTCGTTGACCTTGTCCGCCTGGTAGCTGGTGAACTCACCATAGCGCACCAGGTTGCTGTGCAGAGCCCAATTGCCGAACGTGAAGTCGTTCCCCAGGCTCAACTTGTGCTGCGGCGTGGTATCGCCCAGCAGGCCGATGCGCTCACGACGATCCACCCGCACCAGGTTGGCCCCCAGGCTATCGAGGATGGCCGGGTTGGCCTTCACGTCGGTGACCTTGGTGTGGTTGTAGTTATAGCCCACGGTACTGTTCCAGCGGATACCGCTGTCGAACTGATAGCGGTAGTTGGCTACCAGGTCGACGCCATCGGTGCTGGTATCGGTGGCGTTGGTGAAGTACCGGGCGCTGGTGTAGTTGATGTTGCCGACGCCATTGGCTTGCAGGTAGGCCTGGGTGGCCGCGTCCAGATTGAGGTTGGACGACAGGCTGATACGGTCACGAATGTCGATGCGGTAGACATCGACCGTCAGGGTCAGGTCATCGGCAGGCTCCAGCACCAGGCCGAGGCTGTAGTTGCGCGACTTCTCCGCCTTGAGGTCCTCGGCGCCGAGCAGGTGCGCGACCTGGCTGCTGGCCGGGAAGGTGCCTGCGTCGCGGATTTCGCTGCCGATCAACTGGGACGACGTGAACGCAAAGTTCTGCTGAGCCAGGGACGGCGCGCGGAAACCGTTGGAAATACTGCCGCGCACGGCCACCTGCGGGGTGAAATCGTAGCGGGCCGACAGCGAGCCGCTGACATTCGAGCCGAAGTCGCTGTAGTCCTCATGGCGCACGGCAGCGGAGGCGCTGAGTTTTTCGGTGAAATTGGTTTCCAGGTCCAGGTATTGCGCCCAGTTGTGGCGCGAGCTGCTGCCGGCGTCCGCTTCTCGGAAACCGCCCAGGCCGGAACTGCCGGTCTGGTAGTAGGACGCGGCATCGCCCGCTTCGATCTCATAGCCCTGGTGCAGGTATTCACCGCCAAAGGCCACGGATACCGGGTACGGCAGCCAGCCCACGTCGAACTCGCGGGACAGGTCCAGGCTGACTTGCTTCTGGTCGTTGCTCAAGGTGCCGTTGTCGAACTTGCGCGGCGTGGCCAGGCCCAGGGAGGTGTTGATGGTTTCGGTGCTCAATGCGTACTGGTTCTTGCCGTAGTTGGCCGACAGGTCGTAATGCCAGTCGTAGGCCAGCAAGCCGCGCAGGCCCACCACCAGCGAGGTGTCTTCGAGGTTGCCCTTGATCAGCGGCAGGTAGCCGTTCGGGTTGAGCGCCGCGATGTTGTTGGATGCATTGCTTGCCCGGTAGAACGCTGCCGTCTCGCCGCGGCGTTTGCTATAGCCGCCGAAGGTGTAGAACTCGGCCGAATCGTTGAAGGAATATTCGGAGTTGAACTGGAACTTGCCCTCATTGGTGGCCGGTTCGCCTTGGCGAAATACCTGCTGCCCATAGGTTGTGGAGCCGACGCTGGCGGCTCGAAAGTCTTTACCGGCACGGTTGGTGTAGTCGTTGTCGGCGCCTTCGGCCGACAGGTTGATAAAGCCGTTGTCGCCCAACGCCAGGCCGGTATTGCCACTGAGGTTGCGCTGGATGCCGTCACCCTTCTTGTACTCGCCGAATTTGCTCGAGATCGAGCCGCCATGGTCGGCGTGCTTGAGGATCACGTTGATTACCCCGGCAATTGCATCGGAACCGTAGCGCGCGGAGGCACCGTCGCGCAGCACTTCGATATGGTCCACCGCCGACAGCGGGATCGCATTCAAGTCTGCCGGGGCCGAGCCGCGGCCCACCGCACCGCCAAGGTTGACGAATGCACTGGTGTGGCGACGCTTGCCATTGACCAGTACCAACACCTGATCCGGCGACAAGCCACGCAACTGCGCAGGACGCACCAGCTCGGCGCCGTCCACCAAGCTTGGGCGCGGAAAGTTGATCGACGGAATCAACCGGGCCAATACCGCACCCAACTCATCGGAGCCGGTGCTGCGCAAGCTATCGCCGGAAATCACATCGATCGGTGACAGCGACGCGCTGGCAGTACGCTCCTGGGCGCGGGTACCGGTCACGATCACGGTGTCGAGTTTAGGTGCATCGGCTGCGGACGTTTCGGCCGCAAAGACTGGGTTGAAGCCTACGGCGGTCAGCAAGTTGGCTGACAAAATCGCCGTGTACAGCGCATGTTTCTTGTAGCTCCCCATACCGCTCCCCTTGAAATCTGAACCAGGACGTCATGTCCTGCGTTCGTAAGATCGATCCGGCTGGCGGGCGGTGGCGGTCAGTTGTCTGGTTATTGGAAGAAGATCGGTAGTCCGTTGAGATATAGCCTAATGATATTTAAGCAACAAATTAAATACCTTTAAAGAATAAAAGAATGCATAAGCACTGCCCCCCCCACCCTCTCATCAGGATTGCGCACGGCAATCCCGATACTTTCAGCCCCGGTTCAGCCTGGGAATCGGCCAAGCCTTCAAAATGGCACACAAACCACGACCCAACTTAGCCGCCCATCAAAACGACTATCGAGGTCGCACCCATGAAGAAATGTCGACTGCCCGGCCTGCTGTTCCTGGCGCAGGCCACCACCGCCCTGGCCGGCGAAACACCGGCTGCCGATGACGACAAAGGTTTCTGGTACGCGCAGACCAGCGTCTACACCCGACACTTCGCACCCGACCCCAAGCACAACAACAACCAGGACTTGATCGGCCTGGAGCGCAATGAGGCGTCAGGCCTGGTGTATGGCGGGGCGACGTTTCGCAACTCATTCAGCCAGCGCTCGTATTACGCCTATGCCGGCAAGCGCTATGACCTGGCGGATTATCCGGTGTATGTGAAGCTGACAGGCGGGGTGATCCAGGGGTATCGCGGCAAGTACCGCGACAAGATCCCACTCAACCGTTATGGCGTAGCGCCAGTGATCATTCCGTCCGTGGGCATCCATTACGGGCCGGTGGCGGCGGAGCTGGTGCTGCTGGGGTTCAATGCGGCGATGGTGACTACCGGTGTACGCTTTTAAGTGAGCGCAATCCAATGTGGGAGGGGGCTTGCCCCCTCCCACAGTTCGATCGCTTTAGGGACGTGGTGCGTAGGCGAATACGTCGGCACGCATCTGGTGCGCATCCATGCCGGCGTCGACCAGCGCATCCAGCGTGCCGTAGATCATCGCCGGTGAGCCGCTGGCGTAGACATGCACGGCCTTGAGGTCGCTGATGTCCTCGCACACGGCTTCATGCAGTAACCCGCAGCGTCCCTCCCAACCGCACAAGTCGCTGACGACTTTATGCAGGAACAGGTTAGGCAGTTGCTGCCACTGGTCCCAGTGCTCGATTTCGTAGAAGTCTTCCGGGCGACGCACGCCCCAGTACAGGTGCACCGGGTGCTTGAAGCCAGACGCGCGGCAGTGCTCGATCAGGCTGTGCATCTGCGCCATGCCGGTGCCGGCGGCGATCAACACCAGCGGGCCGTCCGGCAACTCGGCCAGGTGGGTGTCGCCAAAGGGCAGCTCCACACGCGCCATCTGGTTGCGCTGCAGTTGCTCCAGCAGGCTGCGCGCGCTGTCTTCGCGGGCCAGCACGTGCAGTTCCAGCTCGCGCCCGGCGTGGGGCGCCGAGGCCAGGGAAAACGCGGACTTCTCGCCGCTCTCCCGCTCGATCATCAAGTATTGCCCGGCGTGGTAACGCGCGGCCTTGCCGGCCGGGGCTCGCAGGCGCACGCGCCACACATCGCCACCGACGTCCACACACTCACTCAATTGGCACGACAACTTGCGCAACGGCAACTCTCCCGGCGCCAGCACGCCATCCCATAACACGATGCAATCTTCCAGCGGCTCGGCGATGCAGGTGTAGAACTCACCGTGGTCGCGCACCTCTCCGGCTTGCTGCACCCGGCCTTCCACCAGCAGCGCAGCACACACATGGCACACGCCATTGCGGCACGCCTGGGGGCATTCGTAGCCCAGGCGGCGCGCACCTTCGAGGATTCGCTCGCCGGGGACCAGCTCCAAGATGGCGCCGGAAGGTTGCAGGGTTACACGCATCAATCTATTCCCAATTCTTTCCAGATCGCATCGACACGCGCCGTCACGGCTTCGTCCTTGACGATTACCCGGCCCCACTCACGGGTGGTTTCACCCGGCCATTTGTGGGTGGCATCCAGGCCCATCTTCGAACCCAGGCCCGACACCGGCGAGGCGAAGTCGAGATAGTCGATCGGCGTGTTGTCGATCATCACCGTGTCGCGCTTGGGGTCCATGCGCGTGGTGATGGCCCAGATCACGTCGTTCCAGTCCCGGGCGTTGATGTCGTCGTCGGTGACAATAACGAACTTGGTGTACATGAACTGTCGCAAAAACGACCACACACCGAGCATTACCCGCTTGGCGTGGCCCGGGTACGACTTCTTCATGGTCACGATGGCCATACGGTACGAGCAGCCTTCCGGCGGCAGGTAGAAGTCGGTGATCTCCGGGAACTGCTTCTGCAGGATCGGCACGAACACTTCGTTGAGCGCCACGCCGAGAATGGCGGGCTCATCCGGCGGACGGCCGGTGTAGGTGCTGTGGTAGATCGGCTTGATCCGGTGGGTAATGCGCTCGACGGTGAACACCGGGAAGCTGTCGACTTCGTTGTAATAGCCAGTGTGGTCGCCGTAAGGGCCTTCATCGGCCATCTCGCCGGGGTGAATCACGCCTTCGAGGATGATTTCCGCGGTGGCCGGCACTTGCAGGTCATTGCCACGGCACTTCACCAGCTCGGTGCGATTGCCACGCAGCAGGCCGGCGAACGCGTATTCGGAGAGGCTGTCCGGCACTGGGGTAACGGCGCCGAGGATGGTGGCCGGGTCGGCGCCCAGGGCCACAGAGACCGGGAACGGCTGGCCGGGGTATTTTTCGCACCACTCACGGAAATCCAGCGCACCGCCACGGTGGCTCAGCCAGCGCATGATCACCTTGTTGCGGCCGATCACTTGCTGGCGGTAGATGCCGAGGTTCTGGCGGTCCTTGTTCGGGCCTTTGGTGACGGTCAGGCCCCAGGTAATCAGCGGGCCGACGTCGCCGGGCCAGCAGGTCTGTACCGGGAGCATGGCCAGGTCGACGTCATCGCCTTCGATGACCACTTCCTGGCACACCGCGTCCTTGACCACTTTGGGGGCCATGGCGATGATCTTGCGGAAGATCGGCAGCTTCGACCAGGCATCCTTGAGGCCCTTGGGCGGCTCGGGCTCTTTGAGGAAGGCCAGCAGCTTGCCGATCTCGCGCAGCTCGCTGACCGACTCGGCGCCCATGCCAAACGCTACGCGCTCGGGGGTGCCGAACAGGTTGCCGAGCACCGGGATATCAAAGCCGGTCGGCTTCTCGAACAGCAGCGCCGGGCCCTTGTTGCGCAGGGTACGGTCGCAAATCTCAGTCATTTCCAGCACCGGGGAAATCGGCATCTGGATACGTTTCAACTCTCCGCGCTGCTCAAGTTGCTGCACGAAATCCCGAAGATCCTTGAATTTCATTAACCATGCCACCCGTAAAATAGGCGTACATCCTACCTGCTCTGGCGCTGGCTGGCAGCTTATCGCGGTGCATTTGGCTGCCATTGGCACTTAAAAAGCAGGCGAAAAAAAATGGCGCCCGTGAGGGCGCCATTTTTTCGGACCTGAAGCGGCGTGTTACTTGCGCTTCATCGACAGGAAGAACTCGTCGTTGGTCTTGGTGGTTTTCAGCTTGTCGATCAGGAACTCGATGGCGGCTACTTCGTCCATCGGGTGCAGCAGCTTGCGCAGGATCCACATGCGCTGCAGCTCGTCGTCGGCAGTCAGCAACTCTTCGCGGCGGGTGCCGGAGCGGTTGATGTTGATGGCCGGGAACACACGCTTTTCAGCGATACGACGGTCCAAAGGCAGTTCCATGTTGCCGGTACCCTTGAACTCTTCGTAGATCACTTCGTCCATCTTCGAGCCGGTTTCAACCAGCGCGGTGGCGATAATGGTCAGCGAGCCGCCTTCTTCGATGTTCCGCGCGGCGCCGAAGAAACGCTTTGGTTTCTCCAGGGCGTGGGCATCGACACCACCGGTGAGTACCTTGCCGGAGCTCGGGATCACGGTGTTGTAGGCACGGGCCAGACGGGTGATGGAGTCGAGCAGGATCACCACGTCTTTCTTGTGTTCGACCAGGCGCTTGGCCTTCTCGATCACCATTTCGGCAACCTGCACGTGGCGGGTCGGCGGCTCATCGAACGTGGAGGCAACCACTTCGCCGCGCACGGTGCGCTGCATTTCGGTTACTTCTTCCGGACGCTCATCGATCAGCAATACGATCAGGTGAACTTCAGGATTGTTACGCGCGATGTTGGCTGCGATGTTCTGCAGCATGATGGTCTTACCGGCTTTCGGCGGTGCGACGATCAGGCCACGCTGGCCCTTGCCGATCGGGGCGCACAGGTCGATGACACGACCGGTCAAGTCTTCGGTGGAACCGTTGCCGGCTTCCATCTTCATGCGCACGGTCGGGAACAGCGGGGTCAGGTTCTCGAAGAGAATCTTGTTTTTCGCGTTCTCGGGACGATCGAAGTTGATCGTGTCGACCTTGAGCAGGGCGAAATAACGCTCGCCTTCCTTCGGAGGGCGGATCTTGCCAACGATGGTGTCACCGGTGCGCAAGTTGAAGCGACGGATCTGGCTCGGCGAGACGTAGATATCGTCTGGGCCGGCGAGATAGGAGGCGTCTGCGGAGCGGAGGAAGCCGAAGCCGTCCTGGAGAATCTCCAGCACGCCATCACCGGAGATTTCCTCGCCGCTTTTCGCGTGCTTTTTGAGCAGGGAGAAAATCACGTCCTGCTTGCGCGAACGGGCCATATTTTCTATGCCCATTTCTTCGGCCAGTTGGAGCAGGTCGGTAATCGGCTTTTGCTTGAGTTCAGTCAGATTCATATAGGAATGACGTAATCATTTATGGAGGGGGGAAATTAAGCTTTTGGCTTAATGAGGCCGCGCCGCAGAGAAGGCGACAGGATCGCGTACTAATCGAAAAGGAATGCGTCGGCGACGGCTTGCAGGGGGCAGTGGAGAAACCAGTGCGGGGCCGAATGTACCACCTGAGTTTCGGAGCGTCTAGCCCTGTTTCACGAAAAAGCCCCGCTATTTGCGGGGCTTTTTTTGACGACGCTTAGATGTTCGCGTCGAGGAAAGCTTGCAGCTGGGACTTCGACAGCGCGCCAACCTTGGTGGCCTCGACGTTGCCGTTCTTGAACAGCATCAGCGTCGGGATACCGCGCACGCCGTGCTTGGCCGGGGTTTCCTGATTTTCGTCGATGTTCAGCTTGGCAATGGTCAGCTTGCCGTCGTAAGTGGTTGCAATGTCGTCCAGAACAGGCGCGATCATTTTGCAAGGGCCACACCATTCAGCCCAGTAGTCAACCAGCACCGGGCCTTGAGCCTTGAGTACTTCGGCCTCAAAGGTCGCGTCGGTGACGTGCTTGATAAGATCGTTGCTCATGGATGTCTCCGGATTGTAAGCAAAAAAAACGTGGCCCATCATAGCCGCCCTTCCCCCGTTCAGGAAGCCGCCTCTGATTGAGTCTTGCTATGGTGGTGCATGAGTTTGGGTATAGCTCAACTCACGGCGCCACGGGAGTCACGAAGGCAATGCCCGTGCGCAGCGCCGCATTGCGTACGTGTTCCTGCATGGTTTTCTGCGCCGCCGCGCTGGCCCGCCGGGCCAGGGCGCGGAGGATCTTGCGGTGTTCCTGCCAGGTTTCCATGGCCCGTTCCGGCCGGATGAACGGTAGTTTCTGGCTCTCCAGGAATACCTCGGCGCTGGCACTCAGGATGCTCACCATCGCCTGGTTACCGCTGGCCAGCAGGATGCGCTGGTGGAATTCGAAGTCCAGCCGCGCGGCGGCCTCGAAGTCACCGGCCTTGAGCACCTTGCGCATCGCCTCGACATTGTCTTCCAGATGGTCCAGCTCATCGATGCTCAACGTCACCGCCGCCAACCCCGCCGCAAACCCTTCGAGGGCGTAGCGCAGTTGGAAGATATCCAGCGGCGTGGCCTGCGCGGCAAACGGCCAGGCAAATCCCGGCGCTTCCTCTGCCGCTTGCACGAACACGCCCTTGCCCGGCTGCACGCTGACCACACCCAAGGCACTGAGGGACGATAACGCCTCGCGCAGCGACGCCCGGCTCACGCCCAACTGCACCGCCAGGTCGCGCTGGGACGGCAGCGCATCGCCCGGCCCGAAGCCTTGCTCCTTGATCAGTTTGCGGATGGCCTGCAGGGCCGCTTCCGGTACGGCTTGGGCGATGGAATTCATAAATAACTCAAGGTTCCAGACAACTGAGCGGCTAGTTGTAAAGCTATTCACGGCCGGCGGCAAGCCACGCCCCAAAGGGGCTCGCGCGCTTTTAACGACGCTCGAAAAGGGTGCGAAAACCCTCGGCACTGTTCAGACCAGTAAGACCACTTCAACTCAACAAACACCTAGGCTCCAGGCCATTCGTGCAGGGATGGCATGGGCTGTGCACTGAGCAAAGTCAGAAAATTCCTTCGCCCTTCTCGGAGAGTTGCCATGACCAAGCGCTACAGCGCCCTGCTTACTGCCCTGTTTGCCAGCCTGATGCTGAGCCAGGCACCCGCCCAGGCCAACGGTCTGGACGACATCGTCGCCCGTGGCACCCTCAAGGTCGCCGTGCCCCAGGACTTCCCGCCGTTCGGCTCGGTCGGCCCCGACATGAAGCCACGCGGCCTCGACATCGACACCGCCAAGCTGCTGGCCGACCAGCTCAAGGTCAAACTGGAGCTTACCCCGGTCAACAGCACCAACCGTATCCCGTTCCTCACCACCGGCAAGGTCGACCTGGTGATTTCCAGCCTGGGCAAGAACCCGGAGCGTGAAAAAGTCATCGACTTCTCCAAGGCCTACGCGCCCTTTTACCTCGCCGTGTTCGGCCCTCCTGACGCCGCCATCAGCAGCACCGACGACCTCAAGGGCAAGACCATCAGCGTGACTCGTGGCGCCATCGAAGACATCGAGCTGACCGCCGTGGCGCCCAAAGAGGCCACCATCAAACGCTTCGAAGACAACAACTCGACCATCGCCGCCTACCTGGCCGGCCAGGTCGACCTGATCGCCAGCGGCAACGTGGTAATGGTCGCGATCAGCGAGCGCAACCCGAAACGCGTGCCGGCACTGAAAGTGAAGCTCAAGGATTCGCCGGTGTACGTGGGCGTTAACAAGAACGAGCCGGCGTTGCTGGAGAAGGTCAACCAGATCCTGGTCGCTGCCAAGGCTGACGGCAGCCTGGAAAAGAACGCCATGCAATGGCTGAAAGAACCTTTGCCTGCTGACCTGTAACACGGAGCTGACTGATGGCCTATCAATTCGACTTTGTGCCGGTGCTGGCCAATACCGACTTGCTGTTGCGCGGCGCGCTGTTCACCCTTGAGCTGACGGCCATCGGCGCGATCCTCGGCGTGGCCTTGGGCACCGTCGGCGCCGTGGTGCGAGCGTGGAAGATCCAGCCGTTCGCCTGGTTTTTCGGGGTGTATGTCGAGTTGATCCGCAATACGCCGTTCCTGGTGCAGTTGTTCTTTATATTCTTCGGCCTGCCTTCCCTGGGGCTGAAGATCACCGAGTGGCAAGCCGCCGTGCTGGCGATGGTGATCAACCTGGGGGCCTACTCCACCGAAATCATCCGCGCCGGCATCCAGGCCATCCCGCGCGGGCAACTGGAAGCAGCCGCCGCGCTGGCAATGACGCGCTTCGAGGCGTTCCGCCATGTGGTGCTGCTGCCGGCGCTGGGCAAGGTGTGGCCGGCCCTGAGCAGCCAGATCATCATCGTGATGCTCGGCTCGGCGGTGTGCTCGCAGATCGCCACTGAAGAGCTGAGCTTTGCCGCCAACTTTATCCAGTCGCGCAACTTCCGCGCGTTTGAAACCTATGCCCTGACCACCCTGGTGTACCTGTGCATGGCGTTGATGATTCGCCAGTTGCTCAACTGGATCGGCCGCCGGTTTGTGATGAGGAACAGCCGATGAGTGATTTTTCGTTCTGGGACATCGTGCGCAACCTGCTCACGGGTCTGCAATGGACCCTGCTGCTGTCGCTGGTGGCGTTTATCGGCGGCGGCGTGATCGGCTTACTGGTGATGACGATGCGCATCAGCAGCAAAGCCTTCCCGCGCAATGTCGCGCGCACTTATATCGAACTGTTCCAGGGCACGCCGCTGCTGATGCAGCTGTTCCTGGTGTTTTTCGGCGTCGCCCTGCTGGGGGTGGATATCTCGCCCTGGCTGGCGGCAGCGATTGCCTTGACCCTGTTTACCAGCGCCTACCTCGCCGAAATCTGGCGCGGTTGCGTCGACTCCATCGCCCACGGGCAATGGGAAGCCTCGGCCAGCCTGGCGTTGAACCCGCTTGAACAACTGCGCTACGTGATCCTGCCCCAGGCGCTGCGGATTGCCGTGGCGCCCACCGTGGGGTTCTCGGTGCAGGTGGTCAAAGGCACCGCCGTGACCTCGATCATCGGCTTCACCGAACTGACCAAGACCGGCGGCATGCTCGCCAACGCCACCTTCGAGCCCTTCATGGTCTACGGCCTGGTGGCCCTCGGTTACTTCCTGCTCTGCTACCCCTTGTCCCTCAGTGCGCGCTACCTGGAAAGGAGACTGCATGCCTCTGCTTAGAATTTCCGCCCTGCATAAGTATTACGGCGATCACCACGTACTCAAAGGCATCGACCTCAGCGTCGAAGAAGGCCAGGTGGTGGCGATTGTCGGCCGCAGCGGCTCCGGCAAGTCCACCTTGCTGCGTACCCTCAATGGCCTGGAATCCATCAACGACGGCGTGATCGAAGTCGATGGTGAATACCTCGACGCCGCCCGCGCCGACCTGCGCAGCCTGCGGCAGAAAGTCGGCATGGTGTTCCAGCAGTTCAACCTGTTCCCGCACCTGACGGTGGGCGAAAACGTGATGCTCGCACCGCAAGTGGTGCAGAAAGTGCCCAAGGCAAAAGCGGCCCAACTGGCCAGGCAGATGCTGGAGCGTGTCGGGCTGGGCGAGAAATTCGATGCGTTCCCCGATCGCCTGTCCGGCGGCCAGCAGCAACGCGTCGCCATCGCCCGCGCCCTGGCCATGTCGCCCAAGGTGCTGCTGTGCGATGAAATCACCTCGGCCCTCGACCCGGAACTGGTCAACGAAGTGCTCAGCGTGGTGCGCCAGCTGGCCAAGGACGGCATGACCCTGATCATGGTGACCCACGAAATGCGCTTCGCCCGGGAAGTCGGCGACAAGCTGGTGTTCATGCACCAGGGCAAGGTGCATGAAGTCGGCGACCCCAAGGAGCTGTTCGCCAACCCCAGGACGCCTGAATTCGCCAACTTCATTGGCTCGGTGGAACAGCCGGGCTGACCGGCGGCGTGCGCACACACTGCCGCGCGAGCCAGGTGCGGCATTTACTCAAGCACAACGCGTTGGCGTCAGCGGTCGATCGTGGCACGATGACAAGGTTATCGACCGAGACCCCCAAACCATGCCGCAATCCCAAGCCAAGAATCTGTCCCTGATCGCCGCCATCGACCTGGGCTCCAACAGCTTTCACATGGTCGTGGCCAAGGCCCAGAACGGCGAAATCCGCATCCTCGAGCGGCTCGGCGAAAAAGTGCAACTGGCTGCCGGGATCAACGACGAGCGCCAGCTCAATGAAGAATCCATGCAACGAGGGCTCGATTGCCTCAAGCGTTTTGCCCAACTGATCAACGGCATGCCCCTGGGCGCGGTGCGCATCGTCGGCACCAACGCCCTGCGTGAAGCACGCAACCGTGGCGAATTCATCCGCCGCGCCGAGGAGATCCTCGGGCACCCGGTAGAAGTCATCTCCGGCCGTGAAGAAGCGCGCCTGATCTACCTGGGCGTATCCCACACCCTCGCCGACACCCCCGGCAAACGCCTGGTGGCGGACATCGGCGGCGGCAGTACCGAGTTCATCATCGGGCAACGCTTCGAGCCACTGTTGCGCGAAAGCCTGCAGATGGGCTGCGTCAGCTTTACCCAACGCTATTTCAAGGACGGCAAGATCACCCCGGCGCGCTATGCCCAGGCCTACACGGCGGCGCGGCTGGAAATCATGAGCATCGAACACGCCCTGCACCGCCTCACCTGGGATGAAGCCATCGGCTCCTCGGGCACCATCCGCGCCATCGGCCTGGCCCTCAAGGCCGGCGGCCATGGCACCGGCGAGGTCAACGCCGAAGGCCTGGCTTGGCTCAAGCGCAAGCTGTTCAAGCTGGGCGATGCAGAAAAAATCGACTTCGACGGCATCAAGCCCGACCGCCGCGCCATCTTCCCGGCCGGCCTGGCAATCCTGGAGGCGATCTTCGACGCCCTCGAATTGCAACGCATGGACCACTGTGACGGCGCCCTGCGCGAAGGCGTGCTCTACGACCTGCTGGGCCGCCATCACCACGAAGACGTGCGTGAGCGCACCCTCACCTCGCTGATGGAGCGCTATCACGTCGACCTGGAACAGGCGGCACGGGTGGAACGCAAGGCCCTGCACGCCTTCGACCAAGTGGCCGAAGACTGGGACCTGGAAGACGGCGTCTGGCGCGAACTGCTCGGCTGGGCCGCCAAGGTGCATGAAGTGGGCCTGGATATCGCCCACTACCATTACCACAAGCACGGTGCCTACCTGATCGAGCACTCGGACCTCGCCGGTTTCTCCCGCGAAGACCAACAGATGCTCGCCCTGCTGGTGCGCGGCCATCGCCGCAACATCCCCAAGGACAAGTTCGCCGAGTTCGGTGACGAAGGCATCAAGCTGATTCGCCTGTGCGCGCTGCTGCGCTTTGCGATCCTGTTCCACCACATCCGTGGCACCCAGGAAATGCCCCAGGTGACCCTGCGCGCCAATGGCGACAGCCTGGATGTGGTGTTCCCCAAAGGCTGGCTGGATGAGAACCAACTGACCCAGGCGGACTTCGCCCAGGAAGCCGAATGGCTGACACGGGTAGGCTTCAGCCTGAACCTGCGCTAAAGAACACCACAAAATAAATGTGGGAGGGGCGGTGCGACGATTCGACTTGCCCCCGATGGCAGTGTGTCAGCCAATGAATCTGGTACTGACACTCCGCTATCGGGGGCAAGTCGAATCGTCGCACCGCCCCTCCCACATTTTCAGACCTTATTGCCTGTTAGTTCACCGTCAAAATCGGGCTACCCAGCTTCTCCAACAACGTCGCCTGCGCGCTGCGCGGGTTCTGGTTGCCGGTTGGCGTGTTGCGCACGTAGCGGCCGTCCGATTGCAAGCTCCAGCTGTGGGTGTTGTCGGTGAGGTAGCTTTCCAGCTCCTTCTTGACCCGCATGATCAGCTTCTTGCCTTCCACCGGGAAGCAGGTCTCCACGCGCTTGTCGAGGTTGCGCTCCATCCAGTCGGCACTGGAGAGGAACATCTGCTCCTCGCCGCCGTTGAGGAAGTAGAACACCCGCGTGTGCTCCAGGAAGCGGCCGATGATCGAGCGTACGTGGATGTTATGCGACACGCCGACAATGCCCGGACGCAGGCAGCACATGCCGCGCACCACCAGGTCGATACGCACGCCGGACTGGCTGGCCTTGTACAGCGCGCGGATGATCTTCGGATCGGTCAGCGAGTTGAACTTGGCAATGATGTGCGCCGGCTTGCCGTCGAGGGCGAACTGGGTTTCGCGGGCAATCATGTCGAGCATGCCCTTCTTGAGCGTGAACGGCGCGTGCAGCAGCTTCTTCATGCGCAGGGTCTTGCCCATGCCGATCAACTGACTGAACAGCTTGCCGACGTCTTCACACAAGGCGTCGTCGGAGGTCAGCAGGCTGTAGTCGGTGTAGAGCTTGGCGTTGCCAGCGTGGTAGTTGCCGGTGCCCAAGTGGGCGTAGCGCACGATCTCACCGGCTTCGCGACGCAGGATCAGCATCATCTTGGCGTGGGTCTTGAATCCCACCACGCCGTAGATCACCACCGCACCCGCAGCCTGCAGACGGCTGGCCAGTTGCAGGTTGGACTCTTCGTCAAAGCGCGCACGCAGCTCGATCACCGCGGTGACTTCCTTGCCGTTACGCGCGGCGTCGACCAGCGCGTCGACAATCTCGGAGTTGGCGCCGGAACGGTACAGGGTCTGGCGCACGGCCAGTACATGCGGGTCCTTGGCGGCCTGGCGCAGCAGATCGACCACCGGGGTGAAGGACTCGAACGGATGCAGCAACAGGATGTCCTGCTTGCTCACCACGCTGAAAATGTTTTCGCTGTTTTGCAGCAGTTTCGGGATCTGCGGCGTGAACGGCGTGTATTGCAGCTCCGGATGACTGTCCAGGCCGGTGATGCTGAACAGGCGCGTCAGGTTCACCGGGCCGTTGACCTGATACAGCTCGGTCTCGCCCAGGTTGAACTGCTTGAGCAGGTAGTCCGACAGGTGTTTGGGGCAGGTGTCGGCGACTTCCAGGCGCACCGCATCGCCGTAGCGCCGCGAGAACAGCTCGCCGCGCAGGGCACGGGCCAAGTCTTCGACGTCTTCGGAGTCCAGCGCCAGGTCGGCGTTACGGGTCAGGCGGAACTGGTAGCAGCCCTTGACCTTCATGCCCTGGAACAGGTCATCGGCGTGGGCGTGGATCATCGACGAAAGGAATACATAGTTGTCGCCAGCGCCCCCCACCTCCTCCGGTACCTTGATGATCCGTGGCAACAAGCGCGGCGCGGGGATGATCGCCAGGCCGGAATCGCGGCCAAAGGCGTCGATACCCTCCAGCTCGACGATAAAGTTGAGGCTCTTGTTCACCAGCAACGGGAACGGGTGCGTTGGGTCGAGGCCGATCGGGGTGATGATCGGCGCGATCTCGTCACGGAAGTAACGGCGCACCCAGGTCTTGATCTTGGTGGTCCAGTGACGGCGACGGATAAAGCGGACCTGATGTTTTTCCAGCTCCGGCAGCAGAATGTCGTTGAGGATCGCGTACTGGCGATCCACATGGCCGTGCACCAGCTCGCTGATGCGCGCCAGCGCCTGGTGCGGCTGCAGGCCGTCGGCGCCGGCTTGTTCACGGGCGAAGGTGATCTGCTTCTTGAGGCCCGCCACGCGGATTTCGAAGAACTCGTCCAGGTTGCTGGAGAAGATCAGCAGGAATTTCAGCCGCTCCAGCAGCGGGTAGGACTCATCCAGCGCCTGTTCCAGCACGCGGATGTTGAATTGCAGTTGTGACAGCTCGCGGTGGATGTACAGGCTGCTGTCATCCAGGTTGGTCACCATGACCACCGGCGCCGGCACGGGCGGCTCGGCCACCACGACAGGTGCGGCGGGCTCGTGCTCCGGCGGGGTTTCGGTGACTTGTTCAACCACCGCGTGAGCGTCTTTCACGGCAACTTCTGAGAGTCCTTCGGTATTCATCGACTGTTCCTGTGAGGGCTATTGTTGCTCTCTAAGCAATTGGGCGGCGCGGACGGCGAAATAGGTCAGGATGCCATCAGCCCCAGCGCGTTTAAAGGCTGTGAGGGATTCCAGGATCACCCCTTCACTCAACCAGCCATTCTGTATTGCAGCCATGTGCATGGCGTATTCGCCACTGACCTGATAGACAAAGGTCGGCACCTTGAATTCTTCTTTGACCCGATAAAGGATGTCGAGGTACGGCATCCCCGGCTTGACCATCACCATATCGGCGCCTTCGGCCAGGTCAGCCGCCACTTCGTGCAGGGCTTCGTGGCTGTTGGCCGGGTCCATCTGGTAGGAGGCCTTGTTGGCCTTGCCCAGGTTAAGCGCCGAGCCCACCGCATCGCGGAACGGGCCGTAGTAGGCGCTGGCGTACTTGGCCGAATAGGCCATGATCCGCACGTTGACGTGGCCTGCCAGTTCCAGGGCTTCGCGAATCGCCTGGATGCGTCCGTCCATCATGTCCGACGGTGCAACCACCTGGGCACCCGCCGCCGCGTGGGACAAGGCCTGCTTGACCAGCGCGTCGACGGTAATGTCGTTCTGAACATAGCCGTGTTCGTCGAGAATGCCATCCTGGCCGTGGGTGGTGAACGGGTCCAACGCCACGTCGGTGATCACCCCCAGCTCCGGGAAACGCTCGCGCAGGGCGCGGGTGGCGCGCTGGGCAATCCCGTCCGGGTTCCAGGCTTGCGCGGCATCCAGGGACTTGAGTTCAGACGGCGTGACGGGGAACAACGCCAGCGCCGGAATCCCCAGCTCAACCCAGTTCGCCGCCTCTTCAAGCAGCAAATCGATGGTCAAGCGCTCCACACCCGGCATCGACGCCACCGCTTCCCGGCGATTTTCACCGTGCAGCACAAACACCGGCAGGATCAGATCATTCGTCGTCAGCACGTTTTCACGCACCAGGCGGCGAGAAAAATCATCACGACGATTGCGACGCAAACGGGTGGCTGGGAACAGGCGATTGGCGGGGGTAAAGCTCACGACAGACTCCAGAGCCCGCGTTTACGGGCGAGCGTTGCAGTTATAAGCGGCCATTATGACGAATGAATGACAGTTGTGCTTATCGACGCGACCTGTAGTCACATTCGCCATTTACGTAGGAATTGTTCACTTCGTGACACATCTCGATACTTTCATGAATCTTCGTGAAGGCGTAGGCTGCGCGTTCATTTCGCCAGCACCCAGACCATGCTTCAACAATTTCTGCATGACTTCGGCTACTTTGCCCTCTTCCTAGGCACCTTCTTCGAAGGCGAAACCATTCTGGTTCTCGCAGGCTTCCTGGCGTTCCGTGGATACATGGATATCAACCTGGTGGTGGTCGTTGCCTTTTTTGGCAGCTACGCCGGCGACCAGCTTTGGTATTACATGGGGCGCAAGCACGGCCGCAAATTGTTGGCGCGCAAGCCGCGTTGGCAATTGATGGGGGACAAAGCCCTGGAGCATATCCGCAAGCATCCGGATATCTGGGTGCTGAGCTTCCGCTTCGTCTACGGATTGCGCACGGTGATGCCCGTGGCGATTGGCCTGTCCGGCTACCCGCCGCTGCGCTACCTGATCCTCAACGGGATCGGCGCCGCGATTTGGGCCGCCGCCCTGGGCGCTGCGGCTTACCACTTCGGCGCAGTGCTGGAAGGCATGCTGGGCAGCGTCAAGAAGTATGAGCTGTGGGTGCTGGGCGCCTTGCTGCTGCTGGGCTTTGGCCTGTGGCTGCGCCGCCGCTTCAAGAACGCGCGCATCGCCCGTCAGGCCTGCGCCGACGCCAAGGCCCGGCTCGCCGCCGAGCCGGCGCCGGTCGAACCGCCTAAGACGCCAGTCGAGTAAGCCGGCTTCTACAGCAGTAGAGGCCGATCAGGCTGAGCAGGCTGTAACTCGCCAGGCCCAGCCAGCCGAGGTGGCTGGCCGGCCATAGCCCGACCAGCGGCGCCAGCCACACCAACGGCACATTCAGCGCCAGGCGCAGCAGCTCGGCCTTGAACGCCCACGGGCGATTTTCCAGGGCCACGCCCAACGTAAACAAGCCCAGCGCCATCGTGCTCCAGCCCAGGACCAGAGCCTGGGTGGGCAAGCCCTCACCGAAATTCATCAGATAACTGCCAAAACCCACATACGCCGCAAATTGCAGGGCGATGTAGATTTGCTGGCGCACGTCCAGCGGCACCTCGAATTTGCGGAACTGGCTCAGGTCGGGCTTGGCCTGCGGGTATTTGGCCGCCACGTCCGCCGGGCGCCAGCCGGTGCGCATGAACCAGATGCGCAGCTTGTCCCACCAGCGCTCGGTGCGCCGCGCATCACTCCACAGCTGCGCATAAAACTGCAGGTTGGCCCACAGCGGATTCCAGCTGGCCAGGGGTGTGGTCACGCCAAAGATCACCGGTTCGTTGTCGTCTTCTTCCTGAAAGCTGCCGAACAGCCGGTCCCAAATAATGAACACCCCGCCGTAGTTGCGATCCATGTAGAGAGCGTTCTGTGCATGGTGGGCCCGATGATTGGATGGCGTGACGAAGAACCACTCGAACCAGCCGAGCTTGGGCACGTGGCGCGTGTGCACCCAGAACTGGTACAGCAGGTTGAGCGAGGCCACGCTGATAAACACCACCAGCGGCACACCGAGCACGGCCAGCGGCAGGTAGAAGATCCAGCTCAGCAGAAAGCCCGTGCTGGTCTGGCGCAGGGCGGTGCTGAGGTTGTAGTCCTCGCTCTGGTGATGCACCGAGTGTGCGGCCCAGAGGATATTGCGCTCATGCCCCATGCGGTGCAGCCAGTAGTAGCAGAAGTCGTAGAAGACAAAGGCGAAGACCCAGGTCCAGACGCTCTCAGACGGCAGGTCGACAACGGCCAGGTGCTTGAGCGCGAACGCGTAGGTCAGCAGCCCCACGCCCTTGGTCAGCAGGCCCGTGGTGGTGGACAGCACGCCGGTGCTGAGGCTGTTGATGGCATCTGCCACTCGGTAGTTGCGCTGCCCACGCCAGCGGTCGGCAAGCAGTTCCGCCACGATCAAGGCGATGAAAAACGGTACCGCGTAAGGCACGAAGTCCATGGGCTAGTCCGGTCTATTTTTGTTACATCTAGATTAGGTGTAGCGGCGCCCGACCCCATTGGCAACAGGTGACAAATTAGTAGACATTTAACGCCAAGACCCCAGGAGAAATGCCCATGAGCAAAAAGATTGCAGTGATCCTTTCCGGCTGCGGCGTGTACGACGGCGCAGAAATCCACGAAAGCGTGATCACCCTGCTGCGCCTGGACCAGCGCGGCGCTCAGGTCCAGTGTTTTGCCCCCAATGTTGCGCAATTGCATGTGATCAACCACCTCACCGGCGAAGAGATGCCGGAGTCGCGCAACGTGCTGGTGGAATCGGCGCGCATTGCCCGGGGCGAGGTGAAGGATATTCGCGAGGCCAACGCCGAGGACTTCGACGCGCTGATCGTGCCCGGCGGGTTTGGCGCGGCGAAGAACCTCTCGAACTTTGCCGTCGAGGGCGCGGGGTGCAGCGTCAACCCACAGGTGCTGGAGCTGGCCGAAGCCTTTGCCGAAGCGGGCAAGCCGGTGGGGCTGATCTGCATTTCGCCGGCCCTGGCCGCAAAAATCTACGGCCCGGGGGTGACCTGCACCATCGGTAACTGTCCCGACACTGCCGCCGCGCTGGACAAGATGGGCGCCGACCACCAGGAGTGTGCGGTGGAAGACATTGTCGAGGACAAGGCCCGCAAGCTGGTGAGTACACCGGCCTACATGCTGGGCAAGAACATCAGCGAGGTTGCGTCAGGCATCAACAAGCTGGTGGACCGGGTGTTGGAGCTGACCCACGAGAACGATTAAGCCGAGCGCATCAGTTTGGTCAGGATGCGGTCCAGCGCATTGGCAAACGCCTGCTTGTCCTTCTCGCTATGAGGCGGTGGGCCGCCGCCCATCTGGCCTTGCTCGCGCAGGTCGGTGAACAGGTTGCGCACCGCCAGCCGCTCGCTCATGTTGGCCGGGCTGAACTCCTTGCCGCGCGGGTCGAGGGCCGTGACGCCCTTCTTCACCAACCGGTCGGCCAGGGGCACATCGCTGCAAATCACCAGTTCGCCGGGAACCGCGTGTTCCACCAGGTAATCATCCGCCGCATCCGGGCCGCTGGGTACCACGATCAGCTTCACACAGGCGAAGCTCGGCTTGATCTGGCTCTGCCCGGCCACCAGCACCACTTCGAACTGGCGCTTGAGGGCGAACTTGACCACCTGGTCCTTGGCCGCCCGCGGGCAGGCGTCGGCATCGATCCACACGCGCATCGGAATTCCTCATACATCAATGACACAACAGGGTAACCAATGTGGGAGGGGGCAAGCCCACTCCCACATGTTCAAGCCCGGCGTTTCTCAGCCAAGCGGCTGCGACCATACAGCACCACAATCGCCAGGATCGCCAAGGCCTGCGCGCTCAACGAGTACGCATCGGCGTGAATGCCCAGCCAGTCGAAGTCAAAGAACGCCACCGGCCGGGTGCCGAAGATGCCGGCTTCCTGCAACGCCTTGACCCCGTGCCCGGCAAACACCACCGACAACGCGCACAGCAGCGCCGCGTTGATGCCGAAGAACAGCGCCAGCGGCAACTTCGCCGAGCCGCGCAGGATCACCCAGGCCAGGCCCACCAGCAGCACCAGCGCCGTGGCGCCACCGGCCAGCACGGCGTTGTGCCCGGCCGGGCCGGCTTGCAGCCACAGGGTTTCGTAGAACAGGATCACTTCGAACAGCTCGCGGTACACCGAGAAGAACGCCAGCATCGCAAAACCAAACCGCCCGCCGCCGCCCACCAGGCTGCTCTTGATGTAGTCCTGCCACGCCGCCGCGTGGCGCCGGTCGTGCATCCACACGCCGAGCCACAACACCATCACACTGGCGAACAGCGCCGTGCAGCCTTCGAGCAACTCACGCTGGGCGCCGCTCACGTCAATCACATACGCCGCCAACGCCCAGGTGGCCAGGCCTGCCAGCAACGCCAGGCCCCAGCCCACGTTGACGCTGCGCACCGCCGACTGCTGGCCGGTATTGCGCAGGAACGCGAGGATCGCCGCCAGCACCAGAATCGCTTCCAGGCCTTCACGCAGCAAAATCAGCAGGCCGGAGATGTAGCTCAACGACCAGCTCAGGCCATCGCTGCCCAGCAGGCCGGCGGATTCGGTGAGCTTGCCCTTGGCCACGTCGAGGCGCTGCTGCACCTGGTCCACCGGCAAGCCGTCCTGCAATGATTGCCGATAAGCCATCAGGGCCTTCTCGGTGTCCTTGCGCACGTTGGCGTCGACGTTGTCCAGCGAGCTTTCCACCAGCTCGAAGCCTTCCAGGTACGCGGCCACCGACAGGTCGTAGGCCTGTTCGTGGTCACCGTTGCGGAACGCCGCGAGGCTCTTGTCCAGGGTCGATGAGGTGTAATCAAGCAACTGCGCCGGGCCACGCTTGACCTGCGGCGGCTGCGCCCGCTGGGCACGGAAGGTGGCAGCCGCCGCCGGGCCGTTGGCAGCCAGCACTTCATTGGGGGTCTGGCGGGCCAGGTCGGCGAGGTTGAAAGGCTGCTCGCTCTTGGCCGCAGCCGGGTCAGCGGTGAAACCGGCGATGTAGGTGGCCAGGTCCCAGCGCTGGCGGTCGTCCAGCTGGTCGGCGAAGGACGGCATGTCAGTGCCTTCGACGCCCAGTCCCAGGGTGTTGTAGATCGCGTAGAGGCTCAGGCGATCCAGGCGCGCGGCGTCCTGCAGGTTGGCCGGCGGCGGCGTCATGCCCACGCTGGCCGGGCCATCACCGGCGCCGGACGTGCCGTGGCACACCGAGCAGTGCTGGGCATACAGCGGCGCGCCGCGCGTGGGGTCAGGGGTAATCGCCGGGGCCTGGCTGACTTCATACGCCACGGCCAGTTGGGCACCCAATTGGCGGGCCTGGCGGGCAACTGTAGCGCCGTCCTGGTGGGCGGTTACTGCCGCCAGCAGTTCGTCAACGCCCTTGACCAGCGCCGCGCGTTCCGGCCTTTCGGGCAAATCCGCCACCAAGCCTTGCAACACCCCGAGAAACTCCACTTGCTCGCGGTATTCCGAATCATCCACCACCTTGCCCGCCTCCACCGTCGGTGGGTAGTCAGCGCCAATGTAGTCCAGCAGATGCAGGGCTTGGGGGGCGCCCTCTGCGGTTGCGGCCAACAGGTTGACGCTGCACGACATCAACGCCGGCAGCAGCAGCCAGGCGAGAAAACGGAAGGGGGCAGTCATGAATGAATCTCGAATGGAAATACGAAGTAACACATTGTTAAGGGTTAAGGGGTTTGACTCAAGGCGTAAGTGATTTGGCGTTTTGAAGGGCGAGGCATTTTTGCGTCACGTGATGGCATAAATGTCGATCACATCCCAGCAAAAAGCCATTGTTTAGCCAGCAGTCGCGCTTATAATGCCGCGCCCTGTTAGTGCGAAAGGGAATTTCATTCCTCGTTTTTATGAGGAATCACCACAATACTTTCAGGGAAGAAGTTACATGGCATTTCGCGCCTTGACTCCGTTCGCGCTCGCGGCGGTCACCTTGCTCTCCGGCTGTTCGATGTTCCGCAGCTACGACACCGAGCTGCAAGCCACCAACCAGCAACTGGCCACCGGCAATGTCGACGGCGCCCTGACCCTGCTGGAAAAGAACAACACCGGCGACGACAAAGACCTGCTCTATTTCTTCGAAAAGGGTGAGTTGCTGCGCGCCAAGGGCGACCTCACCGGCAGCCAGACCGCCTGGCGCAGCGCCGACCTGCAAGTCTACAAGTGGGAAGAGTCGGTCAAGTTCGACAGCGAAAAGTACCTGTCCCAGTTCGGCAGCTTCCTGGTCAACGACAAGGTGCGGCGCTACGAAGGCTATGACTACGAGAAAGTCATGCTGACCACGCAGATGGCCCTGAACCTGCTGGCCCTGAACGACTTCGACGGCGCCCGCACCGAAATCAAGAAGACCCACGAACGCGAAGCCGTGATCGCCGACCTGCGCGACAAGGAATACCTCAAGCGCGAAGACGACGCCGAGCGCCAGGGCATCACCACCCAGATGAAAGACCTGCGCGGCTACCCGGTGGAAGCCCTCGACGCGCCGGAAGTGGTCGGCCTGAAAAACAGCTACCAGAGTGCGTTCAGCCATTACCTGGCCGGCTTCGTCTACGAAGCCCTGGGCGAGAAGGACCTGGCCGCACCGGGTTACCGCAAGGCCGCCGAGTTGCGCCCCAACACTCCGCTGCTGGACCAGGCCCTGCTGAACCTGGACAAAGCCAAGGTCGGCGCCGACGAGACCGACGTGCTGATCGTGGTGCAGAGCGGCCTGGCGCCGGCCCGCGACTCGATCCGCCTGCCGCTGCCGATCCCGATCAACGGCAACCTGGTGATCACCCCGTTGTCGTTCCCGGTGATCAAGGCCGACACCTCCACCGCCACCTTCGCCCAGATCGGCGTGGACGGCCAGCAACAGAACCTCACCGCCCTCAACAGCACCACGGCCATGTCGCGCCGCGCCCTGCGAGATGACATGCCGGGCATCATCCTGCGCACCACCGTGCGTGCGGTCAGCCGTGGCGTGACGCAAAACAACCTGAACAAGACCAACCCGATGGCGGGCCTGGTACTGGGGATCGCCTCGGCCGTGGTCGAAGGCGCCGACACCCGCACCTGGCGCACCCTGCCGGACATGACCCAAGTGACACGCCTGCGCCTCAAGCACGGCGAGCACCAGGTCAGCCTGCCCAACGCCCTGGGCGGCACGCTGGTAACGGTCAAGGCCGACCAGCGCTACCAGGTGATCACCTTGCGTGTGGTCGGCAACCAGGTGTTCGCCGGCGGCCTCGCGGCCCATGTGGTACCGAGCACGCCGCCCCAGGCCATCGCCACTCTCAAACAACCTTAAGGAGCACGCTATGCGTCATTTCATCCTCGGCGCCCTGGCGCTGGTATTGCTCGCCGGCTGCGCCACCCCGCCGCCACCGGAGCCGGGCAGCGCCGCCAGCAAGATCGTGGTGATGGGCAAGTTCAAGGGCATCGCCGTCGGCGCCATCCGCGTTGCACGCGAGAACGGCTTCCTCACCGCCAAGGTGCAGTTGAGCAACATCACCAGCAGCAACCAGGTGATGTATTACCGCTTCGCCTGGCTGGGTGCCGACGGCTTCCCGGTGGGCGATGAAGACACCTGGAAAGTGCTGAACCTGTACGCCAACCAGGCGACCTTCCTGCCGGCCATCGCCAACCTGCCTCAGGCAGCGGACTTCCGCCTTGAAGTCAAAACCCCTTGAGCCGTACACCCTTTTTGAGAGATTTCCCCATGTTTGCACGCTTTTCGATTCTCGCCGTGGTCGCCGTCCTGGCCAGCGGTTGCGCCAACACCTCGCCGGTACTGGGCAGCAAGAACATCAACTACGGTGACACCAAGGCCGTGGAAACCGTGACCAACGAGTTCGGCTCCACCGACCTGCAGATGATCGCCGAAAGCATGACCCGCTCCCTGGCCCAGTCCGGCATCCTGCAAGGCCGCCCGGTGGTGCAGGTGTACGACGTGAAGAACAAGACCAGCGAGTACATCGACACCCGCGAGATCACCACGTCGATCAAGACCCAGCTGATGAAGACCGGAACCGCGCGCTTCGCCAGCGACAACACCGACATGCAGAGCCAGGTCGACCAGCTGAAATTGCAGAACCAGAGCGGCCTGTACAAGAAGTCCACGGTGAGCAAGACCGGCAACATGGTCGCCGCCAAGTACCGCCTGGAAGGCTCCATCAGCTCCATCGTCAAGCGCAGCGCGGACTACAAAGACGTGTTCTACAAGTTCAGCCTGCAGCTGATCGACGTCGAGAGCGGCCTGGCCGAATGGATGGACGAAAAAGAAATCCGCAAGACCACGGAGCGCTAAACGATGCGTGCATGGATTGGTTTGATCGGCCTGCTGTGCGCCTTTGGCGCCTCGGCCGCACCGAAGATCGCGGTGACCGACCTGGCCTACGAGGCGCGGGTCGAGGAATACATCCACCAGGTCTCGGCCAGCAACAACTTCCAGGCCAGCGCCTACCACGCCAGCGGCGCCTCGAACTACAGCGAGTACGAAAGCCGTACCAGCTATATCGAGCAGACCGAGCTGCGTAAATTCAGCGGCGATATCAAGGGCGAGATCCTCAAGTCGCGCCAGTTCCAGCTGGTGCAGGGCACGCCCTACACCGCCGATGCCAAGGGTGACGTGTACGACGTTATCAAGCGCATCAAGGCCGGCAACTTCAAGGGTGCGGACTACGTGCTGTTCGGCACGCTGTCCGACATCGACTTCACCCAGGACATCAATGCGCTGGACCACACCAACAGCTACTCGGCGGTGCTGGGCCTGACGCTGGTGGCGGATTTCAGCCTGATCAACACGCGAACTTACGAGATCACCTCGGCGTTTACCGCCATGGGTGAAGGCCAGGACACCAAACTGGTGAACAGCCGCGACATCCGCGTGAGCCTGAATAGGCCGCGGGTGGTGAAGGAAGTGTCGAAAGCGCTGGGTGAAGATGTGGCCAGGCAGCTGGCGGAGCAGTTGGGTGGCGGCTACCAAGAGCCGGGCCAGCCCCCGCTGCGCAACAACCTGCCACGGGATGAAGCGCCAAAAATCCTGCGCTGATACTCGCCAGATCAACCAACACAAACCAATGTGGGAGGGGGCTTGCTCCCGATGGCAGTGTGTCAGTCAGCATATGTGCAGCTGATACACCGCAATCGGGGGCAAGCCCCCTCCCACATTTTTGATCCAGTTTCGCCCGTTACGCCGTGGCGCGATGCAGGCTGGCGAGGAAGCCCGCAGCCCCCACAAACAACCCCGCAAACGTACGGTTCATGCGTTTCTGCTGCTTCGGCGTGCGCAGCAGGCGCAGCACCTTCGACGCCAGCCCGGTATACCCCGCCATCACGATCATATCCACGCTGATCATGGTCGCGCCGAGGATCAGGTACTGGATCAGCAGCGGCGCCTGCGGGTTCACGAACTGCGGCAGCACCGCGAGCATGAACACCAGGGCCTTGGGGTTGCTGGCATTCACCAGGAAGCCACGGAACATCATCGCCATCGGCTTGCCGATCGGGCGCACGGCCGCGTCATCGCTCATATCCATGGGCAACGCGCGCCATTGTTTGATGGCCAGATACACCAGGTACGCCACGCCAAACCATTTGATCGCATAAAACGCCGTAGAAGACGTCGCCAGAATGGCACCCAGGCCGCCCGCCACCACGGCAATCTGCATCGCCAGGCCCAGTTGCAGGCCAATGGCGTTCCAGTAACCGCGCAGGAAACCGTATTGCAGGCCGCTGGACATCGACGCGATAGCGCCGGCGCCGGGGGAAAGGGAGATGATCCAACTGGCCACGAAAAAGGCCAGCCACGTATCCAGTGCCATTGCACACCTCAAGGGGGAGTTTGCCGTTGTGCCCTTAAGCTAACTCCGCCGAGCAAAGGCTGGCTATCGATTTTTTCCTAGCGATCGCCCGGGAACACATGTGTACCCGGCCAACGCCGCACCGAACGCTGGAAGAACAGGCTGTTGGGCACCTGCACGATGGCGCTGTCGGTACCGGCGGCTTCCACTTCGATCAGCGTGGTGTACAGCAGGTTGATCGCCACGACCCGGCCTTTTACCCCCGGTTTGTCGACGGTATCCACCAGCTCCACGATGTCCCCAAGACGAAACGGCCCGACGGTAAAGATCAGAATCGCGCACAGCAGGTTGGACAGTACCGACCACATGGCGAAGAACGCCACCGCCGCCACCGCCACAAACCCCGACAGCGCGGTCCACAGTACCGTGGCGGACACGCCCAGGCGGCCCAGCACGAAGATCAGCGCACTGCCCATGATCAGCCAGCGCAAGCCGCCGCGCAGGGGCATCAGCAGTTGTGGCGGGAACGGGTAACGCTCGCCCAGGCGGGTCAGGCCTTTGGCCACGAAGCGCTGGGCGAGGTAACCGCCCAGCAGGATCAGCAGGATCTGCACGCCGATCCACACGGGCTCGACCCATTGCGTAGGGATCGGCAGTTGCAACGCTTCCATCAGGACAGCGCCTCCAGCTCCGCTTGCAGGCTTTCGAGCAATTCGAGGGCTTCCATCCAGGTTTCCTCCAATTGCCCTTCGCGCACCTTGAGCTTGGCCTGTTCGGCCAGCAGGTCGCGCAGCTCGTCCTTGCGTGCGGCTTCGTACACGGCGCTGTCGCCCAGGCTGGCTTCGATCTTGGCCAGGCGCTCATGCACCTTGCCCAGTTCGGCTTCGAGCTTGTCGGCTTCACGCTTGTGCGGCGCCAACTGCTGGCGCAGCGCGGCGGCGGCCTGGCGCTGGGCCTTCTTGTCGGTTTTGTCCGGGTTGACCGGGGTGTTGCTGGCCGGCGCGTTGCGCAAGCGGTAATCGGTCAGCCAGCGGGCGTAGTCGTCCAGGTCGCCGTCGAACTCTTCGACTTTGCCGTCGGCTACCAGCAGGAAGTTATCCGTGGTGCTCTTGAGCAGGTGGCGATCGTGAGACACCACCAGTACCGCACCGCTGAACTCTTGCAGGGCCATGGTCAGCGCCAGGCGCATTTCCAGGTCCAGGTGGTTGGTCGGTTCGTCGAGCAGCAACAGGTTCGGGCGGTCCCAGGCGATCAGGGCCAGGGCCAGGCGGGCTTTTTCGCCGCCGGAGAAATTCAGCACCGGCTCATCGATGCGCGCGCCACGGAAGTCGAAACCACCGAGGAAGTCGCGCAGGGTCTGTTCGCGCTCGGTCGGCGCCAGGCGTTGCAGGTGCAACAGCGGGCTGGCCTTGGAGTCGAGGGAGTCCAACTGGTGCTGGGCGAAGTAGCCCACCACGGTGTTCTCGCCACGGGTCAGGCGGCCGGACAGCGGCTCAAGTTCACCGGAGAGGTTCTTGATCAGCGTCGATTTACCCGCACCGTTAGGGCCGAGCAAACCGATGCGCGCGCCCGGCGTGAGCTGCAGCTTGACCTTCTCCAGGATGGTCTTGTCGCCATAACCCAGGCGGGCGTCGGACAGATCCAGCAATGGGCTGGAGATTTTCACCGACTCACGGAACACAAAGTCGAACGGCGAATCGACATGCGCCGCCGACAGCTCTTCCATGCGCTCCAGCGCCTTGATCCGGCTCTGGGCCTGACGGGCCTTGGTGGCCTGGGCCTTGAACCGGGCGATGTAGCTTTCCATGTGCGCACGCTGCGCCTGCTGCTTCTCGAAGGCCTGTTGCTGCTGGGCCAGGCGCTCGGCACGGGCGCGTTCGAACGCGGTGTAGCCGCCACGGTAGAGGGTGATTTTCTTCTGTTCGACGTGGGCGATGTTGTCGACCACGGCGTCGAGGAAATCCCGGTCGTGGGAAATCAGCAGCAAGGTGCCCTGGTAGCTTTTGAGGAAATCTTCCAGCCACAGGATCGCATCGAGGTCCAAGTGGTTGGTCGGTTCATCGAGCAGCAACAGGTCCGACGGGCACATCAGCGCCTGGGCCAGGTTGAGGCGCATGCGCCAGCCACCGGAGAAGTCGGCGACCGGGCGGTCCATCTGCTCGTTGGTAAACCCAAGGCCGGCGAGCATCTTGCGCGCGCGGGCGTCGGCGGTGTAGCCGTCGGCGCTGTCGAGTTCTGCGTGCAGGCGGGCCTGGGCGGCGCCGTCCTGGGCTTTCTCGGCCTCGGCCAGGTCGTGTTGCACCTGGCGCAGGCGCAGGTCGCCATCGAGCACGTAGTCGATCGCGATGCGGTCCAGGGTGTCGATCTCCTGGCGCATATGGGCGATGCGCCAGTCGGCCGGCAGCAAGCAGTCCCCGGAATCCGGGGTCAGCTCACCCAGCAACAGGGCGAACAACGTGGATTTGCCGGCGCCGTTGGCACCGATCAGGCCGGCTTTGTGACCGGCGTGCAGGGTCAGCTCGGCGTCTTCAAGAAGACGTTGCGGGCCACGCTGTAATGTTAGGCTTTGAAGTCGGATCATAATGGCGGCGGAGTCTACCAGCTTCGTTGGCCGCTGGCTTGGGTGTGAATATGAACGCTGACCTGTGGAGCTTTGCCCTCTCGACTTACGCCCGTCCAGGGTGCGAAGTCGCTTGCCTGCGTTTGCAGGAACACGGCGCAGATGTGTGCCTGTTGCTCTGCGGCGCATGGCTGGAGCAGCGCGGTGTGGCGCCGACAGCGGAACGCATGCAGGCACTGGCGCAGATCGCCGGGCCCTGGCAGGCGCAGGTGGTCGAACCGTTACGGCAGGTACGCAGGCAATGGCGCGCCATGGCGCAGCAGGATGAGGTGTTGGCGGGGTTGCGCGAGCGGGTCAAAGCCCTGGAGCTGGACGCCGAACGAACGTTGCTGGCACGTCTGGAAGCCGTGGCGCAGGCATGGCCGAAAGAAGAAGGCGTGGTTCAGCAGAAATGGCTGGAAGGCCTGGCGACCGAAGCCGCCAACCTTGACCACGACGCGCTGCAGCAGCTGCGCGTCGCGGCCACCGGCGCTTAGGAAGCGCTGGTTGGGGTGGTGCTTGGCGCTACCGGTGCAGACGTGCTGCTGGCCGGTGCGGTTGGAGCGGTGGCGGCTGCTGGAGCTGCTGGCTTGGCCGGTGCTGGTTTTGCGGCAGCAGGCTTGGCGACAGCCGGCTTAGCCGCTGGCTTGGCAGCGGCAGGTTTTGCAGCAGCAGGTTTAGCGGCTGGCTTGGCGGCTGGTTTGGCAGCAGTAGTTTTGGCAGCTGGTTTGGCGGCTGGTTTGGCAGCAGCGGTTTTAGCCGCTGGCTTGGCGGCCGGTTTTGCAGCAGCGGTTTTAGCAACTGGCTTGGCGGCTGGT